>NZ_JANZMJ010000004.1:0-256017 GCF_025175645.1 Peribacillus aracenensis
GATATGAGGCTTAAACATCAAAGTTGTAATGAAGATCTAAATGAAAAAAATTCATTATTTGTAAAATAACTCAGCTAAGATTCAGGAAAAAAACATTCTCTTGTTCCAAAAATTGGATGGAGTGTACAAAAGTAGAATATTTTCATCTTGAATTATTATATTTTTGTTACTATAATAACATGGAAAGTACGCGAATTGAATAACGAATGCGAAATGAATAATTTCTTTGAAAAACATATTGATAGGGGAGTCATTATCATTGAAAAAATTAATGTTGATTACAACTGGTGGAACAGTAGCTTCACTTGAAGGAGAAAACGGACTTGCGCCTGAACTGCATGCTGATGATTTATTAAGTTACATACCTGAATTAAATGTACGTTGCCGTATTGATACGAGGGAGTTAATGAACATTGATAGCACCAACATGCAACCAGAGTTTTGGATAGACTTGGCGAATGCTATTTACGAACACTACAGTCAGTACGATGGCTTCATTATTACGCATGGCACCGATACAATGGCTTACACCTCAGCTGCACTTTCTTATATGTTACAAAATGCATCAAAACCGATTGTGATTACAGGTTCGCAAATCCCTATTTCGTATAGTAAAACAGATGCAAAACGAAACATTTCAGATGCCATTCGTTTTGCTTGTGAAGAAATAGGTGGGGTATATATTGTATTTGACGGCAAAGTCATTCAAGGGACAAGAGCGATTAAACTTAGAACGAAAAGCTATGATGCCTTTGAAAGTATTAATTATCCGTATGTAGCATCAATACATGATGACCATATTGAATATAATAAATCCATTCAAGTCCCTAAAAAGAAACACATTCAATTAGATACGTCACTTTGTACAGATGTGGCGGTCGTGAAATTACATCCTGGGATAAAACCAGAATTTTTTGACTGCCTAAAAGGTTTGTATAAAGGAGTGGTTGTGGAGAGCTATGGAAGTGGTGGTGTTCCTTTTCAAGTGCGCAACATTTTAGCGAAATTAATTGAATTAACAGAGCACGGTATATCGGTTGTCATTACGACTCAATGTCTAGAAGAAGGAGAAGACATGGGTATATATGAAGTTGGTCGGAAAATTGACCATAATCGTGTAGTACGCTCTAAAAATATGAACACAGAAGCAATCGTACCGAAATTAATGTGGGTGCTAGGAAAAACAACAGATCCCAAAAAGGTAAAAGAAATGATGGAAACAACGATTGCAGCAGATATTTGATTATATTTTTGAAATCCTGCTAATTAGTCTATCAACTCAAATATTTGGGGGCTATAGACTCCTGACTTTGGAAAGACTTCATCAGTTGATGAAGTTGATCTTTTTTTACAGTAAAAAAAACAAGTACCAGTAGGGAACTGCAGCAATTGCTTGATATGCTAGTTCCTTGATAATAAGGGTCATTCTTGTGTCATATTAATAAAGGAAAAACGGAGAGGCGTGAAACGCTTCTCTTTTTTATGCTTTAAATAAAATATATTTTCATTTTTATGGTGTTGTTAGAACTAAAATAGTGTATGATGCATAGTATAAGGTATGGTGTACGTCACATAGTATAGAGAAGAGGTGATTGGATGAGCACTTTACTGAATTCATTAACCACTGAGTTGCGCAGAGGCACTTTGACGTTAGCTGTTCTAAGTCAGCTCAAAACCCCTCAGTATGGGTACTCGCTTGTCCAGCGTTTAGAGAAGTCGGGAATTACCATTGATCAAAGTACTTTATATCCTTTGCTTCGCCGCCTGGAAAAACAAGAATTGGTCACCAGCAGCTGGGATACTTCTGAAAGTAGACCGCGCAAGTACTATTCTTTAAGCGAGTATGGGGGAGAAATATTCACTCAGCTAAAGGAAGAATGGGAAAAAACTTCTCAAGAGCTTTATATATTATTAAAAGGAGAGGGAGAAGATGGAGCTGATTGATCTTTATATTCAGGAAGTGACCCGCAGGCTTCCAGAAAAAAGCAGGGAGGATATTGCGCTTGAACTTCAATCTACAATCGAAGATATGCTTCCGGTGGATTATACGGAGCAAGACGTGAAGGCCGTTCTTTTAAAATTAGGAGATCCGGTTACACTGGCAAGTCGTTATCGCGATCGACCGATGCATCTGATTGGACCGCGTTATTTTGATGTTTATATCTGTCTGTTGAAAATGATTTTACCAATCGCTGCAGTCATTTCATTGATCGGATTAATAGGGGATAACCCTTTTCGGGATATGGGGAATACGGTTGTGGACGCAATTTTAATAATAATCGGGAAAGGGATTGCGGGTATCATCAGTACAGGTATCCAAGTGTTTTTCTGGTTAACGATTTCATTTGCCATTTTAGAACGCGTGGATACGTCAAAAGACCAGTCGCCTTTAACAAAAGACTTGAAACCATGGACACCGGAAAACCTAAAAGATATTCCGAACATTTCAAAGAAAAAAGCGGTTCCTATGATCGAGATTTTTGCGAGTTTGTTAGGTCTTTCTGTCTTCGCGGCCCTTTATTTCAATGCAGCAAACCTCTTAGGAGTCTATGAAAAAAGAAATGGCAGTCTCATTTTCGTGACACCTTCTTTCAATCAAGAAGTATTGAATTCCTATTGGCTGCTGGTATCATGCGTCGTAATCATTGGGGTGCTCTTGGCGATTTATAAATTATTTTTAAGGCGATGGACCCTGAAACTAGCTTTATCTCATGCCATATACCAGCTGTTATCCACTCTGACTTTCATCATCATCATCAATAATCCTGATTTATTGAACCCGGAATTCATTGAGTACCAAAGAACACTATTTTCAATCGATGAATGGAAAACCTCGATTTATTGGGGTCTCATACTCATCTCCATCTGTTTTGCCGTCTACGATTCCTATCAAGGCTTCCGTAAGGCAAAAATCCGTTAAGGCACAGCATCCAGCTGTGTTTTTTTGTTTGAAAGTTTCTTGAAGTGAAAAGTAGGCTTATAACAAGTCTGTAAGATTATTTCTCAATTTACAACTGAAAACAGAAAAACACCTCATATGAAATATAGTTTTTAACTAACTATACAGCATATGAGGCGTTACATTTATTTTATTGAACTGCATCGAACTGATTAACTTTCCAAGTGGAGCCGGACTTATAAAAGGTAACTGTTCTTTTTACTGAGTCACCGTCGACTGTAGGTACAGTTAAATTGTAGGATCTAACATTAGTTTTTTGATAGACCAATTTAATTTTTGCTTTTCTCCACTCTAACATGCTGTCGCCGTCCCCGATTGGACGGGCTAATTTCCCTTTATGTGTAATATAACTATATTTGTTCAGCCCTTTTTCAACTGCATTATTAGTAAATGTCTCTGCTAAGTAGGTAGTCAATTTATCTTTTGTATTAAACTCTTGGCAAAGGTATGAATACTCTGTCCCTTTATAATTGAAAGTTTTTTGTGAACATGAACGCGTTTTGTAACCATGTAAAGCATTCCAAAAATGTTTGCTGGCATTATCGGCTATTTTTAATGCATTTGCGTCAGACAAATTCTGTGATGTCGTTTTAGCGGTAACCTGACCACTTAATGTGAAAAGTAAAATGATAATGGATAATAGCACACCTGAAAATTTTTTCATATTTTATCTCCCCAATCCCTAATAGGATACTTATGTAACGAAAGTGTAATTAATATTACAATTGTTACATTTATATTACAACATGATCAGCATAAGTAAAAGAGAAATCTTGTTAATTTTTAAATAAAATTTTTATATATACATAGTTTGTTCACTTTATTCTTTTTGAAATCTCATTTGTAAGGACTTGGCTGTTACATACTTATTCCACCAACTAGCCTATTTAAAACCCAGCAGTGAACTTTTTTCCAATAGCGGGACAAGTTAATCCCATTATATTTTCATTAATATCAATATATGTACAAAGAATCCGAATTTCCTGGGCAGAGCCCGAAAATAATAAAATATAAAGGTTTGACAAACTTTCTAGTCCTACCGTATTATAAATTATATACTTGAATACATTCTCCAAAGGGGAGTAGCTTTTACAACAATGTCGTCATTACGGAGCTCTTTGCTCTCGGTGTTGTTGGCAGCATATTGTTGTTAGCCAGACCTTACCTATTGGTAAAGGTCTATTTATTTTTAGTAAACCTTTACCAAAATGGTAAAGGTTTTTTTGTGCAGGATCATGTAGCCTTTAAGGAAATGTACAAATATATTGGGGATGTAGAATTACAAATAAATATATAAATGGAGTGTATTCTTTGATACTTAGAAAATCTTTATTACTTTTAGGGATAGGTTCAGCACAAATAGATTTAATCCTTCCGAAAAACACGTATAAATCTGGTGAATGCATAAATGGTTATTTCTTGATTAAGGGTGGTACCCTTGCGCAAAGAATAAGGAGGATCGAATGTGATTTAATTATGGATACTCATTCTACCGGAATTGACGAAATCCTTAAAACGAGCACCATTTTGTCTTCAAGAGAGATAAATTCAGGGGAAAGCAATGAAATTCCTTTTAACTTTTGTCTGCCTATATTGAAGGACCCATATAAGCAAGGGGTTTCTTATCGTCTTAAAACGAGACTGATACTTGATAAAGGGATAATAGGCAAGGATGATGACTGGATTTTCATCGATTCTGAATAAAGTGGAAATGGAGGTGGGAACATGAATATCTTGAAATTTACTGAGCTTGCCATGGATTATTTGGAAGAATTTCTTTTATTGAGGCTTTTTATATTAGCTTTACTGTTATTGGCGGTTTATTATATTTTGAATAAAATGGTTGAATGGTTCTTTAAAAGGTCCCATTTTTTTGAGGAGGAAGTCGAAAAAACGATACAGGGGGTTACTCGTTCTTCTCTTAGGTACGGCATTTCCGCGCTTTTCCTTATATATTTGATTGGACAATTTATAGACCTTAAAGGAATTTTAGCTGGAGCTGGGATATTAGGGGTCGTTATCGGATTTGCCGCTCAGCAAATGCTTAAGGATATCTTATTGGGATTCGTAAGGCTTTCAGATAATGAATTCCGAGTGGGGAACTTTGTGACATTCAATGGGACAAGTTCTGGGACGATTGAGGAAATCGGTATCCGGTTCATGCAGATCAGGGAATGGTCAGGAAAACTACTGACAATCCCACATAGTGAAATCAGGACGATTCAAAATTTCAATAAAGGGAGAATGCGAATCATTGAACGCGTTACAGTAAGTTACCAAGAAAATCCTGAAAAGGTAAAACGGCTGTTAGAAGATATATGCCATATCTGTAATGAGAAGTATGGTGAAACACTTCTAAGGCTAGAGGATGGTACACCCGAAGAGGACTTTAGATATATTGGCATTACGGATTTAAATCCGAATCTTAAATATGTTGGTTATGAACTATGTTTAGTGGGACTTGTTAATCCTGAACATTACTTTGAAACAGCGAGAAGTGTGAGGTTTGAAATGATGACAGCTTTACATGAGCATCAAATTAAAATGCCATCTGCCCATTTGCTTGTTCATGGCAATCCTAATCATGAACGTATTTTGGAGAACTGAAAAGTAGAAGGGATAGGTCATGAAAAAGAATAACAGAGGGAAGAAGCATGACTAGCAGTATTCATTTGTAACTTATGGATATAAAAGTGCTTTCTTTTAAAGGAAGTTTTTTGAAAGTTGATTGGAACGTAGAGAACTTGCTTTCCGTGGGCGATTCGCCCTCGGAGCGTTAACGGCTAGGGGGCTTGGCAGACAGTCGGCGGAAAGGGAGCTGATTTCTGAAAACAAATGAACTTTTTTTGTTTTAAAAAAACGCAGACAAACTCGCCTATCTTGAAGTTTGTCTACAGTCTGGGCTTTCTTTTAAAGGAAGTCCATTTTTTATACAATACCTCGAAAAACCCCGCCCAAAAAATGGGTTATATTTATGGATTTCACCTTGATTTATCAGATTAAATAGATTATTATTAAATTAACATAAAATGGAAGGGTGACCTTTAAACAATGATCATTTAATCCTATTCTTCAAGAAAAAAATACGTGCTAAATACGAACTTTTTTCTGGATAGGATTAGTCTGTACATTAAAATACAAACAAAGATCATTGTGTTCCGTCCATTAGGGATATTTTGCTCTGTTAATTTTGTATTGTACTGCCTCCTGTCCAGATATCTCACAGGAGGTTTTTATATTGGGGAAACATACATCCGTAACATTGAGTAATAAAGAGCCTAACATATTTAAAAATCGTGTATTCCGGGCCATTATCTTATCAGGCTTGTTTTTACAAATAGGGATATGGGTACGGAATTTTGCAGTTTTGTTATTCGTCATGGAAAAGACAAACGGGAATGCCTTTGCCATCTCCATGATATCAGTAGCGGAATTCGCGCCCATTTTTATTTTTTCATTTATTGGAGGGACGTTTGCTGACCGCTGGAGTCCGAAAAAAACGATGGTTTGGTGTGATATATTAAGTGCAATATCCGTATTTGCGGTGCTTATCTCACTTATCTTCGGCAGTTGGAAAATGGTATTCTTCGCAACTTTGATTTCGGCGATACTTTCTCAGTTTTCTCAGCCATCAGGTATGAAGCTATTTAAGATGCATTTGCCAGAAAGTCAAATTCAGACAGGAATGTCTGTTTATCAGACCGTCTTTGCAGTATTTATGGTTTTAGGTCCGATTCTCGGTACATTCGCCTTCCAATCATTCGGGATAAACATTTCGATTGCGATTACTGGCCTCGCGTTTTTACTTTCAGCTGGTGCACTCGCCTTTCTTCCTAAAGATTTTAAACTGAATGAAGAGACCGCAAAAACAACGATATGGCAGGAAATGAAAAGCGGAGTGAGGTATGTGTTGCGAAAAAAGGAACTAAGTTTGCTTGGTTTATGTTTTTTGGCAGCCGGGCTCGGACTTGGTTTCATTCAGCCGCTCTCTATATTTCTTGTTACAGAACAACTGGAACTGCCTAAGGAAAATCTGCAATGGTTATTTATGGTGAATGGGTTTGGCATGATTTTAGGTGGAGCCGGTGTGATGATTTTCGCCAAAAAGGTGGCACCTCAAAGATTATTAGCTTTAGGAATGCTTGTGAATGCCATTGGATTAGCGGTAATGGGGCTTTCAACAAATCTTTGGGTTACACTTACAGCCGAGTTCTTTAATGGGCTAATGCTGCCTTGTATTCAAATCGGGATCAATACATTGATATTACAGAGGACCGATGGCGAGTTCATCGGAAGGGTCAATGGAATCTTAAGCCCGTTATTCACTGGGTCGATGGTGTTGACCATGAGTGCAGCAGGCGTCCTGAAAGAGCAATTTTCACTCGTCGCCATATTTGAAACAGCCGCTTTCTTTTTTATTCTGGGGATGTTTTTCATTTTGCCATTGTACAATCAAAAGGCCGAAACAAAACCCCTGGAAATACAATCGTAATTGTGGGTAATGGAAAAAGAGTAGTAAACTTAGTAATTGACTTGATTGGGGAAAACGAGGGAAAAATCTAAATTTCACTTGACGCTATCCCATTATATCTATATTAGTATTAAAGAAAGGCAGCCAATTGAAGTGAACCCAAAAAGTAAGACACTTTATTTACTTACGCTGCTTCTAAGGATTGAGTTCGGTATTGCACCGGACTTAATCCTTTTAATTTTACCTTGATCCGTTTGTGATTATTGGAAAACAATGTACTCACTCCTATAAAAATAAATAATTATCCATTTTAATACATCTCGTTATAGGACTAGCAGCTACAGTTCAGTCCGGTACCGTTGACATACTCCAAACAACTATCTCTTAACTATGTCTTCACCTTTAAGATATGTTTGATCTTTGTTACTGGAAATTCTCAAATTAACAATTAGCCATACAACTTGAATAATTATTGGAATTATAAACGCAATCAATAAAACTATGAATGCCACTGATTTAAGCTCAGGGGTTTGTGTAACACCAGCGCCATCAACCTTTCTTAGCCAAGTAATAGCTGCCCCTATCACAAAAACGATAATCCAAAATATGTTACCAGTCCACCAAAGACCCCATCTTTTTTTCACATTATCATTCCTTCCATTTCCTCAACTCTTATAAATTTTGTTAATTTATTATATCAAAATCAAGGGTTTTTCTACCATTTTATTCAAAAAAGTGTAATCCCTTGCTTTTGGATAAGAATGGACTTAGCCCATTCAAGTAGACAACTAAAATAGGCTATGCTGCCATCTGGCATCGTTATTCAAGCGGGGCGAGATGGCAGAAACGTTGATAGTTATAAAAATAAATATAATCTTCAATGGTTGCTTGTAGTTCTTCTTCATTCAAAGTGATTTAAAATGCGAAAAGAATGACTCAATACAAGCATAATCAGGACATTTTTCCTTTCGGGAGTGGTTACCAATAACGCCTGGTTGTGCTAATAGACGTGAGATGTGAACTGAAACCCTGGATCAGAATGGAGAATGGTTCTGTACACATTTCTTTTTTCTGCTACTGTACCGTTTTGAATAAAGTTACCTTTACCTGGACTTCATAATTTATATAACGCAACAGCTGCATATTCCGTAGCGAAGATGTTTCCAATTTCAAAAGAGGAAACCCTTACTTCACTGAAACGATTTTCCGGTGTGCCAGGAAGATTTGAAATGTATATGAAAGAATTTGGACCGACAATAGTTATCGATTATGCACACACTGCGGAAGCCATTCAACATATGCTTCAAATCGCCAAAGAATGCGGGGTCAAAAGATTTATCATATCTTTGGTTTCCAAGGTGGACGAGATACAACCAAAAGGGCTGAAATGGTTAAAGTATCATCGGAACATAGTGATGTTTCGATTTTGACGATGGATGATCTGAATTAGAGGGAATAGAGGAGATGGAATCGTCCCTAAATAAACTCCAAAGCGATTACTTTGCTGGAAATGTGAAGGTTTCGGACACTCGCTATACAGGAGGCGTTAATTATCATTACAGGAAAAGGAATTGAGAAGTATGAGAAAAATTTCGGACTGCCTTGACAAAGAAACAGTACTAAATAAGCAAAATAAAGACACAGGAGATTTTATCGGTTATTTTGATCAATAGTTTGAGTCTAACGAATGCTTTTAGGACGTCTTTTCCTTCTACAGCCATAGGCGATTCATATGGTGAATATTAACATTGTAACTTACTAGGAATTCAGGTATTATATCAATACAAGCTGCACTGTTCGTATTGATAATAAAGTTTTAACCTTTAAGCTGTAATAGGGAGTTTATATTGAATCAGGAATGTTATGCCTCGTCACTGACTTGGACAACAGGATTTTTTCTGCAAACACCCACTTTGAGGAGTGGTGGTTTAAAACTTTCTTACTGAATACGGCAATGGCGGCTTATATCTCTTTAAATGTTCAAACCGGACTCGTTCTGAGGCCGGTTTTTTGCTGTTTTTCGATTTGTAACGATTATCCATTTTTTTCGAAATTTTCATTTTGATCAGCCTAAAAAAACCAATGTTGATAACTCTTGCTTATTAAATGTTTACTCTTGCTTCGTATACCGGTTGGCATAACTTGAA
The DNA here is from genome assembly GCF_025175645.1 of Peribacillus aracenensis. Lineage (NCBI taxonomy): Bacteria > Bacillati > Bacillota > Bacilli > Caryophanales > Bacillaceae > Peribacillus > Peribacillus aracenensis. The sequence continues at coordinate 9,578 of NZ_JANZMJ010000004.1, forward strand.
GCAACGAAAGCATTGGGTTTGATTTTCGGTTCCACGCCCATGGACTCCATCCTGGCTACCATTTCTTTTACAAATTCACTGGTTTTGTTCCGCTTCCCAATCCCGATATCAATGTGCCCTTCCATTGTGAACGTTGCCCCTTGATATACGGCAGGCAGTACAATATCGATTAATTGATTTTTTCTTTCTTCCGTAAACAGTGATACGATCTCCTCTGTTAACGACAATTCTTGGGAAATTCGTTCATGCAAATGCAGCATCCTTCTAGGAATCATCACTTTTCTTATACAACCCCAAACACCATTTCCGACCTGCCGTATCACGATGCCTGTAATGAAAACCGTATGCTTTTTATGTACTTGCGAATCTGTACCGACCATTAATCGATAATCACCGGAAGGATTTAATTTCATGAACTCAACAATATGAACAAATACATCTTCAAATGACATGTCTTTTTTCTGAAGGTTTTGAAATGGAATGTTATGAAATGGATATTGCGTCATATTATTGCACCCAACCTTTCCCCGGATATAATCAAATTATTAATTATCTCATGCCGCTCATAACACATCATATGAAGGGGGTCCTTGTTTCGTGCGGTGGGAAGTACCCGCGAATAGCCATCACTTCAAGTTTTAATTGTTCTATTTTAAACAAAAAAGACTCTAGGCAAAAGGTGTTCTACCCTAATATTAAAACAAAGTTGATTGGAGCGGGTGTACGAGACTCCTGCTTAGAAAAGCGCGTACAATGGAGACACCCCGCAGGCATAACGGCTCCGAGGGCGGACCGCCTGCAGAAAGCGAAAATTAACGGACAAATTAAACTGTAAACACACTCAATCATAGTTGGGTTTATCTATAATCTGGAAGAGAAGCTAAAGCATTAGGTTTCTCTTTTTTTGTATGGAAAATATTACAAAAAATCTTATCGGTTTTGGCATATGCCCTTCCATAACTGAAAAGTTAAACATTACATCACCTAAGTAAACCACAATATCATTCAATTTATATAAGAAATAGGGAATGAAATTATTAAATTTTGACCAATAACGCCTTTAAAGTATACAAATTTAATAACTTACAAAAAAAGCGTGTAATGTTTTCTTACATAAACAAAGAAATCTTGCTTTTACAAGAGTAAAATAAACAAATATTCAATTAATAAGTATTGGAGAGATGAAAAATGAAAATATCTGAATTGAAAAAAAGCGGTCATGCTCCGTCATTATTAGCTTCATTCCTTTATTTTGATATCAGTTTTATGATTTGGGTATTATTGGGTGCACTCGGTGTCTATATTACAAAGGATTTCGGACTTTCCTCAGCCGAAAAAGGCTTGATTGTAGCGATTCCGATTTTAGGAGGCTCGTTTTTTCGAATCGTCCTTGGCTATTTGACTGATCGCATCGGTCCGAGGAAAACAGCGATCGGCGGGATGCTTGTTACGATGATTCCGCTTTTTTGGGGATGGTTATTCGGAGGAAGTCTAGCCGAGCTCTATTTAATTGGGATTTTGCTCGGAGTGGCTGGTGCAAGTTTTGCTGCAGCACTTCCTATGGCTAGTCGCTGGTATCCCCCGCATTTGCAGGGTCTTGCGATGGGCATTGCTGGAGCAGGAAACAGCGGAACTCTTTTTGCGACATTGTTTGGACCGCGTATTGCAGAATCACTGGGCTGGCATAATGTTATGGGATTAGCTTTGATTCCTTTAACCATCGTGTTCGTCATTTATATTTTAATCGCAAAAGACGCACCATCCCAACCGCCTGCAAAACCGCTCAAGGAATATTTCAACGTATTTAAAATAACGGACACTTGGTATTTCTGTATTCTTTACAGTGTGACTTTTGGGGGCTTTGTCGGGTTTACTAGCTTTTTAAGCATCTTTTTTGTTGATGAGTATGGGTTAACACGAATTAAGGCAGGGGAATTTGTTACATTATGTGTCATCGCCGGAAGTTTCTTTCGTCCTGTCGGGGGATTTATTGCCGATAAAATAGGCGGAGTTAAACTGCTTATGTTTTTATTCGTTGGACTCACAATATGTATGTTTGGGATTAGTTTTCTTTATTCCCTTACTGCCGTTACGATCCTACTGTTCATCGGAATGCTATTTCTCGGTATGGGCAACGGAGCTGTCTTTCAATTAGTTCCACAGCGATTTTCTAAAGAAATTGGTTTTATCACAGGAATTGTGGGAGCTGCCGGAGGTGTTGGCGGATTCTTGGTTCCAAACATACTAGGTACGTTGAAACAGATTACTGGGACATATGCTACAGGATTTTTAGTATTTTCCGCAGTAGGAATCGTGGCGTTGCTTATCCTGGGCCTTGCTCAGCTTTCATGGAAAAAAACGTGGGTATTCGGAAAAAATTCAGTTAAGATCTAGATCTTTGATTACTGGTTATATTGGCCTGTTACAGTACTTGTTTGGGGGGAGAAAATGTATAAACAAAAACTGGTTTTAATAGGGAACGGAATGGCGGGATTACGCTGCGTTGAGTCAATTATAAGTAAGGACCCGACTGCATTTGAGATTACTATTTTCGGTAGTGAACCACACGTTAACTATAACCGGATCTTATTGTCGACTGTACTTCAAGGCAACATTTCGTTTGAAGATATTGCGATAAATGACAGGGACTGGTATACGAAGAATAATATCCAATTGTTCACAGGGGAAACGGTTGTGAAAATCGATAAAGAGACTCGGAAGATAAAAACAGACAAAGGACGGGAAGTTCACTTCGATAAACTGATAATTGCCACAGGTTCCATCCCATTTATTCTTCCTGTTACCGGTGTTGATAAAGAAGGGGTCATTGCATTTCGGACGATTGAAGATTGCCAAAAGATGATTGATACTTCGCGCAAGCATAAAAAAGCAGTCGTCATTGGAGGCGGTTTATTAGGTTTAGAAGCAGCGAGAGGGCTGTTAAACCTTGGTATGGAAGTGAATGTCGTTCATATCGCTGACCATTTAATGGAAAGGCAGCTTGATTCAACGGCATCACTTTTGCTGCAAATAGAGTTGGAAAACCAGGGAATGAACTTTCTTTTAAATAAGGAAACTAAGGAGATAATCGGGAACGATCGTGTAGAGCGCGTCCGTTTTAAAGATGGAACGGAGCTGGAAGCAGATTTAGTCGTTATGGCTGCCGGAGTCAGACCGAATATTCAGTTGGCCAAAGAAAGCGGAATTGATACAAATCGTGCCATTATTGTAAACGACTATTTAGAAACCAGCATCCCAAATATCTATGCGGTTGGTGAATGTGTTGAACATCAAGGAATTGTTTATGGACTGGTGAAACCCCTATATGAACAAGGTGAAGTGCTGGCAAAGCATATTTGTGAGATGAAATGCAATGGATACCAAGGTTCGGTCGTTTCGACCCAGCTGAAAATATCAGGAGTTGAGTTATTCTCTGTTGGAGATTTCCTTGGTGATGAAACAACGAAATCAATCACAACTTTTGATGATTTAGATGGCGTTTATAAAAAGGTGGTTTTTCGAGGAAGAAAAATCATAGGCGCTGTTCTTTATGGAGATACAAAGGTCAGTTCGCGTTTACTTGATATGATTTTAAAGCGGAAAGAAGTATCGTCAGAGGAAAAGCATGTACTGTTCCAATCACCATGTACGAATGAGGGATTAATCGCTTCTATGGCAAATCATGAAATCATTTGCAATTGTAATGCTGTTTCAAAGGGGGCAATCATTGAAGCGGTTCGAAATAAGGGATTAACAACCGTGGAACAAGTTAAACAATGTACAAAGGCTTCAGGCTCTTGCGGTGGATGTAAGCCTGCAGTGACCGAGCTTTTGGCATATATTCAAGGTAATCTTTCCGATCAGGCTAATGAACAAACTGCTTTGTGTTCATGTACCACATTAACGGAAGATGAAGTCGTGTATAAAATGCAGCTACAAGATTTAACATCCGTCATAGAAGCGATGGATGTTCTTGGATGGGAAAATACAGAAGGTTGTTCAACATGCATGCCAGCCCTAATCTATTATTTAGGGATGATTCATCCAGAGTACGAAATCAGACAGCAAACTCTTTTCATAAACGAAAAAAAGAATGCAACAGTTCAAAGTGATGACCGATACTCTGTTATCCCGCAAATGTACGGCGGGATGACGAATGCGAAAGACTTGCGAAAAATTGCAAATGTTGCAGATAAATATGATATATCCCAGGTGGCGGTAACAAGTGAACAAAGGATTCATTTAATGGGTGTGAAAAAAGAAGATCTCCCAGGTGTGTGGGCTGATTTAGACATGCCGTTAAGTTCAAAATATGGTAACATCGTTCAAAACGTCAAAACATGTATCGGTGAACATGTTTGTTCTTGTGATAAAAAGCCATCACTTATATTTGCTGTAGATTTGGAAAAAAGATTGGAGCATGTATCAACACCTTACCGTTTTAAGATGGGCATATCTGCTTGTATGCATAACGGTGCAGGATCAACAACGAAAGATATAGGTGTTATGGGTATTGACAGGGGCTGGGAAATATATGTGGGCGGAAGCAGCGGGCGTAATGTACGTACCGGTGAACTGTTATGTGTAGCTGGGACCAATGAAGAAGCAATTGAAATCATCACCGGCTTTATTCAGTATTATCGTGAAACAGCCAATTACTTAGAACGGACTTGGCAATGGATTGAACGAGTGGGTTTAATTCATGTTAGAGAAGTATTGTTTGATAATGAACTTAGTCAGCAACTATCTCAACGATAGGAAATGGCATAGGTCAGAGAATGACCGAAGTGGAAAGTACCTTTTGATGCACGTCTTAAACTTACGGGTAAATGTTATTTAAAGAAATCCATGAGAAAAGGGTGAGGAGCCTTGACCGAATTATTATTAAAGTATTTTCGCACGAAGCAACAAGAGGTCCAATCAGAGAAACGGTACGATACACAATGTCCTTTTTGCAGCATGCAATGTAAAATGCAGCTGTTGGAACAAACGATTATTGCAAGAAAAAAGTATATGACGATTGGAAAAGAAAATCCAACCTCAGAGGGACGTTTATGCATTAAAGGAATGAATGCACACCAACATGCTTTACATAAAGATCGAATTAAATACCCATTATTAAAAAAAAATGGTGAATTTGTTCGAATAACATGGGAGGAAGCATTAAACCACATTAAGGAGAATTTCACTAAGATTCAAGTAGAAGATGGTGTAAATGCATTATCTGTTTATGGGAGTGCATCCATTACAAATGAAGAAGCATATTTGCTTGGGAAATTTGCAAGAGTGGCATTAAAAACAAAGTATATAGATTATAATGGCCGTTTGTGCATGTCCGCAGCTGCTTCGGCAGCAAGCCAAACGTTTGGTATGGACAGAGGCCTGACCAACAGCTTATCAGAGGTTCCGTTCACAAAGTGCATTATCTTGGCAGGCACGAATATTGCGGAATGTCAGCCGACAATCATGCCGTACTTCGAGAAAGCGAAACAAAATGGTGCATATATTATAGCTATAGATCCACGAGAAACAACAACAACGAAAATGGCAGACTTACATCTAAAAGTAAAACCAGGAATGGATGCCGCCTTGGCAAACGGGTTATTGAAAGTGATCATTGAAGGGGATTTTATTGATGAAGCATTTATCCGGGAACGTGCAAATGGCTATAACGAAGTTAAAGAGTATGTTACATCTTTACAGTTAGAGGGAATTGCCGAAATGACAGGGGTTCCTAGTGACCAAATTCAAAAAGCGGCTGTCATGTTCGGGAAAGAAGAATCAGGAATGATTTTTACAGCAAGGGGCGTTGAACAACAAACTGATGGTTCAGCCGCTGTTCGTAATTTTCTTAATATTCTTATTGTTACAGGGAAAATCGGAAAAGTGAATTCAGGCTATGGAGCTATTACTGGACAGGGAAATGGACAGGGAGCAAGAGAGCATGGCCAAAAGACAGACCAGCTGCCGGGGTATCGCATGATTGAAAATGAGGAACATAGATTACATATTGCAAGAATATGGGGAATCGATGAGGCTGAATTGCCAAGTAAAGGCGTATCAGCATACGAAATGATAGAGAAGATAAATGAAGGCGAAATTACCGGCATGTTTTTAATGTGTTCCAATCCAATTGTTTCAAATCCCAATGCTAACTTTGTCAAAAAGGCATTGGAAAAATTAAAGTTTCTTGTCGCAGTGGATATGTTCGTTACTGAAACTGCTAGATTGGCTGATTTGATTTTACCTACTTCGTCTTATTTAGAGGATGAAGGAACGATGACAAATTTAGAAGGACGAGTAACATTGCGGGAAGCAAGTTTTTCGTCACCTGGGGAAGTGAAGCATGATTGGCAAATCATTTGTGATATAGCAAAAGCTCTGGGAAAAGGGGAGTATTTTCCCTTTCAATCTGCAAATGAGATTTTCGATGAATTAAGAGAGGCAAGCCGTGGGGGAACCGCTGATTATTATGGTATAACGTATGATCGATTAAGAAAAGAAGGAGGCATATTGTGGCCATGCCCAACCATTGACCATAAAGGGACAAAAAGGTTATTCGAAACGTCTTTTGCCCACCCGGATGGAAAGGCGGCCATGGTTATGGTTAATAATGTGCCTCTTGTTCCAAAAGAACAGCCCTGTACGGATTTTCCACTTTATTTAACAACAGGAAGAATCATGTCACATTATTTAACAGGAGTACAAACGAGAAAAAGTTCATCATTATCCGCAAGGAATTTTGAATCATATATGGAAATCCATCCGGAAACAGCCAAGAAATTTCATATTCCAGACAATACTTTGGTGAAAATTGAATCAAGGCGCGGAAGTATTGTTGTAAGAAGCAAATGGTCAGCAACCATTCGCAACGATACTATATTCGTTCCTTTTCATTGGGCAGACTCACAAAATGTCAATCACCTCGTTTCACAGGATTTAGATCCCGTATGCAAAATGCCTGGCTTTAAAGTCAGTGCTGTAAAAGTACATCCTATTGTAGAGTTAACGTCCAATTAAACGAGGTTTTTCTTCCCTTTCATCATGACTTTTTAGGTCAATAAGGATAAGCCTAACCGCACAGCATTCCAAATCAAATGGATTTTACATGACTAAAAACAAAAGGGGGAAAAAGGATGAAAAAAGGTGTTGGTGCTGGACCAGGTGATCCCGACTTAATTACTGTCATGGCAACCAAATGCCACGCGGAAGCGGATGTCATCTTGTATGATCGATTGTATAATCGTGAATTGTTTTATGCGGTAAACCTGAAGCTGAATACATTTATTGCGGTAAAGCGCCTGGTAAACATTGTGTCTCTCAAGAGGAGATTCATCAATTGTTTATTAGTAAATCAATAGAAGGAAAAACGATCGTTCGTCTAAAAGGGGAGTTCCGTCGGGTTTTCAACGAACTTTTACAGGAACAATCGATTCAATAGTGGTGATTGTTACAAGAGAGCAGGTTGCCAATCCCGACATGATTGTAATAGGAGAAGTGGTGAATTTATCTGAGAATTTATCATGGTTTTCAGAGAAAACAAAAGATAAGGAGGTCGCTTAGAAGAAGAATGATTAGTTAAAAGCTTTTCCAGTAATGAAAATGGAAAACTGGACATGAAGGTCATCATGTCCAGTTTATAGTTATTTTTAAAAGTGCAAGGTGAAATTGTGACCTGTTTAATTGAAGCCTGAAATATGGACATCAAAGTACTTGTTGAATCGGTTAATACTTCCGGTTGTTTGGCGAAAATCAATTACGTAAGCCAAAGTGAGCATTTAATTGGCCCTGCAACATTTTTTTTCGCATTTTTTCCTTTTCAATTTTTCTGTTCTCTTTTAATTTTTCCTGCCTGATTTCATTCGTTTGCACTCCATCCTCTATTTTATCGGCGATTTCCACCAATGTCTTGACATCGGAAAAAGAGTATTTTCGGTTACCTCCCTTAGACCTTTCGGGAAAAACGAGTTTTCTTTCTTCATAATACCGGATTTGTCTATCGGATAGTCCGGTTAATTCTCTGACCACTCCTATGGAAATTACTTTTCTGTCTATATAGGATTCTTTTTGCTGGACGATGAAAATCACCTCATTTTTGATTTATGCAAGATCAATAAGGATATTATATCCTAATTTTCTGAATATTTGTAATAAAAACTAACATTAATTATTGATTCTCAAAAATCATGTAAGATTATATAACACACTTGTTGTTATAAATAATGACCTAACCTATAATCAAACACATAATCCTTTCAAAAAAATCTTATTGGAGGACAAAACATGGCAAAGCAGAAATTGGCGCTCATTGGAAATGGCATGGCTGGAGTAAGATGTATAGAAGAAATTTTTAAAATTCAACCGGAAAGGTTTGAGGTGACTGTCTTCGGAAGTGAGCCACATCCGAATTATGATCGAATCCAACTATCGAATGTATTGCAAGGGGCTACGACGATAGATGATATTACAATAAATGATTGGAACTGGTACAAAGAGAATAATATTACACTTTTTTCAGGTGAAACGGTCACAAACATCGACACTGCAAAGCAAATCATATACTCAGACAAAAATCGTGAAGTCGAATATGATCGATTAATTTTAGCTACCGGGTCAATCCCTTTCATTCTACCGATAAAGGGTGCTGATAAAAAGGGAGTGACAGCCTTTCGAAATATTGAAGATTGTGAAAAAATGATTGAATATTCAAAAAACAATAAAAAAGCTGCAGTCATTGGCGGAGGATTACTGGGTCTTGAAGCGGCCAGGGGGCTTTTAAATCTAGGTATGCAAGTAGATGTTATTCACCTTTCGGAATTTTTAATGGATAGGCAGTTAGATCCAACAGCAGGAAAAATGCTGCAAAGGGAACTTGAAGGCCAGGGAATGAATTTTTATCTTGGGAAACAGACTCAGGAGGTATTAGGTGAAATTGATGTTAAAGGATTACGCTTTAGTGATGGCGAGGAAATCAGCGCCGATTTAGTGGTCATGGCAGTTGGGATTAAGCCTAATGTTCAATTGGCCAAAAATTGCGGCATCCCAGTAAATCGTGGAATTATCGTGGACGATTATATGGAGACAAGAATTCCGAATATTTATTCGGTTGGTGAATGTGTGGAGCACCGAGAGATGGTTTATGGTTTGGTCGCCCCCCTTTATGAACAGGGCAAAGTATTAGCCAAAAGGATTTGCGGGCTGGAAGGTAAAGCTTACGAGGGTTCAGTGCTGTCTACTAAGTTAAAAGTATCTGGTGTTGATGTATTTTCGGCTGGGGAAATTTTCGAGGATGAACAAGCTAAATCAATCAAGGAATTTAATGAATGGAATGGTACTTACAAAAAAGTAATGATCCGAAATGGGAAAATTTCTGGTGCGGTATTATTCGGGGATACAAAGGAAAGCAATAACCTATTGGGCATGATCAATAAAAATGCCGACGTTTCCGACTATCTAAAAGTTGGAACGACTGGAGAACCCAGTGTCAGTCTTGTCACTTCGATGTCACATGATGAAATCGTCTGTGGTTGTAATGGTGTAACGAAGGGGGATATTGTGAAAGCTATCGAATCTGAAGGGTTATCAAGTATTGAGGAAGTAAAAGGATGCACAAGTGCTTCGAGATCATGCGGGGGGTGCAAGCCATTAGTCGGTGATATTCTCGAGCTGACATTAGGCACTGATTTCAATAAGTCAAACCAGAAGGAATCCATATGCACATGCACCACTTTATCAAGAGATGAAGTTGTTGCTGAAATACGCGAAAAAAATCTGACCCATACTAGGGAAGTCATGAATGTTCTCGGCTGGAATACAAGTGATGGGTGCTCGAAGTGTAAACCTGCATTGAACTATTACCTGGGCATGATCCATCCGAATGAATATGAGGATGAAAAAGAATCCCGCTATGTCAACGAAAGGCTACATGCAAATATTCAAAAGGACGGTACATTTTCTGTTGTGCCAAGAATGTATGGCGGCGTTACTAATCCAGCCCAATTACGGAAAATAGCAAATGTTGCCGATAAGTATAATGTTAGGTTAATCAAGGTTACAGGCGGACAAAGAATAGATATGTTCGGCGTCGAAAAAGATGACCTTCCAAGTGTATGGGCCGACCTGGATATGCCTTCCGGATATGCTTATGGAAAAACCCTGCGAACTGTGAAAACATGTGTTGGTGAAAACTTTTGCCGGTTTGGCACCCAAGATTCAATTGGGCTTGGCATTGCCCTGGAGAAGAAATTTGAACGTGTAGGCACACCGCACAAGGTTAAGATGGCCGTGTCGGCATGTCCTCGTAATTGTGCTGAATCCGGCATCAAAGATCTTGGTGTTGTGGGTGTTGACGGTGCATGGGAAATTTATATTGGCGGCAACGGCGGAACCCATTTAAGAGCTGCTGAATTATTATGCAAAGTGAAAACAGGTGATGAGGTAATTGAAATTGCAGGTGCATACCTCCAACATTATCGGGAGACTGCCAATTATTTAGAAAGAACGTCCTTCTGGGTTGAGCGTGTAGGGTTCAATACCATTAAGGCGCTTATTGGCGATAAGCAAAAAAGAATTGAGCTTAATCAACGTTTAAATGAGGCCCTATCAGTGTTGCAAGAACCGTGGAAAGAAATCATTGAGAGCAATGCGATCCAAACCGGTTTATTTCAAAAAGTGAAAATTCCAGCAATATCAAATAAATGAATATGGGGGAAGCCTAAATGGGGAAAACGCTTCAAAAGATAAAGGTCTCAACAGTAAATGAGATGCCAAAAAACCTGGGGAAAACAGTAACCATAGGCTCTCAAGAAATTGCTCTTTTTCATTTAGCAAATGGTGAATTCCGTGCTATTGAAAATCGTTGCCCACATAAAGGCGGAGTTCTGGTGGAAGGCATTGTGAGTGGTGATCACGTCTTTTGCCCGATGCATGACTGGAAAATCAGTATCAAGAATGGAGAAGTCCAAAAACCTGATAATGGTTGCATTAAGACATTCAAGGTTGAAATAGAAGATGATAGTGTTTATATTGTTTTATAAAAATATAGATGGCCCGCTGCTCTGGATAGTCTCTTAGACTATCCACTTTTTCTTTCCGGAGCTTTGAACTAAATTCCCCTGACGGAATAATTGATAAATATTTCCAAAACAAATATAATTTTCAGTAAAGGAATACCTTTATTAAAGGCTCTTTCGTAAAGATTGTTGTTTTTAAAAACTAAACGATTTAAGGTTGATTGGAGCGCAAGTGCGAGACTCCTGCGGGAGTAACGGGACAGGTGAGACCCCACAGGCGTTTACGCCGAGGAGGCTCACCGCCCGCCCCGCGGAAAGCGAGCATCTGGAGGGGAAATCAACCACACCGCTTTACCTGGTAAATAGCAACAAAGTATTCGAAAACAGCCTTATTAAACGAAGTGAATGTAAACGATTTCAATGGTGCACAAATGAATAAAGTTATTGGGGAAGGGTTGGCATTTTTATGAACAAATTATCTGTTGGCGTTTTTACCTTTATGCTGTATTTTGTTCCTTTATCAAGTTCTTCACCTGGATCAGCGGAAGTAAAACCAGATTACAAGCTTTATGTAATGGCCCCATTGGGCGAAATAACAGATTGGGAGGCATTTGAGGCACAGTTAACTCAGTTGAAGGAAAATGGAGTTTATGCAATAACGACAGATATTTGGTGGGGATTAGTCGAGAGTAAAAAAGATAATCAGTTTGATTGGTCCTATTATAAAAAATATGCGGAAACTGTGAAAGCTTCCGGTTTAAAATGGGTGCCCATTTTGTCTACACATCAATGCGGCGGTAATGTGGGGGATGATTGTAACTATTCCATCCCGAGTTGGCTTTGGAATAAAGACACTCTAGAAAACATGGCATTCAAGAGTGAAAGTGGTTTCTGGAATAAGGAGGTACTTGCTCCATGGTGGGAAGGTACAGCCGATCAGTACAACGAATTGTATAAATCCTTTGCAGAGAACTTTGCTGATAAGAAGGGTTTAATAGCTAAAATATATTTAAGTGCAGGACCAGCTGGGGAACTACGATATCCCTCCTATCAAAATGCTGATGGCTGGGATTATCCTGAAAGGGGACAGCTTCAAGTTTATACAGAAGGTGCGAAACGGGACTTCAGGCTTACCATGAGAGAAAAATATTCAACGATAAAAAAATTAAATGCTGCGTGGGGCAAAACGTATAAAAACTGGAATGAGATACAGCCGCCAGGAAGCGGGGATGAATTTTTTACCAGGGGCGGAGCAATCGATACACAATTTGGATACGACTTTATGCAGTGGTATCAAGGAGCACTCGAAAAGCATCTTGCAAAAATCTCTAAATTCGCCCATAAACATTTTGATGAAGTCTTTGGCGTGCCAATTGGAGCTAAAATCTCAGGAGTACATTGGAAAATGAATGATCCAGTACTGCCGCATTCAGCAGAGTATAGTGCAGGGTACTATAACTACTCCCAATTATTGAATCAGTTTAAAAAATCGAATATGGCCCTCACGTTCACCTGTTTGGAAATGGGAGATCAAGATGCACATACTGCACCATCCTATAGCGCACCTAAAACGTTGGTTACCCAAATCGCTTCATTGGCCAATGAAAAAGGAATTTCTTTAAATGGGGAAAACGCACTTCCGCTTATCGACAATGAAGGGGGCTTTGACAATATAGCAGAAATGGTTTTTAACCATGATTTTGATGGATTTACCTTGCTAAGGATGTCCTATTTATTCGACGATGAAGGAAAACCAACAAATGAGTTCAGGATGATGGCTGATAAATTGAAAGGCATGTCGATTCCAGTTACATTCACAGTTGAAAATGTACCTCCCACACATGGAGTTTACTTAATTGGGGATAGAGGCGAAATCGGCAGGTGGAATCCTGAAGATTACGAATATAAGCTCACTCAAAGCACTGAAGGCAGCTGGAGAGGAACATTTCGTTTAGCCGCAGATCGGTTTTATGAATTCAAGTTCGTCCTGAAAGATGAAAATGGCAATATTACTTGGCAAGATGGGGAAAATAATAGGTATAAAACTCCTTTGAATGGAGGAGGAAACTATAAAACTTCATGGTAGATGAGGATATGGTGTCTTTCATTTTGCAAGCCTAACGGTTTCTATCTAAATATTTAAAACCCTCAAAAAAACATTGCAGTTGATTTCATCCATTTAAATTAGTAAAAAAACAAGAATGATAACTAAGTTTACCTTTAGAACATGGTTGTGAGAGATTTCCGAACCTTCATTAGCCAACAAAATGGTTCCTATCTGAATTTTTAATATAAAGTTGATCGGAGCGGTGTTCGAAACTCCTGCGGGAATATCGTTTACTCCTAGGAAGCCTCCACAGGCGAAAGACCGCACTCGGAAAGCAAGTGCCTGAATTTAACAGAATGACTAACTAAGTAAGACTTGTGGGAAGAATATAATTAATGGAAAGTCATCGCAAGTTAGGATCATTAGCACTGACCGCAATATTTGAGGGAATATTATTTTAAGTCTTAAATGATCTGTACTTACATTAAATAAAACAAGCGGACAATTTTTGAACCAAACAACAAGAAAGGGAGGAATTGAAATAAATGAAGACAATGATTACATGGACAGGGGAAATGGCCTTTTCTGGCACAACTCCGTCGGGACATGAAATAAAGATGGATGCATCCGAAGATGTAGGAGGAAAAAATAGCGGAGCAAGACCCACTGAGTTACTTTTGCATTCTCTTGCCGGGTGCACAGGCATTGATATTGTAATGATTTTAAAAAAAATGCGATTTGAAACAAAGTCCTTTCAAATAGAAATAGAAGGGGCACGATCAGAAAATCATCCTAAGCGATTTACCGATTTTCATATCCACTATTTATTGGAGGGTGATCTGCCTGAAGATAAAGTGGTCCGTGCAATTCAATTATCCAAAAATACGTACTGTTCAGTATATCATTCATTAAATGCCAACATTGTAATCAGCTATTCGATAAATGGCGTTAAAGGAAAACAAGAATTATAATTTATACATTTTTCATTTAAAAGTACAGCCTTCATTTTATAAGCAAATGGAGGCTGTTTTCGTCTGGAATGGACATCCTTGTTCATGGCAAATCATCTATACCAAAACGTTCAAACCTCAGAAGATGATCCCTCTACAGGTTAATCCTAGACGTATTCTTAAAAAACTCATCCCAAAATTTATTTTCCAGGTAACATTACTCCATTTTTCGGAAGGAAAGGGTTTATTTAGTCAGCAAGTAATCAAAATGTAATGGTTTGTCATTGGAATGCCCTTGATGTTAGGAGTTTATCAATATAAACTTTAGATACTATTGAGGAGTGGATAAGTTGAAAGAGATAACCATTGACAAATTAATTTTTAAAGATCATTTATCGATGATTGAACAATACTCATTGAAAGATTTCATGTTTAAGTGGCTCAACAGCCCTGAAGAAGGATTGGATGATCTTCTTCCGCTTACATACACAGATCAAGTTTTTGCAAAAATGGAAACGACATTGGAGACAAAAATAAAGATCCACGGAGAAGAAACCTTCAGATATGTCACCATTACGGAAGATAACCAAATTGTAATAGGGTGCTTGGACTCTAATCAGGAGTTAAAGTTTAGAATTGTTTCCCTGGAGGAGCGTTTGAAAAGCTACTAACTATAGACTTAGCATTATATACTTTTTAGAGTTGAATCATATTTTCAGTTAAATAAATCAAGACCGTTCCTGTTTATTAAAGGAACGGTCTTTTTAAGGTGTTATTATTTTTTCATCACGTAAAGAACAGCGTCAATACGATATAAGATTGTACCCGAAAGTAAAATGAAATTCATACCTTTTGCCAGTTAAACGAGTAATTCTATAAACTCGTCATATTCTCGGATTAATTTAACAATTTTAAACGAATATTGAATTGTCTTAGTGTAATATATAGTAATGAAGTCAATTAAAACACTTGGGGGGAATTGAGTTGAGCGAGACGTTGGCAAGGTCATTAAAAATGCTTTTGAAAGAAACGTTTGAAGGACCGGGAAATGGAGGGAGCTATTATACTGAATCGAAACCGAATACCGGGGTTTTTGGTACAATTGATGGTTTAACCGCAGAAGATGCTTCGCGTTCCATAAATGGAGCAACCATTGCTGCTCATTCTGACCACATACGGTATTATTTATGGGTGATCCGAACAATGATCAGTGGTGAAAACTTCGAAAAAGATTGGGGCGCAAGCTGGACCATTCATCATGTTGATGAGGTGAAATGGGCGGAAATCAGGGAGGGATTACATAAAGAATATGTAACACTTCTCGAAGAAATCAACACAATCGATTTAGGAAAATGGCTGACAAATGTAAATGCGACCATTGCCCACTCGGCTTATCATCTTGGAGCGTTACGGCAAATGTTAAAAAGCCTTGAAATAGAAAAATAATTTACAATATTGAGGGTTTGTAAATTGATTGGAGCGATTTGCACCTGTGGGGTCTCCTTTGGACGCGCTTTCCCGCGGGAGTCTCGTACACCCGTTCCAATCAACTTTGTTAAAAAATTAGATGAAATGGTCCCATCCCGAAGCATGATTTTGAAACAAGCTTAGGAGTCCTTAATGTTTTTTCCTGTAATCCTTATTGGGTTGTAGAAATTTGCGACACTCCGGTTTCATATTCCTGAATGAAGTCGTTATTCATTCATGCTTACGTCGTACCGAATAACACGCCGTTATTCTTTGCCACTTCAATTCCTTCAGCCTATCGATTGCTTATTTTTTAACGTTCTTGCTCAGCCACATATAAAAACAGAGTTGAAAATTGTTCCGTCAATAACTTTTCATTATCACCCATACCCCTGGATTTCCTACCATCAAAAAGTACCTCATTTTCAGTACCACAATTTCTGCGTTCAAATCTTAAGAATGTACTTCCATGCTCGGATGATACCATAGTAATATTAGCCAATCTGTCTAGTGAATTAAGGAATAACAAATCGCCTTCGCTATTGATTAAGAGCCCCTGATATGGAGGCCGGTTAATAAGCTGCCATTCTGAATATTGATCTTTAGCCGAAAAACGAGCATTTTCAATTTTTAAAATGATAGCTAACGATATTGGTCATTTATGTAAAAACATTATTTTATGAAGAAATGTTCTTTAACTAATGGGGAGCAGCTTAGTTGTGAAAGGATTTAATAAGTTTGAAGCTAAATCTATTGAACAAATAATTAAAAAAGGAACCTATAACTTGATGATAGGAGAATAAAACAAATAAGGTCATGTCAATAATAAAATTGACATGACACCAATTAGTGTCATATAATAAAAGACACCAATTGGTGTCCCATTAAAGGGGGGGTGATTTTGAACGAGAAAAATCAAGATCGTGATATTTATGTAGCCATCGCTGACCCAACAAGACGTAAATTGCTACGTTTGTTGGCGGACGCGGAAGAATTGCCTCTCAATGGGATGACCGTTCATTTTGAAATGGGTCGTACTGCGGTTTCAAAGCATTTGGCAATCCTTAAGGAGGCTGGTCTCGTAATCAGCAGAAAGGTCGGCAGGGAAACACGTTATCGGCTGAATGCTGCCCCGTTGAAAGAAATTGAGGATTGGGTATCGTTTTACAAGAGATTCTGGAGTGAAAGAATGTTGCTTTTAAACCAAATATTACAGGAGGAACAAAAAATGACTTTAACAGTATCACAAGATTTTAATTTTAAGAGCCCGATCGAGAAGGTATGGCTCGCCTTAACAGATGCAAATACTCTTGCAAAATGGGTAATGGCTAATGATATTAAACCTGTCGTTGGCCATAAATTTCAGTTTCGGAATGAACAGTGGAATTTAATTATAGATTCCGAAGTTCTTGAAGTGGAGGAGCCTTATAAGTTATCTTACACTTGGGTAGGTGGTGGGATAAACACTACAGTCACATGGACATTAAAGCACGAGGACGGAACAACTTACTTACATCTTGATCAAGCAGGATTCGAAAAAGAAGATCAAGCGTTCAATGGTGCGAAATATGGTTGGGCGAAAATGGGCGAAGATCTTAAAAAAGTGTTAGGGGAAATGTAAGACCAAACTTTTGAACCTGTTTATGGTATTTAGCTAACGTATAGGAAAAAGCAAACTGCTCGGAAAGAGGAGTGTTCCATGATGACAAATAGTAAAAGGAATCCTAAGGTTGATGAATTTTTGAGCAAAGCCAAAAATTGGCAGGAAGAATATGAGACGTTGAGAAATATCGTTCTCGACTGTGACTTGACCGAAGAATTTAAATGGATGCATCCTTGTTACACGTTTGAGAAAAAAAACATAGTTTTAATCCATGGATTTAAAGAATATTGTGCGCTTCTATTTCACAAAGGTGCCTTGTTACAGGATACCCATGGGATTCTAATCCAACAAACAGAGAATGTACAGGGGGCGCGCCAGATTCGGTTCACCAATGTTCAAGAAATAGTTGCAACGGAAACCATTCTGAAAGCCTATATCCATGAAGCCATTGAAGTTGAAAAAGCCGGTTTGGAAGTGAATTTTAAAAATAATACAGAATTCATAGTTCCAGAAGAACTTCAAAGTAAATTCGATGAAATCCCTGCTTTGAAAAATGCTTTTGAAGCATTGACCCCGGGACGGCAAAGAGCATACATTCTTCATTTTTCTCAACCCAAACAATCCAAAACTCGAGAATCAAGAGTTGAAAAATGCATGCAGAAAATTCTCAATGGAAAGGGCTTAAAAGATTAGCATTTCATTGAGAAAATATATTAATCAAGTTTTAGACCTTACCTCAATTTGCGTTCATCAAACTCTTTTTTGGATCGCAGGAACCATTCAATCAATAACTTAAAAGTGATCCGTAGAGTATAGAAAACTAACGTGTAATAGGCTTACGCATTCAACCTAGAGTGTACCCTTTGGCTGTTTGCTGAAAGGTACGCTTTTCTTGAACTAACAAGGGACTATTTTGAATAAGGTTTAAGCAATGCTCTTCATCAAAACCATCTTATAGTAATAAATTTTCACTTTATTATAGGAAGCTTTAATGGAGTAACAAAAAATCCAATACAGAGAAATTTGGCTTTTTATTCTGGAATTTCGATTTAGGAAAATGGATGACAATTGCACCTAAAAACCCAGCAAAGGTTGCTGGGTTTCTATTTATTCCTTTAGATGAAATTACATACTTTTTGTAGGTTATTGTTAGATTGTGTCAGATTATACTAAGAATTTAAAGGGTTCAAGTCCTGATTGGAGAAGTATATTATCAGGGCGTTTTTAGCCGAGAAATACTGACTGCAAAGATTTTGACACAGAAGGAGGGCTCTTAATTAAAAAGCAGCTGTTTCTAATAAGTATATTTTGCTTGATGGTCTTTGTTCATACGCTTTGGTCTCCCACGATTTTTGCTGAACAAAAAAACTTTATAATTGCTGGGGAAAGTGCTCTTCCTCCATTTTCATTTGAAAATGAAGCTGGTGAGCTGACAGGCATCAATATTGATTTAATGGAGGAAATAGCAAAATATAATGGCGTAGATTTCAAATATATTCCGATGAGGATGGAAGAAGCGGAAAAAGCCTTAAGCAACGGAACAATTGATGCAATTGTTGGAAGTACCTATAATACCGATAAAGATAATCAACTTGATTTCACTCAATCCTATTTTACAATGTCCCAATCCATAATCATTCCCAGTAAAAGGAAACAGGATATTCATACGTTAACGGATCTACGCGATTCACATGTTGTCCTTGACCAAAACACACCAGTAATCAGTACATTTCTCAATATGAGGAATACAAATTTAACGACCGTTTCGAATCAATACTCGGGTATTTTAACATTATTGAACAACCGTGCAGATGTATTCATCGGGAACAAATGGACTGCAGATTTCTATTTAAAAAAGTTCCGCCAAGAAAAGAATTACATCATTCTCGATGAAGTCATTGAACCAGCGGATTATACGATTGCAGTGAAAAAAGGGAATCAATCGCTTCTTTTCATGATGGATCATACACTCACAGAACTTAAAGCTAACCGGAATATCAATGGGATAATCGATAAATGGGTCATGCCACAATCCAATCAAAAAATTGCCAGGCTGGAGCAATTCATATTCTGGTTGATCATAACCCTAACTGCCGTGGCCTTTATCCTTCTAATCATTTACATATGGAATCAAAAGCTAAAAAAATCCGTTCATAACCAGACGTTAAAATTACATTTATTAAATAAGGATTTAGAGAAACAACGGCAAAACATTGCTAATGCTGAAGCTTTCAAAGATCAAGTCTTAAACAATATCAATAATGGGATCATTACATTCGATCTCGATTTCATGATTACCAGCTGTAATGCAAAGGCATCAGAAATTCTTGACATTTCCAAGGAAATGATTCTGAATTTTATGAATCATTCACAATTAATGAGGAATTTGGGAGCTTTACATCAAGAACAAAATGGGAATAACCTTACGGGTTCTTTTCGAATCTTGATATTTGATGAGGAAAATGACCAGAAGGTGATTTCATATTCGATGCATAAGATGTTCAACTCTGAATATATACAAACCGGATACTTACTTTCCATGAATGATGAGACGGAAAAGAAAACATTGGAGAAAAAATTGGTCACGCAAGAAAAGCTGCACGCCCTTGGTCAACTAGTTGCAGGTGTCGCACATGAAATAAGGAATCCTTTGACATCGATTAAAACATTCATTGATTTACTTCCGAGTAAATATGATAATCCTCAATTCCGACAAGTTCTAATGGAGCACTTGCCTACTGAAGTTAACCGTTTGAATGCGATTGTTACCGATTTAATTGAATATGCACGTCCGCGTCCGCCTAATATTACAAATTGCCACGCTCATGAACTTATATCCTTACTTGCTTTTCATAAGGTGACTATGGAAAAAAAACAAATAATTTTCGAGCAAATAATTGAGGAGGACCTTATTTTTTATATAGATTTACAACAAATTCAACAAGTACTTCTTAACTTGGTGTTGAATTCGATTCATGCCGTTGAAGAAACAAAGGAAAAGACCATTAACATCTCCATTGATAAAGAGAACGAAAAGACTGGGCGGATTATCATATCCGATACGGGAAAAGGGATGAAACAGGAGGAACTGAACCATATTTTCGAGCCGTTTTTTACAAATAAAGAAAAGGGTGTCGGTTTGGGACTAACGTTATCGTATAGGTTAATTAAAGAAAATAACGGAGATATCCATGTAAAAAGTTATCCTAATACAGGTACGAAATTCACCATTTCACTACCTTTATATATCGAATAGAAGCCTGGAAAGAGGGGGAGTTATATGAAAATGCGTGTATTGGTAATTGATGATGAACCTGCTATTTGCACTGCTCTTAGCTTTGCGTTGGAAGATTCATATCAGGTCGTGACAACCACTGACCCTGATGAGGGGCTCCGGAAGATCGACAATCAACCTTTTGATATTGTATTACTAGATTTGAGAATAGGAAATAAAAGTGGACTTGATGTCCTGCAGAAAATCAAACAAATAGCACCTAACGTAACAGTCATCATGATGACTGCCTATTCATCCATTGAAACATCCATTGAGGCCATAAAAAGGGGGGCCTACTACTATATTGAAAAGCCAATTAATATTGAAGAACTTTCTTTGCTCTTGATGAGGGCAGCCGAATTCAAACAGATGTCCAATCAATTGGAGACATTACATGAAGAATTGGGGATTCAAAAGGGATTTGGTAACTTTCTTGGTAACAGCAAGGCGATGCAGCGTATTTTCTCAATGATCGAAAGAGTGAAAGATATTGATTCCAGTGTTCTTATCACGGGTGAAAGTGGTACTGGAAAGGAGCTTGTAGCCCGGAACATCCATACGCTAGGAAGAAGGAAAAACAATCCAATGCAGATTGTCAATTGTGCAGCAATTCCTGAGATGCTGCTGGAATCGGAGTTGTTCGGATATGAGAAGGGAGCATTTTCCGGTGCAACACAAAGGAAGGATGGGAAATTCGTTGCTGCTAATGGGGGCATCCTTTTTCTCGATGAGATTAGTGAAATGCCCCTTCCTCTTCAAGCCAAATTATTACGAGTATTGCAGGAACGGGAAGTGACGCCTCTTGGGTCCAATGCAAAAATCTCATTGGATGTCCGTATTATAAGTGCAGCCAATAAAAACTTGGAACAAATGGTGATGGAAGGGGAATTTAGGGAGGATTTGTATTTCAGGCTTAATGTCATACCCATCTCGATGCCGCCTTTAAGGGATAGAAAAGAAGATTTACCGATCCTTATGGATTATTTTATAAAAAAGCACGCTAAGGATATGAATCGTGAAGATAAGACGTTCTCGGCAGCCGCACGTCGGATTTTACTGGATTACCATTACCCTGGCAATGTCCGTGAACTTGGTAACATCATAGAATATGCTGTCGCCCTATCGAACTCGAAAAAAATGGAGGATACCGACTTGCCGCAATATGTTCAAGAACAGAAGTTCATTCTTCAGCAGGGGGGCAATGACGAAGATTTTCATAGTTTCAAAATCCCTATCGGAATATCCATGAAAGAGATAGAAGAAAAAGTCATAACGGCCACACTTCAATACTGTAAAAACCATCGGCAAAAAACAGCTCAAATCCTAAAAATTTCAGAAAGAAGCCTTCGTGATAAAATCAAGCTCATTTCAAAAGGAGAATAAAAGGCTTATTGTGTTAATCGGCATTTTTTTCTGGATAACCGGCAAAAATTGCCGATTTATACGTGTATATCATTCAATAAATCGGCAGGATTTGCGTTTTAAAGCAGAAAATCGACTTGGCATGATATTTGCATCTAAATACATTAAGAAAGGAGGACCACGATGAAGAATGGAGCACTCTTTATAAAAGTCGCTTTGTTATTTTGTTTCATGACAGGATGTTCTTTTATGAATGAGCAGCAGGAAATATCTAAACCTGCTACTACCTTGATTCAGAGTCAACTAACTTCTGAAGGACAGGATTTAAATAATAGGATGATAATCATTGGAACTGGAGATATGACAGGTGTTTATTTTTTGTTAGGACAAAGATTATCAAATATGTATGAAAAGTATAATGGAACCGTGTCAGGTACCCAGGTAACCCATGCTTCCATCGAAAATACTGAATTGGTTAGCAGCCATCGCGCAGAAATTGGTTTTACCACAGTGGATGTACTGGATTTGCCTGAAACGGATAAATCCAAGTTAAGAGCTTTAACGGCTCTATATTCCAATTATGTACAAATTGTTACTACTAAACAAAATGGTATTGATTCCTTAGAAGATTTAGTTGGGAAACGCATTAGTGTGGGAACCGCAGGAAGCGGTACAAGGCTTATTGCAGAGCGGATACTGTTAGAATCTAATTTACCGACTGATCAATTGAATTTATCCTATCTTTCTTTTTCTCAATCTGCAGAAGCATTACGTAATGGTACCATTGATGTGGCTTTCTTTTCTTCGGGGATTCCGAATAATGAAATCGCTTTCATATCCAAGCAGACCGAACTATCTTTTATTCCAATTCCGGAAGACATCATTGAAGGTCTTCAAAAACAATATGGAGTTTATACCCATGATGAAATTCCCAGAGATACATACGGGGGAATGAAAAAAAATGTCCAAACGATTTCAATTAAAAATGTCCTGGTGACCTACAAGGAAATGTCTGATCCTCATGCATACAGTCTTGTGAAAACATTATATGAACATCTGCCTGAACTACAGCATACACATCCAGCTGCTTCTGATATTTCAATAAATGAAGCAACTAAACAAGTGCCACTTGATTTTCATCCAGGGGCCATGAATTATTTTAACGAACAAGGAATTATTGGAGATCAATGAAAAACGGGAGGTAATGACTATGAAAAAACTGCTGAGTCTTTTATCAATAATAGTATTGATCGCTCTTGCGGGATGTGGTAATCCCACTCCGCAAAAACCGGGAGAATCCGTCCAAACGGGTGCGGGTGAAAAAGGAGAGAAAAAAATAACGATTGCCGGTAATGGCGGTGTCATTGAAAGTGCCATCAGGGATGTGATCGCACCGAAGTTCAAAGAAGAAACAGGAATCACTGTTAATTATATTTCCGGTTTATCAGGTGAAATTCTATCCAAAGTGGAATTACAGAAGAACGCTCCGCAAATAGATGTTGCCCTTTTTGTACCGGTTGATGTAATTCGCGCTAAGGAGAAGGAACTGATCGTACCAATTGATGAGTCCAATGTTCCCAATATGAAATCGGTGGATCCACGTTTCATTCCGGTTGAAAATGCTGCCGCGCCAGCATTCGGTTTAGTCATTGCACCAGCCTATAATACGGAAACCTTTAAAAAGAATGGGTTAAAACCAATTGAATCTTGGAATGATCTTGTATCACCTGATTACGAGGGTAAAACGGCATTTTCAGATATTACGAATGACTGGGGTTTCAATACCCTTAATGGTCTGGCAATTTCAAACGGAGGCAGTACGGAAGATATGGAACCAGGTCTTGAAAAAGCAAAGGATCTTGCAGCTTATTCCAATACCTTTTATAAAAACTCAACGCAAATGATGCCAGCTGTCCAACAAGGAGCTGCTGACGTAACCGTCATGGGAAGTTACTCCATAGGTGAACTAGCCGTTTCAGGTATTCCCATTAAGATGGCCGTACCTAAAGAAGGTGTACCGCTTCAAGCTTTTAGTGCTGGTCTCGTGAAAAATACGCCAAATAGCAAAGAAGCCCTTGAATTCATCAATTATGTAATCAGTGAAGAAGCGCAAGCATTAATTTCCGAAAAAGGATTTTATCCGACGGTAGAAGGAATGAAAATTCCAAAGAAATATGAAGAGTCAATCGGCCTTAAAGCAAGTGATAAAACATTCAAACCTGACTTCGCCAAGTTTGCTGAAATCCGCGCCGAGGTGTCAGACAGATGGGCGAAAGAGGTTACTCCTGAATTAGGGAAAAAACTCAAATAAAAAGGAGCGTGTTATCACATGGAAGTATTAAAAAAAGATGTGGAAATGAATAGGCAACCCCTGGAGGCAGTCCAGGGGTTTGGGTCAAACAAAAATGATGTAGAGATAAAAGGCGCGTTTAAACAATTTGGAGCGAATGTTGTCCTGAATGGCATTGATCTGGAGGTGAAACAAGGAGAGTTACTTACTCTTCTTGGGCCTTCAGGGTGTGGAAAGTCCACAACCTTGAACCTAATAGCTGGGTTCCTCGATGCAGATCGGGGAGAGGTCCATATTAAAGGCAATAATGTGACGAAGGTTCCGCCTTATAAGCGAGATTTAGGGATGGTTTTTCAAACATATTCGCTTTTTCCTCATATGACAGTCTATGAAAACCTCAGTTTTGGCCTGAAACTGCGCAAAGTTAGTAAAGCTGAGCAAAGAAAGAAGATAAGTAAAGCGCTTGAATTAGTGAAAATGTCAGGATTGGAGAATCGTTATCCAAGGGAATTATCAGGAGGTCAGCGTCAGCGTGTTGCGATTTCCAGAGCTCTTGTAGTTGAACCGGAGCTCCTTTTGCTTGACGAACCGCTTTCAAACCTTGATGCAAAGCTGCGTCATGAACTCAGGGCCGAGATAAAGCGCTTACAAAAGGAAATTGGCGTAACGACCATTTTTGTGACCCATGATCAAGAAGAAGCTCTTTCCATGTCTGATCGAGTCGTGGTCATGAATGCAGGGAAAATTGAACAAATCAGTACTCCGACTGAGATTTACAATCATCCCAAGACTGAATTCGTATTTCAATTCATCGGGAAATCGAATTGTTTTGAAGGCAATGTGTCTGCTGTAGATAAACGGAAAGTTTCAGTCAAGATAGGGCCTGATATCACTCATGTCGATGCAAACAACATCATGGGAAATGATAGTGATTTAAAAACTGGTGATGAAGTGAAGCTTTATATTAGACCAGAAAAACTGCAAATAGTTTCTCTTGCAGAAAAATCTGCTTCTCCATTGGATTTTCAACATGCTAAGATCAGCCAGATTAACTATCTTGGTACCTCTTGGGAAATCAATGTTCTATTACATGGGAAAAGTATTCAAGTATTGACTTCCGCTTTCGATTCATCATGGCAAAATGGAAGTGAGGTGCTAATTGGATGGAGCCCATCAGAAGTTATGCTAGTGAAGAAATAGAACAGGAAACGAATCCAATCGAACCGCAAAAGAAACCTAAAATCAAGAAAAGGAAAGTCTGGGTGCCTGGATTACTCCTTTTAACACCGATTCTGCTTTTCATATTTGGTTTCTTTGTCATACCGATGTTATACATTTTATATTTAAGCTTCATATCAACAGATAATCTTGGAGGAGCGGATGCAGTTTATAGCCTGAAAAACTATACACAATTATTTACCGATAGCTATTACTTATCTTCTTTATGGCTGACAGTGAAAATCAGTTTATATTCGGTCTTGGTTGCTTTATTTCTTGGATATCCGGTAGCTTTGACGATGGCCAAAAGTTCAGCGCGGATCAGAGGGTACATCACTCTCTTGATCGTGTCGCCGCTTTTGGTAAGTATAGTTGTCCGTAATTTTGGCTGGTACCTATTGCTATTGCCTAATGGAACGATAAATCAAACCTTGATGGCCCTTGGCATAATAGATGCACCATTGAAACTATTGTTTTCGGAAATCGGAGTTGTGATCGGACTATCCAATGCATATCTTCCTTTCATGATCTTGTCCATCGTTGCCAGTTTATATAATATTGATCCTTCTCTGGATAAGGCGGGAGCAATACTTGGGGCAAGTCCATTCAGAAGGTTCTTTTCAATTACATTACCGTTAAGTATCCCTGGTATCGTATCTGGCTGCATTCTCGTATTCAGTTTATCAATGAGTGCATATGTTACACCTGCACTAATGGGGGGAGCCAATGTACCCGTGATGCCTGTTGTCATCTATGATCAAATAAATAACTTGCTGCATTGGACATTCGGATCTGCTCTATCTTATATTCTATTAGCAACCACTGTCATATCAGTGGCTGTCTTTACCAGGGTGTTTGAAAAAGGGAAATTCAAGGAGGTATTCCGATGATGAAAACGTTTGGAGGCCTTCGGATTGCTGTAGCCGTGTTGGCAATTATCTATATCTTGATACCGCTCATTGTCGTTATTCCCGCTTCTTTTACAAGTGCCAATTATCCAAGCTTTCCGGCTGAAGGCTTCTCACTGCAATGGTATGCCAAGATCTTGGAGCGTCCTGAATTTTTGGAAGCCTTTTTGAACAGTGCGAAGTTCGCAGCATTGGCTGCCCTTTTTTCCGTCATATTCGGAACTTTGGGTGCCCTTGGCATCGCAAAGTATGATATCCCTGGAAAATCGTATATTACGGCCCTTTTAACTTCTCCATTAAGTGTGCCGCAATTAGTATTGGGGATTGCACTTTTAATGTACTTTACACCAATGATGCTAGCCGGTACGTCTACAGGATTTTTAATTGCCCATATCGTCATTTGCATACCCTATGTTATGCGGCTCGTATTAACCGGTTTAAGTGGATTTGATTATAATCTCGAAAGGGCAGCGGCCATACTTGGAGCGAATCCACTAACAGTATTCATGAAAGTGACACTGCCGCTAATTGGATCCGCGGCCATCTCAGGCGGATTATTCGCATTTTTGACATCTTTTGATAATGTAACGGTCTCTCTCTTTATGGTATCACCGGAAATGAGAACGCTGCCGATCGAAATATTCTCGCAAATGCAGGATGCCTACAATCCAATTGTTGCATCCGTATCAAGCGTGGTTATTTTCATATCAGTCCTTCTGATCGTCATACTTGAAAAAATTCAAGGTGTCGGGAAAGTTTTTGGTGGTTCCCATCATACTAACGGGTAAAAACGAGATGAATGATATGACAACCGAACATCGTGGCTAAGTTCTGATTTTACGAAGAAAACTCATCCAAACGTTCCATTCAAATGAGCCAAACACCTTTTGGCAGCCAATAGTGGAGCCGTTAGGACAGGGACAGAGGGATTAACCTGCTTTGCGATATGTTCCATACTATATTGTGAAAGCAAAATCACTTCTGTCTTTCCGTCCAATTGCTCCACCATCTTTTTAACCCGATCGTCATGTTCCTTTCTTTTTCCTTGTGATAATAAATGGATGATCCCGGGATCCACCAATGATTCGATCATACAGTCAGGATTCTTATTTAATAAGTAATTTTGAAGGGCGATCGGCGTTTCTTTTACGGTTGAAACCAGGCCGATGCTAGCATAGCGAAGTGCTTCATCAAGCATGGCCTCATCTGAACGAAATAACTTAACAGGGTATAGAGGTTGCAAGATTGAAGTGATGTCATTAAAAGCAGAGCAAGTAAGTTGGATGCATGAAACATCAGAATCATGGGCTATATTCACTAATGCAGAAAAGCGGCGGATGATTTCCGGAGTCAACTTGCCGCTCTTTTCCATCAAGGCGAGAAGACCTGTGTCCATGAAATGAAGGAGTTCAATGTTTGGAGCAACAGTCTGAAAGGCCACTTCAATTGGTTGTAGTGCAGTTGTGGTTGCGTGAATCAGTGCGATTTTCACAAAAAAACCTCCTTTTTCTTTCATCATTATATCTAGCAGAATCATAAAATTCCATTATATAACATGCAGATGGTGCTTTTCCAATTTACTATTATGAAAGGAAGTGAGAAGCATGGAGAAAGAGGCCCTGGACGACCTTAGGCAGGTAATTCCAAATGACAGAATGTTCCTTGATTTGGCAGAAAGGTATTGTTATAGCTATGACGCTTCTTTTGGGGAATATTTACCTGAAATCGTTATACAGCCAAAAAATGCGGAGGAAATCAGTGAAGTGATTAAATTGGCCAATACTCACAGAATACCTGTTTACCCAAGGGGATCTGGAACTTCGTTAAGTGGAGGCCCATTACCTGTTAAAGGAGGAATGGTTCTTGATATGACCCTTTTACGGGATAAATTGATCATTGATCGGGAAAATATGCTTGCCATTGTTTCTCCAGGTGTGATTACGGCAAATATCCATAAAAAGGCTGAAGAAGCCGGCTTGTTCTATCCCCCGGATCCAAGCAGTTCCAACGTTGCAACTATAGGCGGGAATCTATTAGAAAATTCCAGTGGCCCAAAGGGATTGAAATACGGAACGACAAAAGAATATGTGATAGGCCTGGAGGTGGTTACCCCTACGGGAGAAATCATTCGTACGGGCGGAAAGACCGTAAAAAATGTAACAGGGTATGATTTGACCCGATTGATCGTAGGATCGGAAGGTACCCTTGGCATCGTTACTGAGGCAACCATCCGCTTAATACCAAAACCTCAATCTAAACAAACATTTGTCGCCCACTTCAATCATTTGATAGACTCTGGCCATGCCATTACCAGCATTTTATCGTCAGGGATTCTACCATCTGCCCTGGAACTGATGGATAACGCGTGTATCCGTGCTGTCGAAAGCTATCGGCCTTCAGGATTGCCTCTACAGGCAGAAGCCATTCTGATCATAGAAATAGATGGTCACCCATTGGCGATCGAGGAAGAAATCAAAAAATGCGCCGATATTTGCAAGGCGGAGGGTGCTTCCTACGTCAAGATAGCGGAGACAGAGGAAGAACGCCAAACTATTTGGAGTGCGCGTAAATCTGTTTCCCCGGCCATTACACAAATGGGTCCTACAAAAATTTCTGAAGACGCGACCGTTCCACGCAGTCAAATACCCGCAATGATGGAGAGATTAAACAATATCCGGGAGAAATACGGGTTGAACTTGGTTGTATTCGGCCATGCAGGGGATGGCAATTTACATCCGAACATCATTACCGATAAACGAAATATTACGGAAATGAAAAAAGTGGAGCTTGCAGTCAGTGAAATTTTTGAAGCCGCAATCGAACTAGGTGGGACACTTTCCGGGGAACATGGTATCGGTACTTTAAAGTCACCTTATATGGAAATGGAATTAGGAATAACAGGGGTGAATATGATGAAAAAAATTAAAGAAGCATGGGACCCCAATAATATCCTGAATCCAGGAAAGATTTTTCCTGATAAAGGCCAGACGAGGGTCGTGTTGGTTACATGAGTCCATCCCTCAAACCGAACGTGACAAATGCAGTAGCCCATCATTTATATTCAGATGCCTATGATTGGACAAACCAATGCGTAAAATGCGGTTACTGTTTACCAGCTTGTCCTACATATGAATCAATGGGAGTGGAATCCGCCTCTCCACGCGGTCGAATCAATCTAGTGAAAATGGCAGCCGAAGGGAAAATAGATTTCCAAAAAGATTTAGCTGAACCGATTGATCTATGTTTAGGCTGCCGTGCTTGTGAAACGGCATGTCCTGTCGGTGTGCCATACGGACATATACTGGAAGCGGCAAAAGAAGCCATTGAAAACTCCCCGTCAGCCAACAAAAAAAACAAAATGAACAAGATTAAAAAACTGGCTTTGGTTCATCTTTTTCCATATCCAAATCGGATGAACAGGATTGGTAGTGCAGTACAGTTCTATCAAAAAACAGGGTTATCCAAGCTTATCCGTTCATCGAATGTACTGCAAAAGGTTTCCCCAGCCCTTGCACATTTAGAACAAGCAATTCCAGCCATCGAGTCGTCCTCCAAACGAATTCGGACAGGTACCAAAATGCCGGCAAAAGGGGAAACGAAATTAAAAGTGGCATTTTTTGCTGGGTGTATCATGGATTCCATGATGTCACGAATAAACCGTCTCACCATTGAGCTGCTCACCTTAGCAGGTTGTGAGGTCATTCTCCCTGAAAATCAGAATTGCTGCGGGGCACTGCATTCCCATCAAGGTGAAACAAACCAAGCGAAAGCATTGGCAAAGAGGAATATCCAAGCCTTCATGCAATCAGATGCTGATGTAATTGTAAATAACGCAGGAGGCTGCGGCGCTTCGCTTCTTGAATATGGACATTTATTGGCAGATGATCACGAATGGGCTGGGGCGGCAAGGGCTTTCTCGGAAAAATCAAAAGACATCAGTCAAATTCTTCATCAATTGGGGCCACTCCCCTTTACTGAAGAATGGCAAGGCATCGTTTCCTATCAAGATTCATGTCATTTACGCAATGTTCAAAAGGTCCAAAAGGAACCTCGTTTACTATTGCAATCCATACCTGGAGTTTCCTATGTGGAAATGGAAGGGTTTGACCGTTGCTGTGCATCTGGAGGCATTTACAATCTTCTTCACTTTGATGAATCAATGAAAATTCTAGATGATAAAATGAAGAACCTAAAAGATACAAAAGCCACTACAGTAGTGACCGTTAACCCTGGCTGCCAAATGCAAATGAGCATTGGCATTCAAAGGGAGGGGGCAGCAAACCAAATCAAAAGTATGCACCTTGTTGAAATACTTGCCAAGGCCTGCGGCTTGGATTGATAAAGAGGATATTAAAACTTCATAAGACAATACTCGTCAGCATTTTCGCACATATGTGAAGATACTGACGGGTTTTTTATTTTGGCTCTTTTCGTAAAGATTGTTGTTTTTAAAACGAAACGATTTAAGGTTGATTGGGGCGGAAGTGCGAGACTCCTGCGGGAGCAGCGGGACAGGTGAGACCCCACAGGCGTTTACGCCGAGGAGGCTCACCGCCCGCCCCGCGGAAAGCGAGCATCTGGAGGGGAAATCAACCACACCGCATTACTTGGTAAATAGCAACAAAACAAGCGAAAACAGCCTTTATTTTTCAATTAATTAATGACTATGTTGGGGAGCTTAATGTAATAATCAGTGCCCTATGTACGGATGAAAGATTGAGTATATGCAACATACTGTACAGGTTAGGACACAGTATGTTAATTGCATGTAAATACATATGAAAAAACCCGTTCAATTTTCTGAACGGATCATCAAATTAGATGTGTTAGTAAATGAACTTAAATTCCTGTTTTTATGCCAAAACCAATTAAAATTAAGCCAGTTGATTTTTGGAATGCTTTCTGGAATTTAGAGTTGTTCATCCATTTTTTTGCGTAATCAATTAGAAAAACAAGAAAAAGAAACCACAATACAGCAAGAAAGGTTAAGATGAACGCTAATATAATCAATTGCTGGTTTACATTTCCGTTCAAATTGATAAATTGAGGCATGATTGTTATATAAACTAAAACGGTCTTTGGATTAAGAATATTATTAAGTAATGCTTGCATAAAGGAATCTTTATTATGCCGGCTTGAATACTTCGTAGGTGTATTTGCTTGTGCCTGA
This sequence comes from Peribacillus aracenensis, assembly GCF_025175645.1. NCBI lineage: Bacteria > Bacillati > Bacillota > Bacilli > Caryophanales > Bacillaceae > Peribacillus > Peribacillus aracenensis. Next base: position 40,879 of record NZ_JANZMJ010000004.1, read on the forward strand.
ATTTCTTTTAATGAAAAAGCGCTTTTAGCAAAGAAGCTTTTTATCCCTAAATAAATTAAGTAGGCGGCTCCCAAATATTTGATTGTACTGAACAGAATCACGGACTTTGCAATGACAACAGATAGTCCAAGAATAGCAATAAGCGTCCAAAATGAAAGTCCCGTTGCCATTCCGAGAACGGTATAACGTCCGGCTTTTGGACCATAGCTAAGCGTGTTTTTCACTAAGAGCATTGTATCTGCTCCAGGAATAATAACCATCATTGCAACTATTGATATGTATGTAAGTAAGCTATCCATACTATTTCTCCCTTCCCTTCAATAGGGGTTACTAAAGTAACTACTTATGTAAGTATATTAGATGAAAATGGAAATCGTCAACAGATTTTGCTAAAATATTAGTTACAAAGGTAGCAACTACGGTTGTGTGGAGGGTTTATGAAAGAAAACATATTAGACACATTAAAAAATCTAAATTTTACCGAATATGAAGCGAAAGCATATCTTGCCTTATTGGAAGAATCGCCACTAACAGGCTATGCAGTTGCAAAAAACTCCGGTGTACCACGTTCAAGAATATATGAAATACTGGACAGTCTCGCAATAAGAGGGGATATTCTGGTTAGTCCTGGAAACACCCCACAGTATACTCCCGTTCCTGCAAGAGAGCTAATAAAAAACCGCCGCATGAAAGCGGAAGAAAACTTTGAACTGGCAGAAAAATCATTAGCGGAGTTTGAACGTTCTGCAAATGATCGTGAAAACATCTGGAATATCATGGGGCGTAATGAAATACTCGATAAGGTAAAAGCTTGTATATTATCTGCTAATAAAAGAATACTCTTAGAGATTTGGGAAGACGAATTCGAAGTATTAGAGTCTGAACTAAGACAGGCTGCAAATAAAGGAGTCAATGTCACAATTATTGCCTATGGTGAAATCGTCTGTGATTTTGCTAATGTTTACCTTCATTATATGGGTCATGAAATTACAGAAGAGTATGGTGGGCGATGGCTTGTTATTAGTGGAGATGATTCAGAAGTGGTAGCAGGTATTGTCTCGCTTGGTAAAGATAGCCGTGCAGCATGGACCATGCATGTAGGTTTAGTCATGCCCATTACAGAAGTCATGATTCATGATTTGTATCTCATGGAAATCATGGAGAAACATAGGGAACTTTTAGAAGAAAGCTTTGGTGTAAACCTCGCCAATTTACGTAAAAAATTTTCTATCCATCCAGATTATAAAAAACATTACGTGGACTAGATTTGTGCTATCAATTCCTGTTTTTTACAGCATAACAAGAACGCGAACATTATTGTCAACAATAGGGGCATACATCCAGGCAGGATATATGCCCTTTGAAGTCACTTTTTGAGCATAGGTGCAGGTAAGTTTTTAGATGCATCGCCCACGGCACCCGACTGATTGAAGATACAGCAGATGATTAAGAAATATAACTATATTAAAATAGGGAAACGGGTATAATGAAGAATGGAATAAACCATTCTTGGTAACGGGACTATTATAGTATCGGATTGACATCTTGATATCCGGATTACATAAAGACAGAAGGAGAAATGATTCATTTGGATAATAAAGAAACAAAAGGTATCGAGTTACCTGCCAACTATGAGGAATTAAAAAAATCTGCCAATCGCAAATCTAATTGGAGAGAACGTTTGGATGCGATCGAAGAATTAGGACAGTCAAAAAATAAACAAGTGATCGACATTCTCACACATATCATGAATAGTGATTCTGTATTTAAAGTTCAAGAGGCTGCATACCGTCAACTGAAAAGATTAGGCGAAGATGTCCAATTGCCACCAAGGAAAAAGGGAGAATTGGTTAAAGGATTAACCAAAATCTTAGTAAGGATCAAGAAGAGTTTACCAGAAAATCACTCATATACTGAATTCAAAGATAAACTTCAGAAAATGAGAATGGATATATATGATACCTATGAAGGTGAAAAAGGGGCAGATTTTGATAAGTGGTTAGAAAATACTTGGTCTGCGTTATCGAAAAGATAAACTCATTCAAAAGGAAAACAAATAAGATTGGATGCAGGAGCAAAATTTTTGCTCCTTTTTGTTTACCAATAAAATAGGAATACATGTATATCCATCCCCTTTTTTAAACCATCGAATGGGACACTCTCTTGCATACAAGGATTAAATGACCGAGAGCCTTTAAATCACAATTCCAGGAAAATCCACATTTCCCATGTGCTCAGCCCGCACTAGAATAATTCTATTTCTATATAAACACATTTTTTTTAGAAATCAACATAATGATATTAATAGAATGAATGAACACATAGAAGACCAGGGGGAAGACAAGTGAATCAAATGTATACGATCCTTGAAGAAATTCAATCGACATCCATGGAGTGTGTATTGGCTACCATCATTCATGTGGAAGGTTCAGCATACTTGCGCGAAGGTACCTCCATGCTTATCAAAAAAGATGGTACATCTTCAGGCGTTATTAGTGTTGGGTGTATCGAGGAAGATCTTATTCTTCATTCTTGCAGAGTGTTTGAAAGGAAAAATACAGAGACCTTTGTATATCACATGGAACGTGATGAAGATCTAGAATGGGGAATTGGAACAGGTTGTAACGGGACTCTCTATATATTACTGGAGTATGTGGACCATAGATTAAAAGAAAATCTTTCATATGTCTTGGCTTCCATAAAAGAAGCTAAGGTAATCGTCCATCAAATTGAGTTAGATGATGATTGGAACTTATTGGGGTACTCTTTCCGGTTAGAGGATGAGTATACTAATGAACCCAAAGAAAATGATGTTAGCTTTATTTATAGGCAAAAGATTATACCTAAACCGCGTTTAATCATTTTTGGAGCTGGATGTGATGTATATCCAGTTGTCACTATGGCTACCTCAATAGGGTTTTTAGTTACTGTTTGCGATTGGAGGTCCGAGCTTTGTAACGAAAATAATATACCCGACGCAGTTAGCCATATTATAGGATTCCCATCTGAAATTATGGAACAATTATCTTTTAAAAAAGATGATTATGTTATCATCATGACTCATAACTTTCAGAGAGATAAAGAAATACTTTCACTAATAATGAATCAGCCATTATCCTATATAGGCATTTTAGGTTCCAAAAAACGTACAGCCAATTTATTTGACACGAAAATCCCTAATAATATACACTCACCTATCGGTTTATCAATTGGAGCTAAGGGCCCTTTCGAGATTGCAGTTAGCATTATAGCCGAATTAATTCAGCATGAAAGAATGAAGGGACATCCCGAATGAAAATAACTGGGGTATACCTGGCCGCTGGAAATAGTAATCGAATGGGTATAAATAAATTAGCATTGCCATTAGGAAATAAAGAAATGGGAAGATGGGGATTAGAAAAAGCGGTTCTATCTGAACTTAACGATATTATCATTGTTTCGAATCATTTAAACCACCTGGATTTATCAGGTTTTAGTTCTAAAAAGATAATTACGGCCGAAATTAAAGAACCTGAAGCAGGTCAATCCCATTCACTCCAAACAGGTATACGATCAGCAAACAACATACATTCGGACGCCGTAGTAATTTTACTTGCTGATCAGCCCTTTATAACAACAAATATGATAAACAAACTCATCGAAATATACAAACGAAACCCTAATTACTCCTTTGTTGCCTCTAGTTTTCATGGTTGTATACGACCTCCCATACTTATTGACAAAGATCTCTTTTCCGACATTCATCTTTTACAAGGAGACCGAGGCGCAAAACAGATTCTAATGGCGAAGAGAGAACAGGGGATACTTGTTCCTTTTTATGTAAAAAAATGGTTTGTTGATATTGATAATATGGAAGAATATCTTTTTTGGAAAAACAAAATTGATAACAATTAAATAAGAATAATAATGAAAATGAGGAGACTATATGGATATTATCGGAAAAGGGGTAATTCGAAAAGATGCTTGGGAAAAGGTGACAGGGCAGGCGATTTACACAGGAGACCGAGAAGAAGTAAGAACTCTCCATGTTAAAAAGGTAATTAGTCCTTATGCACATGCCCTTATTAAACATATTAATCTAACTAAAGCTGAAAAAGTTCCAGGTGTTCGTGCAATCATAACAGGTGGGGATTTACCACTAACGGGAGAAGAAATCAGGGATCGGTACCCCATAGCTCTAGATAAAGTCCGCTATCATGGAGAAGTAGTAGCACTTGTTGTTGCTGATACAATGAAACAAGCAGAGATTGCTGCTGTCAATATTCAAGTTATCTATGAACCTTTAGCCGTTGTCAATTCGCCAACGGAAGCCTTAAATCCCAATTCCCCTCTACTCCACCCAGATTTAGATACTTATAAAAAAATATCCGCGGTATTTCCCGAGCCAGGCACAAATATAGCAAATCGAACCAAAATCAGAAAAGGCGACAGAAAAACAGGGTGGCAAGAGAGCGAAATCATTATTGAGGAAAAGTTTTCTTTTTCCCCCTCCGACCATGCAGCCATGGAAACAAGATGTTCTTTAGCAGAAATTCACTCAAATGATAAGATCATTATCACTTCTTCTTCTCAAGCTCCCTTCATGATCAAGCGTTTGATAAGTGATTACTTTGATGTTGAAATTGGAAATGTCATTGTAAACACTCCACTTGTTGGAGGGGCATTCGGTGGTAAAGCCTCGGTCCAACTTGAACTATTAGCTTATATCGCCTCAAAGGCCGTTAATGGCAGGCTTGTAAAAGTTGAAAATAGTCGTGAAGAGGATATTTTGACATCACCTTGTCATATTGGATTAGATGCTACCATTAAATTAGGTTGTACAAAATCTGGTTTGCTAAAGGTCGCAGAGCTGACGTATTTATGGGACGGGGGAGCATATGCCGACAAAGCTACAGATCTAAGCCGTGCTGGAGCTGTGGATTGCACCGGACCTTACAATATAGAAAATATTTGGTGTGACTCTCTCTGTATGTATACAAATCATCCATATGCCTCGCCTTATCGAGGTTTCGCCCATTCAGAAGTTCTGTTTGCTTTTGAGCGGACTATGGATTCTCTTTCAAAAAAGCTTGGAATGGATCCACTTGAACTCCGTGAAATGAATGCGATACTACCAGGGCACTCCACCCCGACACAAGTTAAATTGAATTCGAGCACGGTGGGTAATCTTCCTGAATGCATACAGGTGCTTAAGAAAAAGATGAATTGGGAAGAGGGCCAGTTAGTTAAAATAAACGACAAGATTATAAGGGCAAAAGGGATCGCTTGTATATGGAAAACTTCAACGATTGATACCAACGCTGGATCTGGTGTGATTTTAACCTTTAATCCTGATGGCAGTGTAAACCTTATGTCAGGAGTAGTAGAAATCGGTACAGGAACGAAAACGATATTAGCACAGATTGTATCAGATAAATTAAAGGTCTCCATTGATCGTGTAAACGTTCAGTTGAAGGTAAATACACAAAATACACCAGAACATTGGAAAACGGTAGCAAGCCGTGGAACATTAATGGCAGGAAGGGCTGCGATTCAAGCTGCGGAAGATGCTCTTTTACAAATAAAGAAACTTGCTTCTTGTGTATTACGAGCTCCAATTGAAGACATCGTCCTTGGACAGGAAAGGGTTTTTATGAAAGGGGAACCGAATATAGAAATTCCTTTCAAACGGCTAGTGTATGGGTATACATATCCTGACGGAAGCACGATTGGAGGACAAATTATCGGTAGAGGGCAATATACCATCCCACATATAACAAATTTAGATCCCGATACAGGTGCAGGCAGACCAGGTCCTGAATGGACTGTTGGCGCACAAGGGGTAGAAGTAGAGTATGACATAAATGAATATACTTACAAGATAGTAAGGGCAATATCTGTCATTGATGCAGGAAAGGTTCTGAATCAAAAAACTGCAGAAGGACAAATAATGGGTGCAATGAGCATGGGCATAGCATTTGGTGGGCGTGAAACATTCTATTTCGATCAGCTTGGCAGAGTATTGAACCCTCAACTCAGAACCTATAGACCGTTAAGATATGGAGAAAACCCTGAATATATCTGTGAATTTGTTGAAACACCACACTTAGATGCCCCATATGGCGCAAGGGGCCTTGGAGAACACGGGCTTCTTGGTATGCCAGCTGCCTTAGGTAACAGTTTATCTTTGGCCGCTGGGATTCCTTTGAATCAGTTGCCATTGCTTCCTGAACTCATTTGGAGGGGGAAAAGAGGGAGTAGAGCGTAATGTTACCTTATAATTTTGATTATTATAAACCTCAATCGATAAAAGAGGCGATTGAACTTTATCAACTATTAAAATTACAAGAAAAAAAACCTATGTATTATGGTGGGGGGACTGAAGTTTTAACATTAGGACGTTTAAATTTTATATACTCCGATGCAATTATTGATTTAAAAGGGATTCCCGAATGCAATGCATTCGGGTTTCAACACCAGGAACTGATCATTGGCTCCACATTGAGTTTACGCGCAATCGAAGAAAATAGGCTATTTCCGCTATTAGCGGATACTTCAAAAGGAGTTGCTGATTATACATCAAGAAATAAAATCACTATAGGTGGAAACATATGTGGTCAAATTTTTTATCGAGAGGCAGTTCTTCCATTTTTATTATCAGATAGTACTGTCATTATTGCAGGACCAAAAGGAACGAGGAAAGAATTTATTAATGAAGTTTTCCATAAAGAGCTACGACTTGACGATGGGGAATTTCTCGTACAAATTGTAACAGAAAAAGAATATCTGAAAGCTAAACACATTAGTGTAAAGAAGAGGCAGCAATGGAAAACGGGATATCCGCTTTTAACAGTTGCCTCATTAAAAAAAGAAGGATTTATTCGATTTGCATTCAGTGGGGTATGTCCATTTCCTTTTCGGTCAATTCAAATGGAAAACAAACTAAATGATAAGAGTTTATCTTTTAAAGATCGAATTTTAACCTCTTTTGAGTTTTTACCAGCTCAGGTTTTAAACGATATAGAAGGATCCAATGAATATAGATTATTTGTTTTAGAAAATACCCTTTCATACATTCTGTCATATATAGGTGGTGAGGAACATGAATAGCCATTCGGCGGATCGAAAAATTACCATTCAATTAGAAATAAATAAAGAACGGTATGAGAGGGATATATTGGCATCAGATATATTGCTAGATGTTCTCCGGGATAAAATTGGACTTACAGGAGCTAAACCTGGATGTTTAAATGGAGATTGCGGCGCTTGTACGGTTATAATGAATAAACAGCCAATGAAATCCTGTTTAATGTTAGCCATTGAAGCCATTGATTCAGAAATCCTTACAATTGAAGGCCTCAAGAATACCCCGATTCAGAGAGCATTCGTGGAACATTTTGCTTTTCAATGTGGGTATTGTACATCAGGATTTATAATGATTTGCCAGGCTTTACTCCTTAATGACAGGAACCCAAGCCCTGAAAAAATTGAAACATGGCTTTCTTCGAATATTTGTCGATGTACCGGATATAAAGAAATTGAAAAAGCCATATATTCAGTAATAGAACTTTTAAATATAAAAAATCAATCAAATCAGTGACGTTTGCCCGTTTATATGAATAAAATGCCTACATGGGGAGTGGTGATATTGATTGAATCCTGTGTAGTTAATTCAGAAAAAAAAGTAATTCACTCCTTTCAGCGTAATCTCGAAATTACAACAGCCATCCTATTGTTAACTGGACAAATCACAATCATTGGCATTTTTGTAAGACCAGGCAGATTTAGTCTCTCATTAGGCGGGCCTCTTTTTGGGGGCCATCGTTTAGAAGGGACGGACCACTCGCAAGTGGGGAATCTTTTTATCGATATATTGGACATCATCATTGCAATATTATTAATCAATGATGCCATACATGTGACAGGAACATTTATTTCGTCTGGTGATTTCTCAATTAATGTTTCCGGTCCTATATTTGGTTATCCTGAAGTTGTTCCGGCATTGCCAATTGAAGATTATAATTTTTTCAATACGATTGTAAAGAAGCATTATAACGTACCACCAGAATTATTAACTACATTAAAAGGAAATGAGTAAAAATGTCATTAACAGATATTCCTACAATTAAAAGTTCGAGAAACAATGCCTTTCTAATAGCCATTCCCATTATCATCTTCATATTTTTCTTCACTCAGCAAAAGTCCACAGATGTCTAAATTACAATAAACCTAGAAAAGATTGGATTAGAAACTTTGAATCATTTACAGATTTAAATACACCCATAATGATTAGATCATGCATTAAAGAGCGGAAGTATAATTTAAGTGGATTGATCAAATAACTTTGATACCTTTAGAGTAATGAAGGTTTTAATCATTTCAGAGGTGAGGCCTTTTTGTAGCTTTACCTTTTTTTGTGTTTGATGTTATATGGGGGAGAGATGGAAGAGAATAAATTTCGGACAAAGAATTGAAGGAGTCCATATCCACATCTTTAATACATCCATTTTTGACTAAACTTTAGAAAAGGCTGTTTCGCATACTTTGTTGCTATTTACCAAGTAGTGCGGTGTGGTTGATTTCCCCTCCAGATGCTCGTTTTCCCCTCCAGATGCTCGTTTTCCGCGGGAATCTCGCACTTCCACTCCAATCAACCTTAAATAGTCACGTTTTAAAAACTACAATCTTAAAGAAAAGAGCCTTAAATAAAAATCTAAAAACACAAGCATTAAATAACGAACTAACATAGAAATGAGAGAGGGATTTGATAGTAAGTCCATTTAAACTGTCTATATCGTTATTTTATCCATAGTCTATTCCAAGACATCCCCATTCCAGCCAGGAACTATGACTTGTCTTTATGCTAATAAGGTTTCAAAATACTTTATTCAGGAGGTAGCTAAAAGTGGAAAAGAAAAAAATGATAATAAATGGAAAGACGGTGTCTTATATCGAGAAAGGCAATGTTAATGATCCCCCAGTACTTTTATTACACGGGGTACCTGAGTCCAGCCTTTTGTGGAAGGAAATGATTCCATGCATTGTGTCTTGTGGATTTAGAACCATCGCACCGGATCTCCCTGGATTCGGCCAAAGTGAACAGTTTGATGAATCCTCAACGTGGGAAAGATATGAACAGTTTGTATCGGATTTTACAACGGAACTAAAACTAGATAAATTCCACCTTATTGTACATGACTGGGGCGGACTTATTGGACTGAAATGGGCATGTGATCATCCAGAGAGAATACTAAGTCTCTTTGTTTCAAATACAACCATATCAGTAGATTATAAGTGGCACTCACTTGCTCAGATTTGGAGAACACCAAATGCCGGAGAGAAAATAATGAAGCGCATGTCAGATGATCCCCAAGCTCAAACTGAAATGAAGAAAACGATTCCGAACATAGGTGACGAAATTCTGGAAGACTTCTTTCGTGTCTTTAGAACACCCGAATCTGGTAAAGTCATCTTAGATCTATACCGTTCAGGAAATATAGAAAAGGTAAAATCGTACAATCAAAAACTAAATCAGATCAAAATACCTGTCACAATAATTTGGGGAGAGATGGATCCTTATATACCTTTTGAATTTGCCTATAAGCTCCAGAAAGAAGGTTTCCCACATGCACGGGTTCACATTATTCAAAATGCCGGGCATTTTATCCAAATCGAAGTGCCTGATAAAGTGAATTCTTATATCCAACAGCATTTTAAAAACGTGTAAACCTTTAGATATATAGAAGGGGAGAAGCGGATGAAACGTCAGCATTCCCCTTTTCGAACATAATGTTAACCATACTTTATGGATAATCTTATTGTATTATTAAAAGGGGTACCTATAAAATAGAGAAATAGAATGCCCTAAAGCAGTGAGTCTTTGGACAAAACGCTGCAAGTAGTTGAGTATGACCAATGCTAATTTGTTAAGAGATTATAATATAAAAAAGGCTTTGTTCATTATCGGGAGCTGATTTACAGCTCTTTTTCTTTTGCAACTATGGGGTAAGAATAGTGTAAGAAAAAATCATTATACATAAATTATATAATTTGAGGAGAGCGAAGATGAAGACTGATAATTTTGATTATATTGAACTTTGGAGAGAATCCATGCTAAATCCTTATGGTAAAATGCCGAATCGACTAAAAGATGATGCAGCAGAAGAAGCTTTTTGGTCCTCCAAAGTGGCAGGAAAAAAACAACATAAAGCGGATCCTTATGCAAAACATGTGCAGCGAGAGTTATTGACATTATTAAAACAGGATGATCATGTATTGGAAATCGGCCCTGGATGGGGCAATTATACATTCGAAATTGCAAAAGAAGTCAGGAAGCTAACTTGTATAGATAGTTCTAAAAGCATTATCAGTTTTTTAGCATCCCAAGCGAATGAAAAAGGTTTCGAAAATATGGAATTGATTCATGATAAGTGGGAAAGTGATACCAAAAGAGACAGATATGATGTAGTATTTGGTTTTAATTGTTATTACCGTATGACAGAAATCGGTCAAACCTTATTAAAAATGAATGAGACTGCAGGCCGATTAGTGATAGTAGGCATGACAACCGGACCAGAAAAACCTCATTATATGGAATTGAAGCAAAGAGGATATACGATCAATTTAAGAAAGCGGGATTACATACACATCTTGAATGTTTTGTATCAACTTGAAATACTGGCGGATTGTAAGATCGTTAAATTGAAAAGTAAAAAAATCTATTCCACTTATGAAGAAATGATTCGTGATAATACGACTAAAATTCTCGACGAACATTTTTCCTATGATGAAGTAAAATCGATTCTAAATAAATATGTGGTGGAAAAAGAAGGATTTTTTGAATACGAATATCCGTTTCATGCAGCTTTGATGTATTGGAATCCGCAGAGAAATTAACTATTCCAGTCCCATTTTCCCTGAATTCATTATCTTCTTTTTTAAGGTCGTTCAGGAAAAAGGTATTTTTTCTGAAGGATATTCGCAAAATAATAGTAAGAAGGCTACAAAACATCGATGGGAAAACGGAGTGTGAATGATACATGAAAGAAATATCCGAAAAGAGATTTTGTGAAACTTGTAAAAAAGAGACCGTACATACAGTAACTGAAGATGCATTAGAAATAGAATATTCCTGTAATGAGTGCGGTCAGCACCAAGACATTTTCAAGACATTTTTTTAGAAAACATTCTAATGGAATTCGCTACCGGACTTTTGCTGCAACCGAAGAAGCTTGACTAAAGTCATGTTTCTTTGGTATTTCGACATGACCTCCCCCAATGGAAAGATTCCCCTCGAATTCTCCGATATTTTTTTGCTTTTCCCCTTAGCTTGCTGAGTGAAATACAAAAAACACCCATGTGTCTTTCCTGAACAGGTCTATTGGATTTGTACCATGTCTTTAAATGAACTACGTTTTAAAAAGCCCCTTCACCGACATTCGCCTTCTTTCACCATATAGTCGACAGCCAACCATAAGATTGTTCACGCTGCAACAAAAACCCATAATTTCACCCATCCAATAGATAATCAAACGGATACAAAAATACAGTCGACTGTATTTCAGGAAATATTATCCTAGCATATAAAAAAGTATAAACCTCATTTTAAATTTTCAGAAAATATTGAATTGTCTTTAATTTGTTTGTATAATTAAGCCGACAGTCGACAGTATTCAGAAAGTGAGGGAGCTTCATGGGATCACTTAATTTCATGGATAACGCATTATCTAAATCAATAGCGGAACATATCACAGAACAAATCATAACTGGTGTACTTAAGCCAGGAGAAAAATTGGTGGAACTTATCTATGCAGAAGAATACGGAACGAGCAGAGCACCCGTCCGCGAGGCAATTTATTTGCTTGCTAAAGAGGGATTAGTAGAAAGAATTCCACGTAAGGGCGCCATTGTAAAGGAATATACGGAAAATGAAATATACGATTTGCTTGAAATTCGGAATATGTTGGAGAATATGGCCATGGAACGAATTAAAAAGCATGGAATAGACCAAATACTTCTTAGAGAAATGAAACAGCAACTTACAGAAATGAAGGAAATAGAAAATATTCATTCCTATACCCAATTGAACCATTTATTTCATACATGTCTTATTAAGATGAGCAAAAGTGAAACCATCAAAAACATGTATTCCCAACTAGGCTGGCCTTTGTTGAGAATTCAAAGCCTCTCTTTTTCAAACGGGAACAACATTGAAAAATCTATTTCTGAGCATGAAATCATTCTCCAGTTGTTAGTTGACCAAAACATGAATGAATTAACTGCAGTCTTGCAAAAGCACAATCTTGATGTAATTTCCAGCATTCAAAAAATGCTTAATTAGTCGTCCATACTTTGAACGGAGGTGTACAGTGTTGAAGGTTGCTTTTTTGTTTCCCGGACAAGGTTCCCAAAAGCCAGGCCTTTTAAATGAATTGCCGGACGGCAACGCAGTCAAAGAAGTACTGAAAGAAGCAAGTGAAACACTTAATGAAAACGTATATGACCATCACTCAAAAGAAGCACTTTGCTCGACCAAGTCAGTCCAGATTTCCCTTTTGACTGCTGGTATCGCAGGATTTAAAGCACTTGAAGCAGATGGAATCATGCCGGATTTTGTCGCCGGACATTCAGTAGGCGGATTTAGTGCTGCAGTTGCTGCCGGCGTCATTGAATTTAAAGATGCTTTAAAAATCGTTAGGCTTCGGGCCGAACTCATGGAACGGGCATATCCTCAAGGGTATGGCATGGGGGTTGTAATAGGCATGACAGCAGATATACTCCAATCACTTGTAAGCCAATATTTTGATGAAAAATTTCCAGTATTTTTGTCGAACAAAAATGCTACAGATCAAATAACGCTTTCAGGAGCTTTGTCCGGTATAAAAATAATATTAACTGAAGCGAAGGTTAACGGGGCTCGCAGCGCTTCTTTGCTTAATGTCAACACGCCCTCCCACTGCCCACTTCTCTCATCTGTTTCACAAGAGCTAGGTGTAGCGCTTGACGATATTCCATTTCATCGTCCTTTGATTCCGTATGTAAGCAATCGTGGGGGACGGCTCCTGTTTAAACCGGATGATATCCGGCTGGATTTAGCTGAAAGTCTCTCATCCCCTGTCCAGTGGCATGATGCTTCTACCATTTTATACGAAAAAGGTACGAGATTATTCATTGAAATGCCGCCGGGAAATGTATTGTCGCGATTAGCAGAAAAAGGGTTTCCGGAAGCCAGGGCCATGTCAATAACAGAGAATGGCTATGATGATTGCCTGTTTATAGTAAAGAGAGAAAAATCAAAAAAATAAAGGAGGACTGCCATGATGGAATCCACGGGACAGGTAGTGAATCAAAAGCGAACATGGACGAAACGCCTTGAAGAAAAGATAAAGCGTATGGACAGTGTGAAGGGTTTGGTAAACGGGATCATAATCCCTACAGATCGAATCGTGGACGTGATGGAAAAGGTTATTAGGCCTTATGATCGCGTAGTACTTGAAGGAAATAATCAAAAGCAGGCCTCCTTTCTTTCAAAAGCGCTCGCACAGACGAATCCAAAAAAATTGTTTGATTTGCACATGATAATGTCCAGTATTTCAAGACCGGAGCACTTGGATCTATTTGAAAGTGGCATTGCAAAGAAAATAGATTTTGCATATGCTGGTCCGCAAAGTCTTCGCATGGCTCAAATGCTTGAAGATGGCAAACTAACCATGGGGGAAATACACACATATATCGAACTTTATGGACGCCTTTTCATAGACCTGATTCCTTCGATTGCACTTGTTGCTGCGGATAAGGCAGACCGACACGGGAATCTTTACACAGGACCCAATACAGAAGAGACACCAACGATTATTGAAGCAGCTGCATTTCGCGATGGGATTGTAATCGTTCAGGTAAATGAACTGATTGATGAACTGCCACGTGTCGATATTCCCGCTTCTTGGATCGATTATATCGTTGTGGCAGATGAACCATACGAGCTTGAACCTTTATTTACACGTGATCCCCGGCATATTACCGATATACAGATTTTACAGGCGATGATGGTGATCCGTGGTATTTATGAAAAACATGAAGTCATATCGTTGAATCATGGTATTGGGTATAACACGGCAGCGATTGAACTACTTCTTCCCACTTATGGAGAATCACTTGGATTAAGAGGAAAGATATGCAAACACTGGGCATTGAATCCGCACCCGACACTCATTCCTGCGATTGAAAGTGGATGGATTGACAGCGTTCATTGTTTTGGCGGGGAAGTCGGAATGGAAAAGTATGTCGCGTCACGTCGTGATGTTTTTTTTACCGGACGCGATGGCACTTTGCGTTCGAACCGAACATTATCGCAGATGGCAGGGCAATATGCGGTCGATTTATTTATCGGGTCGACCCTGCAAATGGACAAGGAAGGAAATTCTTCTACTGTAACCCGAGGAAGGTTGGCCGGGTACGGCGGTGCGCCAAATATGGGGCATGACCCTGGGGGACGGCGACATTCAACTCCAGCGTGGTTAAATATGATGACGGCCGATGATCCGCTAGCTCGTGGAAAGAAGTTGGTTGTCCAAGTTGTAGAGACCTTCCAAGCTGGGAATAAACCTATTTTCGTAGAATCATTGGATGCTATAAGCGTTAAAGAAGATACAGGCCTAGCTATAGCACCCGTCATGATTTATGGAGATGATGTCACACACGTCGTGACCGAAGAAGGCATCGCTTACTTATACAAAGCGGACAGCATGGAAAAACGCAGGGAAGCGATTGCAGCGGTTGCAGGGGTTACGCCTGTTGGACTAACACATGATCTGAAGAAAACAGATAGCCTGCGGCGTGAAGGTTTGATCGCACTTCCAGAAGATTTGAACATTCGCCGGTCAGATGCAAAACGGTCTTTGCTGGCAGCTAAAAGTATAGAGGAAATCGTTCAGTGGTCGGATGGGCTATACGAACCGCCGGAAAAATTTATAAGCTGGTAACCGGGAGGTCAAAAATGAGAAATGCAAAAGAGGCATTCAGCCGCTATGCAGCTGATTTAGCAGTTCATTCTTTAATAGAAGAAGTCGAACTGACACCGAAACCGGGCCTTGTCGATAGGGCCAATAACGGTGCCCACCAAGATTTGACGCTCGAACTCATGCGAAAATCCGCACTATCATTAAAGGAAACATTTGAACAAATCGCATTTATTAGCTACGGCAACAGACCCTCACTTTCTTTAAGAGAAGAAATTGCGGCAATCGGCCGTAATGGAGAAAATAGAATGTTCGAAACTACTGGTGGCGTGAACACGCATAAAGGTGCCATTTGGGCGATTGGTCTGCTCGTTTCAGCTGCAGCGATGGGAAAAGGCTGTTATGCAATAAAAGAAATTGTTTCACTGGCTGGTGAAACGGCCCGTTATCCAGATCGGCATTGTCCTATTACCGATACAAATGGCATGCTTGTTTCTGCAAAATACGGTGTAAATGGAGCAAGAGCAGAGGCGGAACAAGGTTTTCCTCATATTGTGCAGGTTTCCATGCCGATGCTTAAACGATCAAGAGCGTACGGATTGTCGGAAAACGAGGCTCGACTAAATTCACTGTTAGCCTTAATTGCTTCTTTGGATGATACATGCATTTTACATCGAGGGGGTCCTGAAGCACTTATATTTGCTAAAAAGCAAGCAGCCTCGGTGTTATCGAGTGGAAGTCTAGAAATGCTAAAAACACTTAATGATGAGTTTACGAGACTTAATATATCTCCAGGAGGCAGTGCGGACATGCTCGCTGCTACGCTTTTTATAGATAAAATCCAAGGACATTTAATCGGTGATGAAGTTCAAAAAGAAGTTGAGTCTATCCATTAAGGGGGTCTTCATTTGGAAAGTTTTAAATACACATTTCCTGCTACAAGAAAAATTGTCAATCGTGCACATGTTGGCGTTGTTGGATCGGGTGATTTGGAAGTATTGATAGAGCCGAGCGAAGAATCACGGACTGAGGTTACTATTCGGACGGGAATCACGGGTTTTAAAGATACATGGGAAGCGATAATTCAACGATTTTTCACACAACATGATGTCGCTGCAAAAGTTAAAATCAATGATTTCGGCGCAACACCTGGTGTAGTGACGATCCGACTCGCACAAGCGCTGGAGGTGAGTTTGCTTGATTCAAGCAAAAAGTAGTTTTGTAGAATGCAGTGGACGGGAAAGAGCGATGAAACTACTGGATAACGGAACATATAAAGAGCTTCTCGGTCCATTTGATGGACTGGAATCGCCTCACTTGGAGCCTCAAGGAATCGTTCCGCAAAGTGATGATGGGGTCATTGTGGCTAAGGGTACGATTAATGGGGAACGAGCAGTCGTGATTTCCATAGAGGGGAATTTTCAAGGCGGAGGTATCGGCGAAGTATCTGGTGCAAAAATCGCCGGTTCACTCGAAATGGCCTTAAAGGATAGTGAAGCCGGAATAAAGACGATTCCGATCATACTGTTTGATACCGGGGGAGTGAGGCTGCAGGAAGCCAATTATGGTTTACTGTCCATTGCCGAAATTGGATCAGCCATTGTGGCGCTTCGCCCCCATGTTCCTGTCATTGCTGTTATTCCAGGGAAAATCGGTGCATTTGGCGGTATGTCGATTACAGCAGGTCTTTGCAGTGCCATCATTATGACGAGAGAAGGCCGATTGGGATTAAACGGGCCTGAAGTTATTGAGCAGGAAGCCGGTATTCGCGAGTTTGATTCACAAGACCGCCCTCTGATTTGGGGTACATTTGGCGGAGAACAGCGGAGGTTGGCCGGTTTTGCGGATATATTAATTGAAGATGATTCGGAGGCTGTAAAAGCAGCCGCCATTTCAATATTAAACGGTCACGTTTCCTTTGAACCAAGATCAGGACAGATTAAGAGGTATGGGGCGTTTATAAATGCAGTGGAGCCGTCACAGCGGATATCGCCAGAAGATGTACGGAAGCTGTGGAATCAGTCTCGGTCTGATGATGTTAGGGAAATTCAAGCTGTTTCAAAGGGTGAAAAATCTAATGGTAGGGGACAGACCTGGTTTGATTTATTAAGTAATGGAGTTCCTGAAATTGGCGATGTCCCTTCCGTTCGAGTTGCTGATGCCAACATAGGCAATACAAAGGTACGTTATATTGCTGTAGTAACGGATGCAAAGAGTCGCTTTCCAAGGTCAGGAAATGGGGAAGTAGGTTTACAGGAGGGGTGGTCAATTGCAAAGCATGTTAGGGAAGCGATTGAAGAAGATCGAAATGGGGAAAAACGAGCAATCGTGGCCATCGTCGATGTTCCTAGTCAGGCCTATGGTTATCAAGAAGAACTGCTAGGCGTTCATCAGGCATGTGCAGCTGCCGTCGATGCATATGTCACTGCACGTTTGAAAGGCCATCCCGTTATTTCGTTCATACCTGGCAAAGCCATTTCAGGTGCCTTTTTATCACATGGCATGCAAGCCCACCGGTTAATTGCACTTCGTGATCCTGGTGTGAATGTACATGTTATGTCAAAACAATCTGCAGCACGCATTACACAGAGAAGTATAGAAGAATTAGAATTCGCGGCGAAAAAAGTGCCAGCAATGGCGTACGATATCGTATCATTCGAACAGCTTGGAGCTTTGCATTCGTTGGTAGATGGAGTGAAAGCGGACATGCCGGGACAAAATGACCGCAATATTATCCATAAAGAAATAAAGGAAGCGATTTCTGACATTAAAATGGCTGGTTCAGTGGATTTAAAAGTTCGATTAACATCTCCTTTTGCTGTTTCAGGGGGACGTGCGGCATCCATTTTAGTGAGGGAGAAGCTGAATGAACAATGGAACTAAACCCACATGACTTGTTGAGGATTAAAGGAGCGGAAGAATTAATCAGCCAAACCCCACCCCCGAATTGGGTAGCAGAATCACTAGCAATTTCGCCATTTGTAGTAATCCGCCGTTCCCATGCATCAAAAGGACAGGTGGCGGTAGGTGTTCGAGGGCCTGAAAGAAATAAAAGATTCGCTGCCTTTTTACCAGTTGATTCGATTCTAACCAGGATTTCTCCCGAACGGCTGGCACAGGATAAAGGTTGGCAGAATCATTCAAAAAAGATTTTTCAGTGTTTAGATCGAGTCAGTGATCTTTTGGATCAAGCTTCGCTAAAGTGGGGGCCAACCGGAAGTGTCGGATTCGAACTCGCCACTGGACAAGAAGTAGTCACAGAGAAAAGTGATATTGATATTGTCATTCGAATTTCAGAAGAATTCACCATTAATTTCGCTCAGAAAATTGAAAATGGACTGAAGAAAAACCCATTTCGGATTGATGTCCAACTGGAAACGAAAGTAGGTGCTTTTTCATTAAGTGAATATGCAAATTCTAAAGGAAAGGCCGTATTATTCCGGACAATGGATGGTCCCTTTTTAAAAGAAGTAACACTATAATTTCCAGATAAACACTTTATTCAAATGGTCCATATGTCTTAGGAAATTTCATGAAACATTAGAATTTCATTTTGCCCGTTCAGTTTTTATTGGTTTGAACAGGAAGGAGAGGAGGTGATTTCAGAAAGCAGCAAATGAGTGATATTGCAGGATGTAAAGTGTTATGTAATTGAATGTCATTCTGAAACTAAGAATGGAAAGACACAGTTAAACCGATCGATTTGTTTTTGATTAAAACATGAATAGTTTTTTTTCGTTTTACTAGTTTATTACATGACGGAGAGTACGCATTTCGAACAATGTTATATGGTTGTCTATTGAAAACGATTAAATTTGAAGGAGTGTTGCACAGTGAAGTTGGGCCATTTTTTAAGTATGATTCCTTTTCTCGGGATGCTTTTTTCTCTTCCATTAGTTAATCGTGTAGAACCGTTTGTACTCGGATTGCCTTTTTTCATGTTTTGGATCGTTTTATGGGTCGTTTTAACGACATTAATTATGGGCATCGTTTTTAAAATTGACCCCGCCAACCAAGAAGGTGGTGATACAGAATGAATGCATCACTCTTTGTGCTTTTCGGTTTTCTGCTGTTCATAATTTATATCGGCATCAATGCTAGAAAAGGGAAAGATATGAACCTTGAGCAATGGGCTGTTGGTGGGAGAGGGTTTGGAACGATTCTTGTTTTCCTTTTAATGGCGGGAGAATCGTATACAACATTTACATTTCTTGGTGCAAGCTCCTGGGCTTACGGAAAGGGTGGACCGGCCTTTTATATAATCGCATATCTTAGTCTCATCTATTGTATTTTTTATTGGCTGTATCCAACTGTTTGGAAATATGCAAAAGCTCATAGGCTAGTATCTCAATCTGATTTCTTTGCTAGTAAGTATAAAAGTCCTTATTTAGGAGTTATCACTGCCCTTATTGGTGTCATTTCAATGATTCCTTACATTGTACTTCAACTAAAAGGTCTGGGCATCATTGTATCTGAAGCGTCTTATGGTTTCATATCCCCTACTGCCGCTACTTGGATCGGTGTAATTTCGGTTACGGTTTACGTGATGATTTCTGGTATACATGGATCCGCAAAGACGGCTATAATCAAGGATATTTTAATATTTGGGGTCGTCGTTTTTATCGGAATATATATTCCCTATCATTATTATGGCGGAATAGAGCCCATGTTCAGAGAGATTCAAGCGTCCAATCCAGACTTTCTCAAGCTGCCTGATTTTGGCCTCGGAATTTCATGGTTTATTTCCACCGTGGTGCTGACGAGCATTGGCGGATTAATGTGGCCCCACTTATTTGTTGCAACGTATTCGGCAACTGGACCAAAAGCTATTCGAAAAAATGCCGTAATAACTCCGCTATATACACTTATGTTATTGTTTATCTTTTTTGTAGGGTTTGCTGCGATTAAGCAAGTCCCTGGTTTGCAGGGTGCGGAAACTGACCTCGCATTACTGCGTATTTCCATACAAACTTTTGATCCTTGGTTTGTTGGGGTGATTGGTGCAGCTGGCTTACTGACTGCTTTAGTTCCAGGCTCAATGCTGTTAATGACTGCATCCGTAACACTCTCCAAGAACGTATATAAAGTCATTATCCCATCAGCTTCTGAAAAACAAATTTCAATGCTATCTAAAATGTTAGTCCCTGTTATTTCACTAACTTGTGTCTACTTTACATTTAACGGTGGCAATTCCATCGTAACCCTTCTCCTAATGGCATATAGCTTTATAACGCAATTATTTCCAGCAATACTGTTTAGCTTGGCGAAAAATAATGCAGTAACGAAACAAGGTGCTGCAGCTGGAATGATAGCTGGAGTTATCACTGTGACATACATGACAATCACAAATGCCACCATTGGCACTTTGCTGCCTGCGTTACCACAAGTATTGAAGGATTTGAATGCCGGTATTATCGCTTTAGCCATAAACGTAGTCATCATGCTTATTGTAAGTGTTTTCACTAGACAACTTCCAATATCTTCAGAAGCGAAAAATTCTCACTTGATTTAATACCATTGCAAAAAAATATTATATGGAAAGGATTTTACTTATGATAGAAAACCTTCTTAATAGGTTCCAAGGTTTATTCCCTGAACTAGTAGAATTCCGCAGAGATCTTCATATGTACCCAGAACTATCTTTTCAAGAAGAGGATACACCTAAGAAAATTGCCGATTTTTTAACCAACCTGGGATTGGAAGTGAAAACTGGCGTTGGAGGCAGAGGGGTTCTGGGAAAGTTGAAAGGAGGGAAACCTGGCAAGACAGTCGCTTTCCGTGCCGATTTTGATGCTTTGCCCATACAAGATGAAAAAGAAGTCTCTTATAAGTCAAGAGTTCCAGGAGTCATGCATGCTTGTGGGCATGATATTCATACGGCAGCTTTACTTGGAGTGGCAAAAGTGTTGAGTGAAGTGAAAGATAAGCTTGAAGGAGATGTTGTGTTTATTCATCAATTTGCCGAAGAGGTAATTCCAGGAGGAGCCAAGCCTATGATCGAGGATGGCTGCCTGAACGGAGTGGATTCCATATATGGAGCACATGTTGCTTCCCATCTTCCGTTTGGAACAATAGGAGTCAATGAAGGATACTTAATGGCTTCGGGAGATCGGTTCGAAATCGACATTTTAGGTGTTGGAGGTCATGGGGCTACACCAGAATTAACCGTAGATCCACTTTTGGTCGGTAGTCAACTTGTCATGAATCTTCAACAAATTGTAAGCAGGCGTGTCGATCCACTCGAACCTGCTGTTGTTACAGTCGGTTCATTTAACAGCGGTGATGCTTATAATATAATTCCAAACACCGCAAAAATTAAAGGAACGGTACGAACTTTCGACGAAGATGTCCGTGATTTGATTGAAATGTCTATTGGGCAAATAGCAAAATCCACATGTGAAGGTGCTGGAGCTGCAGTGAAGTATAGTTATGATAGAGGATATCCTGCGGTTTGGAACCATCCGAATGAAACAAGAAAAGTGGAAGAACTAGCTAAGTTGCTTATTGGGGAGGAACATGTAAAAAAGATGAAACCCCACATGGGTATGGAGGATTTCGCATATTATTTGCAAAGAGTACCAGGAACTTTTTTCTGGGTTGGAGGTAAGAACCCGGAAAAAGATGCTATATACCCCCATCATCATCCAAGATTTGATGTAGATGAACAGTCCATGTTAATCATTGGAAAAATGTTTCTTTCAATTTTATTAGCGAAAACTACTAAAATAAATTAAGTTATCAAGGGAAGCCAATAGGAGGAGTTCAAATGAAAACTACCAATATGATAGACCAAAAGGTTGGACATTCACTCGGAGATGAGAAAGTGAAAGAAAGTATAAAAAATTCATTAAGAGAATTAACTGGCTTGGTAGGAGTTTCTGGATCAGAACAAGAAGTTGTAAAATATATGAGGGACAAATTGTTACCATATGCTGACGAGGTGGATGTAGATCGCAATGGCAATGTGATTGCGATAAAAAAAGGAAATATCCCCGGGCCAAAACTGATGATATCGAGCCATTCTGATGAAGTTGGATTTTGTGTGAAAAATATTTTACCCAATGGTTTTATCATGTTTGATAAGGTGGGAGGGGTTTCCGATCAATTATTGTTAGGGAGAAAAGTCTGGGTTACAATAAAAAAATTACCTGGAATAATCGGGATAAAAGCTGGACACATGCAAACTCCCGAGGAAAGTAAACGCGTTAAAACAACACGTGAATGTTACATAGATGTAGGGGCTACCTCGAGAATAGAGGTTGAAAACATGGGAATTAAAGTGGGAGATCCCATTGTATTCCAAAGTGATTTTATGGAAATGGTAAATAAAGATCTTGTATGTACAAAATCCGTTGATAATCGAATTCATTGTGCAATATTAATAGAGTTATTTAAAGAATTACAAGGAGTAGAATTTGCCGGAACATTGTATGGTGTTGTAACTGTTCAAGAAGAGGTGGGACTACTTGGAGCCATTATGGTAGGAAATGCAATTGAGCCTGATTATGCAATCGTTCTAGATACAATCCCAGCTGGCGATACACCTGATATCGATACGGAAATATCACTTCCCGTCTACCTAGGAAAAGGACCAGCTTGTCCTATTGCGGATGGGGTAAGAGGTACAATGGTATTCAACCATATCCACCCTAAAGTGAGGGAGATCGTCGAAGAACAGGCAGCTAAAGCAAATGTATCATTACAGACGATAACGTTAGTCGGGGATGCCTATACGACTGATGCAGCCAGTTTGACTTCAGCGAATAAAGGGATACCAGTAGGAGTTCTTTCAACGCCGCGCAGATATTCCCATTCCCCAGTTGAATTAGTCAATCTCAATGATGCCGAAGGGGTCTTGAAGATTGCAAAAGGAATCGTATTGGACAATGGAGGGAAAGATTTAAGTTTTATTTAACATATTATTGTGTAAAGGTTAAGTTTCTTATATTGTTCAACTTTAGAAAATAAATAAAGGTTAGAAGTTTTCCGCTTTCCAAGGGCAAAAGAATAGATCATGATGTCCAATCACTTTCTCAATGATGGGATAATCAACTAAAAAGATAGCACTCTGGTTGTGAGTGTTGTCTTTTTAGTTGGAAAAGAAAGTGTTTGAATTCTTTTATACTTGGCTTTTACTTTACTCCATTGACGACCATCAAGTAGTCTTACTCCATGGGGTGGAGTAATTATGAAATCAAATAAATAATACAACGGTAAAATATTCTTATTTCTATTTTAACGACATGCAATATGTGATATATTGCATATTATATATTGGTATTTCAAGGAGGTAAAGCCGTTGGTGCATTCAAATTCTTCACAAAAAATTAAACGTACTTCTGTACGTGAAGAAGCATACATGATATTGCGGGATTGGATTGTACAGGGAGTCCTGACACCAGGCCAACAATTACGTGACAAAGAATTAGCTGAACAATTGGGAGTAAGCAGAACCCCCATTAGAGAAGCACTTTTAAGGCTTGAGGATGATGGATTTGTAGAGACCAAGCCTAGCCGTTCAACTATTGTTTCCCCTATTCAATTCGAAGGGGTTTTAAACATATATTCCATTGTTTGGACACTGGAAAAGTTGGCTATGGAACAGGCTTTTGATTTCATTGAAGAAAAACACTTAATGGAGATGGAAGCCATCAATCATGAAGTGAAAAAAGCAATCGACGCGGGAAATCAAATAGTGGCCGTTCAGAAAGATGATGACTTTCACTCCATTTACATCAACCTTTCTACAAATGATGAATTAAAGCGGATTCTATCAGGACTCAAACAAAAACTTATACGGATAGAACTGTTTTATTTCAATCAGGTTCATGATGTTCATCTTTCCGTTGATGAGCATGATAGAATCATACAGGCATTAAGGAATGGAAATCTCACTATGGCGCTTAATATGATAGAAAAGAATTGGAAAGAAAGTTATTATAGGATTCAAGCCCATTCGAAACGTGTAAAATGCGGGGAAGATAAATATGAGTGATGATACTTTAGTTACTATGTCAACTTCAAGAAATAAAGGGATTGCACTAGTACTGACTGGCGCTGCGTTATGGGGAGTATCAGGAACGGCAGCTCAATATCTATTTCAGCATCAAGGTTTCAGTCCTGAGTGGCTCACTGTTGTGCGCTTGTTGCTTTCTGGAATCATCTTATTGGGTGTCGCATATAAGAACGAAAGACTGAAAGTTTTTGAGATTTGGAAAACTAAAAAAGATGCGCTTCAAATTATCCTTTTTGCCATTCTGGGAATGCTTGCTGTCCAATACACATATTTTGCAGCAATTGAACATGGCAACGCAGCCACCGCTACAGTCCTTCAATACTTGGCACCGGCCCTGATCACTTGTTATTTAGCCATTCATTCCAGACGTCTTCCAAGCATTACTGTGAGTGTAGCTGTGATCATAGCGATTTTAGGAACTTTTTTGCTTGTGACAGGAGGTAGCATACATACACTTTCCATTTCGGGGTGGGCAGTATTTTGGGGAGTAACATCAGCCTTTGCATTGGCATTCTATACATTGCAGCCGTATGAACTCCTTTCAAGATGGGGCTCAATGATTGTTGTAGGATGGGGAATGTTGATCGGGGGCATATGCTTTAGCATGATTCATCCTCCATGGGCATTCGAAGGCAATTGGACGTTACCTTCATTTTCAGCGGTATTATTCATCATCATTTTCGGAACGATCATTGCTTTTTATTTTTATTTGGAAAGTACAAAATTCATCTCGGCTTCAGAGGTAAGTTTATTAGCTTCAGTTGAGCCATTATCCGCAACCTTAATATCCGTTTTCTGGCTGAATGTAACATTCGGTTTTGCAGAGTGGATCGGCACACTCTGCATTATAAGTACCATCACGATTTTATCAATCGTTAAAAATAAGTAATGTCAGTTACAAACCGGGCAAAATAATGGAGTCTCTGCTATAACATATAAGCGATATAAACTTTAACTTTTAAACTAACATGAAGCTTGAACATACATCAAAAAAAAGCAATTACACTGCATGTGAATTGCTTTTTTTGTATTTTACGCGTTTTACGCATGCATTTAATCATTCAAAAATACTTTGATTTTTATAAACGCTATTTTACATATTACGGCTGTTGTCGCGATGGTCTTACAATAATCTTCAAATTGATTTAAAGCAAAAAGAATCGTTTCCGTAATACGGTCTCAAAAGCATCCTATAATTTTCCGATGAAATGTAATGAGAAGAGTTTACCTTATATCTATATAATGTTGCAGAACCTTTGACGGGAAGAATTTGAGGGGCAGGGGGCGTAATGAAACAATTATGGAAGAGGGCATGGTTAAATTCCGTTGTGCTTGCTTTAAACAGTTATACATTGCCTTACCGCCAATTGAATTAGCAGAGTGAATAGTGATGCGGTTAGCAAAAAGTTTTTCTTTGACCATCTTTTGAACAAGCATAAAACCATTCCTAGTTTTATTTAATAAATCATGGTCCAAAGAGAGGTGTTCAATATCAAAGTTTTGTAATAGCTCTATACATTCGTCAATAGTCTCGACTAACACATAGCCATCGGGAGCTTTCCGATAGTCATCCAGAAAAACGCTGATTTTCTCCATTTTTTATACTCCTTTCCTTAGAAAAGTGTGATTAATAAAAGTCAAAAAACCCTAAGAAAATTTGGTTTTATATATTAAGTCTAACATAAAAATGTATGAAGGGGACATTTTCGACGTTAAAGGCTAATATACGACAGCCTTTTTTTATAAATATTCTATATACTTATCGTTGTATTTCTTCAGCCACTCCCTTATGGAACTCAGTTGCATGATCTCAAACAGTTTAGTAACTCCCTCTAAATATCCTTGTGAAATAAGGTACAAAACTTCTACTTAAAAGTTAATAATTGTAATAATTAGGGTAAAAGGTAATATCTTGACTAAAAGGAGAAGTGATATGTTACAACCAGAAGAGATTTTCCTTTTACTAAGGGACAAAACGCTGCTGTTGGAGTTAAAGGAACAAATAAATGACTATCATATTTTCTACTTATCAATGATTAATGATCAGCTTTCATTGATTGATAATGCTCTAAAAGAGTGTAACGTTGATTCCTGCACTATATCAAAAGGGTAAAACCAACATTTACTATTTTACATATAAAGGGAATCGAATTTTTAACTATAAATAACCAATTTAGCGCCCTCTGAGAAAAGGCGCTTTTTTATGTCAAATTTAATTGGTCTCCGATAAAACATCAATTAGCTATAATTTAAGAGGTATACCTCCATGTTCCATAAGTTATCGCAAGCGGAACTTATTTATCACCTTCAGCATTACGATGTTGGTCTTTTTCATTTTGATAAGCAACAATTTTGGCATCATCTCCAATGCTTTCAAGTGTAGCTGTGGCCATCTGTTCTCGAATGCGAATGATATGGGCGTCCATCAGTTGTTTGGCTTTATCCGCTTCCTTTAATGCGATAGAATAGTAGATTTCCTTGTGTTCTTGAAGCGTTTCTTGAAAATGACCTGGCTTTGCGAAACGATGCCGTCTAGTGGCACGAATAGTATCTTTCATTTGATCACTAAGGGTATGGACCAATCCAGCAAATATGGAATTGTTTGTGGCTTGTGCGACACTATAGTGAAACATCAAATCTGCTCGCAAGCCTAATTCCTCATCATGTTCCGAACGTGCCATTTCTTCTAGAGCATTAAGAATATTTTGTAAATCTAGGGAGTTTGCTCTTTGTGCAGCAAGAAAAGCACACTCGGTTTCAATTACTCGACGGACTTCAAGCATTTCATAGACCATATTGTCCTTAGCTTTGATGATTGAGTTGGATAGCAGTTCGATCAGGAACTTAACATCAGATTGTCTGATAAATGTCCCGTCACCTGGTCTGACCTCAATGACTCCGTTAATCTCCAATACTCGAAGGGCTTCCCTGATTGATGTTCGACTCACTTTAAAACGATTGGACAACTCCCGCTCAGGGGGTAATTTATCCCCTGGTTTCAATTCACCGCTAATAAAAGATTCCTTAATTTGATTGAAGATGATTTCGTACACTTTTGGGGATTTAACTGGTATAGAATCCATTACTTCCTTCACATCCTTCAATAACAACAAGTTGGTACGACTAAGTGGAATCATCTTAACAAGCATTCATTAATGAAGCAAGAAGATAATTTCAGACCTTTCTATTGGTTAGACCAATTTTGATAATATATTATTACTTAATTTCAGTCAAAACTGTTCTTTTGGAAATTGAAAGCGATTCATCTTTTGTTAGAAGGTAGGAAAACCGCCTATAATGCTGTCAAAATAACCATTTATTTATAGAGAAAAGTAATATATATATAATTGTTGAAAAAGTCAAAAAATTTAGTATAATGAAAATTGGTTAGACCAATTATGAAATGAGCAAAAATGGTCTAGGTCAATCTATTCATAAATGGAAGCGATACCATTTTAAGATTTTTAGGGAGGGGGATTCATTCAATAGTTGAAGCTTTGAAGTAGAAACTTAATCTTGGTATAGGTGCGACCAAAGCTTTTGATATGACAAAAACGGATGTTATAGCAGAAAGAAGGAGAATTGAATGGAAGCAACTAGTGTAAATTTGATCAACGCTTTAAAGGAAGTTCTTTCGGAAAGTCAAGTAACAGTAAACCAGACAGTGAGAGAATTGCACGGCAGAGATGAATCATATCATGCTGTAAGTCTTCCCGATATTGTTGTATTTCCAGAAACAACACAGCAAGTTAGTGATGTTGTGAAATTGGCCAATATGCACAAAATCCCGATGGTCCCTTTTGGGTTGGGATCAAGCCTCGAGGGCCATGTCATACCGTACAATCATGGCATAACCATTGACTTTTCACTAATGAATAAAATCCTTGAAGTGCGTGAAAACGATTTTCTCGTAAAGGTTCAGCCTGGCGTAACGCGTTCGCAACTAAATAAAGAATTGAAAAAATATGGGCTGTTTTTTTCCGTGGATCCTGGAGCTGATGCTACTCTGGGCGGAATGGCGGCAACAAATGCCAGTGGCACGACATCCGTTAAGTATGGTGTGATGCGTGACCAAGTCCGTGATCTTGAAGTGGTTCTTGCAGATGGTTCGATTATACATACTGGCAATTTGGCAGCTAAATCGTCATCAGGTTACCATCTAAACGGTATTTTTGTTGGTTCTGAAGGAACCCTTGGCTGCTTTACGGAATTGACGTTGAGAGTTTACGGAATCCCTGAGCACGTTATGGCGGCAAGAGCATCATTTCCTGCATTGAGCCATGCGGTAGAAGCTGTTGTATCCATTTTGCAGTCAGGTGTTCCAATTGCAAGGGTGGAACTTGTCGATGAACCATCAATGAAGCAGGTTAATCTCTATAGTGATACAAGCTATAACGAAGCGCCTACACTATTTTTGGAGTTTCATGGTAATGAAGCAGGGTTGAAGCAAGATGTAGCGTTCACTAAAGAAATAGTAGCAGAACATCATTGTCTCGATATTGAATTTGAGGCAGATAATACTGCCAGGAACCGCCTATGGGAAGCTCGCCATAATCTTGCCTATGCTTATATTCATGGCTATCCTGGAAAAAAACTGATGGTGACTGATGTCTGCCTTCCGATTTCAGAGCTGTCTGGTGCCATTCAGCATGCAAGGGAGGCTGTTGATTTTCTGGGCCTTACCGGTGGGATTGTCGGCCATGTAGGCGATGGAAACTATCACGTACTCTTAATGATTGATAACAAAAATCTAGAAGAGATTAAAAGAGCAGAACAGCTAAATGAACAAATTGTCCTGTATGCCCTTGAGCGGAACGGAACATGCACTGGGGAGCACGGAGTCGGGGTCGGTAAACAAAAATATCAGAAAAAAGAACATGGGAACTCACTGTTTGTGATGGAAAAAATCAAAGTAGCCCTTGATCCAGATAATTTATTAAATCCAAGTAAAATATTTATGCAAGAAAGAGTGTGATGAAATGAAGGTATTAGAAGCGTTCAGTGCATTAGCCGGAAAATATTTTGCTGTTTGGGTTATCTTAATTTCCGTCATCGCCTTTATTTTTCCAGAGCCATTTTTGGGATTGGGAGGCTATATTACAATATTGCTAGGGGTTGTCATGTTTGGAATGGGGCTTACTTTGAAGGCAGTTGATTTTAAAATCATCATCACTAAACCACTGCCCGTGATAATTGGAGTTTGCGCCCAGTTCATCATCATGCCATCTGTGGCATTCCTTATTGCGAAACTTATGAATTTGCCAGCCGAATTAGCTGCAGGTCTGGTTTTGCTCGGCTGTGTACCGGGCGGAACAGCCTCTAATGTTATGGTATATCTTGCAAAAGGTAATGTACCCTTGTCGATAGCTATGACCTCGGTATCAACTTTACTGGCTCCAATCATGACTCCTCTGCTTCTGCTTTTGCTGGCAGGACAATGGATGCCGGTCGATTTTTTTGATATGTTTAAGTCCATTATACAAGTCATCCTTCTTCCGATTGTTTTAGGTTTGGCCATTAAGCGGATTTTCCCGGTAATAGTTGAAAAAAGCTTAACCGTTTTACCACTTATTTCGGTAGCAGCCATTATTACGATTGTAAGCGCAGTGGTCTCAGGCAATGCAGCTAGCATCGCTACATCCGGGTTCCTTATTTTTACTGCCGTGATGCTTCATAACGGATTTGGACTGATGATTGGTTACTTGACAGCAAAAGTGCTTGGACTTGATGAAGTCAATAGAAGAGCGATTTCGATTGAAGTGGGCATGCAGAACTCCGGGTTAGGCGTTGCGCTTGCTACGGCACATTTCGGCCCGCTGGCAGCACTTCCAAGTGTCCTGGCTGCTGCATGGCACAACATATCAGGACCAATTCTTGCGACTTACTGGTCAAAAAAACATGCTGGCGTCAGTATAGAGGAAGGGACAGTCCAGCCAGTAGAGAACAAGCTTTAATAATATTGAAATGAAAAAGATCCTATGCTCCCAGCAGGGATTTTTTTGCTGTTGCCATATTTTCCAGGCGGGAAAGTGGAGGGGCAAATAACCATGCTGCTTGAATTCTAGAATTCATCTAGGAAAAAGAGAGTCATTCTGTTCATGCTCTCCTACAGCAAGCATGTAGTAGCAATAGCTTTAACAGGCAGAATACAAATATCAAAAAAGAAAAAAATGATGAAGTTCTAGAACAAAATCATGAATTAATTGATATAATTAGCGATCTTTTTATAGAAGGCTCCAAGTGACAAAATCATTCATAAAGACATTAAGATATTGAGATGAAGGAAGGGGAGGGTTCTAATTTCCCTATTACTCGAACTACAAATCGTTCTGATTTTCCAAATGAACTTGCTCCCATATTAAACCCACTGTTTCTTAGCGGCACATTCTCGAAGTTTCAAGTCAAATAAACATTAATTCATCATATTTTAAGCACAAATTGAGACGTTGTAGTGTTCCGTGTATTATTGGGCGATGTGAATTCATTTAAGTCCAATTTACAGTTCAAGAGGGGAAGTAGCACCATTATCATGAATATAAAAATCCCATATATCAATAATAAAAAGGTGTTTTTGAATTTTGGAAGGAGATGGTGTTATGAAAAAATTATTGTTGTTGGGATTTATTTTTTTTTCCGCTAAACATGGTGGCTGGAACAACCAGTACATACGCTAAACCACAGGTACAAAGTGTAAGTCAATCTGAGGTAAAGTTCGCAAATGAATTCAGGAGACTTTGGATTGATCATGTATTGTGGACAAGTAATTATATTACTAGTGCAACAACAGCTGGAGCGGAGGATCAAAAACTGGTATTGGCTAGGCTTCTGAAAAATCAGGAGGATATCGGAAATGCTATAAAGCCAGTATACGGAGAGAAAGCTGGGAACAAACTTACGGATTTGCTTAAAGAGCATATCGTTATTGCTGGAAAGATTGTAGATGCGGCTAAAAGGGAAATGAAGTCTTGGTGAAACAGCTAAACAAAGAATGGTATAGAAACGCTGATGAAATAGCAGCTTTCCTTAGCGGTGCCAACCCCTATTTGAAAAATGAAAATCTAAAAAATCTGCTTTATATGCATTTGAAATTAGTGACAAATGATGCAACTTCAAGCATAGCAAAAAATTGGAACGGAAGAATCGTTTCAATTGATGAAGGGGTCACACATATAATCTTAATGGCCGATACTATCTCTGCGGGAGTTGTAAAGCAGTTTCCGGATAAGTTTAAATAATAACCGTAAGAATCTTCTGCATTCTGTTGGAGATTCTTTCATTCGTTTATCAAATACACAGTTTTAGTCCGAAGACAGCAAATTAATGATACAAATCTGCTGTCTTTTTAAATTTTTACACAAAATCGTTGTCTTTGTATTTTACAAAATAAATGAGTAGAGGATAGGGGAAGGTGACTTCACAAGTGTTACCGGAGAAACGAGAGACGATATTATTTACTTTCATTGATCGCTGAGATAACAGTTCTAGGCATCATATGAAGAAGTTACTTATTGAACAAATGGGGCATGTTAGTTGAAGAAGGAATGAGACTTGCTTAATTTACCTGTGTAACCAAAACCACCACCGTCATTAAGTATCAGAAAGTTGTAAATCGGAAAAAGCCCGCAACATTTAGGTTGGGGCTTTTCTTGCTCCTATTTACTGACTTTGGCAGCTAGTTGGCGATTTTTGTGACTACTAATGAGGGATACCTATATGTTACATTGGCAGATGCAGTAATAACTCTAATACTTATCCTATCGTTTGCGGATAATCGAAGTTGGATTGTTTTTCCTATCGCGTTTCTAGCTTCAACCTGTAATGGTTGCCCGCCTGGACCGCCTGTAATTCTATTAAAGGATTCAAAAGTACTTTCAAGAACTGGGGTTGTGTCATTGATGAATAACCTGAACTGCACTTCGGTATTAAACGTTAAGTTAGAAGCATTAATGAGTCTAGCAGTTAAATCCATGCTAATCTCATATACCCCAGCAGTCAGAACCTCAATATCAGTATAAGGTCCAAGACCAGGAGGAAAAGGGGCTGTTCCTAATAACGGACCAGGAGTTGTGAAAACAACCTTCTGCCCCAGAGCAGGGGGATTTACCGTAGACACTGTGACAAAATTTCCAGACGGATCGTACAATGATCCATAAGCCAAAGCACCCCCTGGTCCTGGAGGTCCAGTTTCTCCCTGAGGTCCTGCTGGTCCTGGAAGTCCTTGAAATCCTTGAGGTCCTGAAGGTCCTTGAGGTCCTCGAGGACCTTGTTCACACTCCTTACATTTTTTATGATCGTTTTTATTAAGGAAATCATCGTTATTACACTTATAGGTCGTGTCAACAAATCTACGACCTTGAATTGGCTTTTCTATTTTAATCACCCTTTTTCCTCATTGTTCACTTTCCGAAAAGTCGAGCAATGAAGCTTTTTTTCTGTTTTCTTCGAGGCATTCTTTGCAACAATTGTACTTCTTTTTACATTACCGATACTTTTCCTGATAATACTTTTAATCGTGATTGGACAAGTTAATCACTCCTTTCTACACTATATATGCCGATATAAAAAAAAGGCTTGGATTTTTAAGTTTGATTTTTAAATCAGGCTCTACCAGGCTCTATTTAAAGTTAAATTGAGTACGTACTATTTATGAAGGATCACTGAATATCATTTGGGCAAGGCGTTTTAAAGAAGAAGCTAGGATAGCGATTTACCAACGTTATGTATATACCGGACATAGAAAATACAACTGAGGGGAATGTGCTTGTTGAAGTGCATTTCGAACAATGGATTGTTGCCTTTGAGTAATATGATTTTCATAATAAAAGAAGTATTTGTCGAGTCCCATTGCGATTGGAACAACAAGTGAATCTCTGAATCACCCTGGAGTTTATTTGAAAAGTTTAGATTCATGAATAGTATATCTTGTAAAGATTTTGTGAATTATTTCGGGAATAACGAAATGAAAGGAATATATACTAACAAGGATATTTATCAATTTGATAATGTCTTAACAGAGAATTTAGAATCAATCACAATAATCTATATGAAAGAAGTAAAGAAGCTTTTTAATAAAAAAACTTTAAATGGTAAATTTGTGAAAGAATGATTGTTAAACAGTGATTACGGAAAATTGTTATAAGAGTTGATTTTATGGATACTTCAAGCAATATATTTTTTGCAATTTATTGGATCGGAATTATTATATGTCCGCTTAAAAATAAAGAAAAGGCTAAGAAGGAATTACTTCAAATTAAAAATAATTGGAAGACAGGAGTATCAATATTATTAATTGTTTTATTTCAATTTTTAGTTATGGCTTCTATGGTATTTGTATTGCAGTTTGTATTCATTGTTAAGCTAACAGGGCAGGTTAGCAAGAATGTGAAGGTTTGTACTTAAACTAACGGGTGCTTTAGCTAGATTGCTTTGACCTTTGTTCAACAATTGGGCCATTTAATTAAGATCTCATCAGATAAGTAATAATATTTAAAGGAATAATTCATTCTGATAAAGAATATTAAAAAACGTGATGATAAGGAGGCGTTTGTATGGAAAATCATGTAGAAAGTCTATATAACTATCATGTATGGGCAAATCAACGGATTATTGATCATCTTAAGACACTTTCTCCTGAGAAATATCAAAAGGAAATGAAAAGTGTCTTTTCTTCTGTTTCAAAGGTTTTATCTCATCTCTATTTGGTGGAATATGGATGGCTTAATACCCTCGAGGGTCAGAGTATGAATGAAGCAATGCAATCTTCATTTC
The DNA here is from genome assembly GCF_025175645.1 of Peribacillus aracenensis. NCBI lineage: Bacteria > Bacillati > Bacillota > Bacilli > Caryophanales > Bacillaceae > Peribacillus > Peribacillus aracenensis. The sequence goes on from NZ_JANZMJ010000004.1 coordinate 74,599, forward strand.
AAATTCAAGAAAAGATTGAGAAACTGCCCATTGAAGACTTAGAAACTGAATTTCACACTTTAACATCTCGGTTTAAATCCTTTTTGAACAGACAGGAAGATATGGAAAAGAGAATAATGTTGGATAATCCATGGGCAGGATTAAGAGAAACAAGTATATCTGAAATGGTCTTACACGTTGTGAATCATGGAACCTATCATAGAGGGAATATTTCTGCTATGTTACATCAGTTGGGTGATTCTTCAGTTATGACTGATTATGCTTTTTATTGGTATTCTTGAAATGTTATTCATTATAAATAGGCAAGAGAAAAGTAATCCATTTTTACTTCAAAAAGGTGACGTTGGCTGAAGATCAGAGCTATCTTTAAGGCAGCTCTTTCTTTATGGAACTATCAGGGCAGGATAGTTCCATAAGGAATACTGTTAAGTGACATTAAAGTTGTTTAATTTACAATAAAGTCGTTTAAAACATAATAATGTTGTTTAAAAACATCACTCGTTTCATTCCATTAAAGGGACATATTGCCAAGGAAACAGTTGAAACATAAATATGAAAAATGACTTGAAAGGTGAAAGGATATACTAAGATGAGTGCGATGATATTTAACCTTAATTGGGGACATTTTCGCTACCATCGGAGGTTCATTAACTGAGGGTAGTTAGAGGAGGTTAAAATGGAGAAGCAGTCTGTTTTATTTCATTCATTAGAGGGTGAAAAAATCTACTTCAAAGCACTAAGGATAGAGGATGTTCAAGAGATACATCATTATGCGTCAGATCAAGAGGTTTCACGATTTATTGGCTGGAATTTGATGAGTACTTTGGAGGAAACTCGTCAGTTCATTGAAATAATGTTAAATCGTGAGTCGGCAGGAACTCATTTATATTCCTCCATTGTTGAAAAATTAACTCAAGCAATTATAGGAACAGCTATAATTTTCAATTTTGACCAAGAAGCAAACCAAGCTGAAATTGGTTATGTGTTGCATAAACATTATTGGGATAAGGGGTATGGAACAGAGATTGTTGCATTGATAAGTGATTTTGCATTTAAATCACTTAATCTTCATAAGCTTCATGCTATTGTAGTGCATGCCAATATTGGCTCTGCACGGATACTTGAAAAGAACAGGTATGAGTTAGAAGGACGATTAAAAGACCACTATTTTATAGAGGATAAGTATTATGATGCATTACTTTTTGGCAAAATTACTAACCTGGAAACTTAGCGTTCTTGAACAGATAAAATAAAGAGGTTTGTTGACGATAATTTCAATAAAATAAGTCCCTTCTTATTCAATTAAAGGGCGCGATTCTTTAATAAGAATCGCTTTTCTTATAGAACTATCATGAAAATAAGTTTCTTTAAAAATGGAAAAATGACAATACATAAGAAGACCCTGCTCAATCGTTTAAAAAAAGCGGAGAGCGTTAATTAATTAGTATATGGATTAGGGTTGATTGGATTAAGGTCAGTAATAGTATTGACACTTCCTAACCATTTTCATTCTTTGTGGTTAGTCGCCGATTTTTGCTATTCATGGATGGCTAACGGGTGCGTTAGCAGATCTGAGCTGACTTTAAGGCAGCTCTTTCTTATGGAACTAAAGGGGCAGGTTAGTTCCATAAGCATTGTATTATACTTTAAGGAAACTATCGAAAAGGAAGGTGCTTTTTGGTGAATATAAGAGATTTTGCTGAGTTTACATTGGACTATTTTTCATCAATTACTTTAACCGATTTTAACCGATATTGAGGAATCTGTTTTAAATGGAAAACCAACCATAAATTTTTTTGATGATACTTTTCATATGGTACTAAAACAATTTGTTGATGATTTAGGTTTGGGGATAAAAAATTTCTAGAGGATGTGTTAGAGGAATTCAAAAGATATTTTGAGGAAAATTCAAATTTTCTCGATTTTTTTACAAATGCTTATTTGGCGAGTTTAGAAGAAGATGGGCTTCGATAACTTAAAAATGATTTTTAACTTTACAACAGAAATATGCTTATTCAGCTAACGGGTGTATAACTTCAATAAGAAGAAATGCTTTTTTACTACACCAGCTAATAGAGGTTATTTTTTTATTGTATTAAAGGGTGCGAATATTGATAATTAGGAGTAATTAGCAATTCCAAAACAGCTGATACTGTTAAAAACCAACATAAATGAAAATGTTCAAAGGATGAAGATACACTATCTGATGATAAAAAAAGGGATTTTAAAATAAATCTAAATCACATATGAATTATATGATTTATGAAGATAAGTTTCTATAAACTCAGCCAATCCATCATTTTCGTGGTGTCCTGTAACAAAGTCAGCAGCTGCTTTAACCTCTTCGCTAGCGTTCCCCATTGCCACGCCAGTACCAACATGACGAAGCATCTCTATATCATTGGGTCCGTCTCCAATGGCTACGACTTCGCTTGGACTAATTCGAAATTCGTGAAGTAAGTTTTTTATAGCAGACCATTTGGAAACATTAGGAGCAACCATTTCAAACCCGTCATTCCAATTGATGACCTCTGCTTCCTTTTTAAACAAAGCGGATAATTCAGGTCTTGGTGCACCTGTTCGAACACTATATTTAAGAACATCTTGATAATTTGCCTGTCTTAAATCTCCAATGTAACGTGGCGGAATTTGCCCAACTTTTGTCCAATAATCGATTTCTTCATTTGTTTCCTTACAATAAAGCCCATTAATTGTATGGATAATAACATTACAAGAACTTTCAGCGGTCAGCTGGTGGAATCGTTCTTCGTTCAGTCGGACGGTTTTCATTTGCATAGCTCTTCCTGTCTCTGCATCGTGAATAGCGGCACCATTCAAACAGATCATTGGAGTTTGTAATCCAATTTCTTTATGGTAGGGAGCGGTTACTTCATAGTGTCGACCAGTAGCTAGAAAAACCTTGACTCCCTGATTAATGAGCCTATAAATGGCTTCCATATTTCGACGGGAAATGTTGTTTGAGGCCTTTAGTAGTGTACCATCCATATCAATAAATATTGCACGCACATTCATATATACTGCCTCCTCATCGTTGCTAAACCAATCATATCATCTGACTATTAAAGTCTTGTAAACTCAGTGTACAGATTTAATAAAGTTTATTGGGAAGTAAGGGACGGCTCTATGCAAGATAAAAATATTATCCCATTAACGGGTGCTATTGTTGAATAAAACTTAGATTTTTATACGAATTTATTGTTATATTTTTTAGTGTAGTGAAGTATCTTACATTTAAATTAAACGACTATATTTTTAACCCCGTCCTAAATTTAGAACGGGGTTATGCTTGTTTAAGCTTATAAAATTTAAATAACTTTATTATCTCTACACATTTGCATACATTACCAATACCTTAAGCGGCACCATCTCCACTTACCGAATCGATCACAAGGCTCACTTTCGGTGGTAAGGCATATTACAAGTACACCGCCAGGTAACTGCTCGGACTGCCGATGGATGTTGGAGTGAGTAAAGATAGACGGCATTTTTACACCCTTAACGGAAACCAGAGTACAGTCTCCGTATTTACTATTCAAGTTGATGGAAGTCTGGTTAGATTGCAGGTTGCTGCTTGGACTAACTAACTTAGAGAAAGAAAATGTATTAGAAATGACTGAAGTTGAATTGGTATCGATATGCGAAGGCATTTTAAAACAACTTAAAAGTGTATATAAAAGAGAAATAACACTGCGTTTCGAGGAAAATCCAATCAATATCTATGCGGATTTATTAAAGATAAAGAAGGTAATTATCATCTTGCTTGATAATGCCATTAAATATAGCAATGACAAAATTGAAGTCTTCTTAGATAGGAATCAAGAACATGCAATAATCCATATAAAAGATTATGGTATGGGAATTCCAGAGGAAGAAATAGAGAATATTTTTGAAAGGTTTTACCGAGTGAATAAAGCAAGAAACCGAGAAACTGGAGGTTCTGGTTTGGGGCAGCATATTGCCAAAAGTATTATAAATCTTCATAAGGGTGAAATTAAAATAAAATGTAAAGAAGGATCAGGGACGAATGTAGAATTGTTTTTACCAATTAGCAATGGAAATGAGGAAAAAAATACACAGAAGAGAAATCCACGACAACTGGTATCGTTCCACCAATGAACGTAAAAATTCTCATGATATTTGTTAGCATTGATGCTTCAGAACCCTGCACATAAGAAATGAAGGTTCTGTCGAAATTAATAATTGTATGATAGCTAACAAGAAAAGCTATAACACTAAATCCCAAAAGTGAAACCAAACTTATTATTTTGTTCAATGTCTATATGTGTATACATACTGGTCGTAGCAAGACTTTCACGGCCTAATAATTCCTAAGGTTCTTAAATCCACTTTATCTTTGTTTTCTTGTAATAGTAAGGTAGCAAACGTATGCCTTAAATGATGAAGAGAAAATCGGTGAGCGGGTAAGCAAGCCCGTTCTAGAATCTCCATAAATATTTTGTGCAATCCACGAGGATTTAAAGGCTTATTTTTTCGATTATAAAAGATCGGTTCACTGTAATGTTTTTGCTGCTCCAAAAGGGTTTCTTGATAATCTTGAAATATCGGTAAGACAATGGGATGAAGGGGGAGGAGGCGTACTTTTCTTCCTTTTCCTCGAACTAAAATCGTTTGATTTTCTAAATTAACTTGCTCCCATGTTAAATCCACTAATTCTTGGCGTCTCATTCCAGTTGTTGCGAGTAGTTTAAACATTAATTCATTCCTAACTCTTTGCGGTCGCGGATCATGTTCTAAATAGGTAAATAATTTGTGTAGCTCTTGTAAGGTCATATATTTAGGTGAATTCTTATTTGCTGTGAAGTCAGACTTCATGTGATTTTCTTTTAAACTATATTTACTAAATGATTTTAAGCACGAAATGCGGCGTTGTAGCGTTCTGGGCTTAATACTATGATTGATGACCTGATTTTGCACAAAACGACGCACACTGGACGACGTGAGCTCATCTAAGTCTAATGATCGATTGTTAGCAATTAAAAACTCACCGTAGAGCTTTAAATCGAATGCGTAACTAGTTAAAGTGTTCAAGGAGTAATTTTTCTCAACTTCTAAGTACATGAGATAATCATTTGAAGCTTGAACGTAATTCATAATTATCAGACCTCCTGGGAATTATTCGGTCCAACCCAAGGAATTATGTTCGAAACCATTTATTATGAGAACTAACCAACTTATAGGAAGAACCCAGATAGTTATCGGAAGCAGTATTGAATATTATAGTCAACTGAGCCAAGTTAGGGGACAATAATGAATCTTATGGGAACTTGAAGCTGAGACCACTTGGTACTATTATGTTTGTTTCTAGTTAACATAATATATATTATAGGAAGTTGTATTTTTATTGTTAATAATATCTCATATCTTAAGAATACTTAACTTAGTGAGACAGAATGCGAATTTTTAAATTGATACACTACAATTATTTATTAATATCTTTTTATCTAATTACTCATTGTTAACTAATACTTTAAGTAAATATTGTTACGTTTATTTAGAAAAAATGATTGATCTTCAATTTTATATTGGATTAAATATTGGCAGTAACTTTTGCTTGGATTTAAGCTAATTTTACAATGAATTAAGTCCCATAATATTTAATTCTCAAATGTCAATTATTATTCTGATTTTTATTCTAATCGTTATTTATCTGTTAATATAATTGCTAATATTTTTTGTTTGTCGCTATTTTGTTATGATTACGATTAATTACTTTAGTTCAATTATTTAATACACTTAGTCATTTGACTCTAAGGATTTCATAACAATTCTAAGCTATATTAGTTTTCCATTCAGTAAAAACCGGTGGCACCTTTCACTTTCTTCCTTTTTCCGTCCGTTTAAGGACTAATACATGTCCATTTGGATTACGTTTTCATCGGAAGTCATAACATCATAATTGCTCCTATCTGAACCAATTCAGCATTTCTCGATACAAAGAATTAGGATAAACCTTCTGTTGTTGTGTGTGAAGATATAGACATGAAGCAATATAAGGTTCCCCCTTCCATCACAAACGCTGCTACTCTGAATGCCTTTTTATTCATGTTGTCATTAATAATTCTATATTTGCCAAAACATTATGCTTAACTGATCCGATCTAACAAATTTGTTATTCTAGTATATAAAATATATGGCAATATGAGAAAAATCACGGGTTAACACTTCTAAAAAGTTATATAAATATAATTTTACCGATAACAACTCCAAGGGTCTTCAACTTGAAATTCCCGCTTTTTCTTCCTGAAAGTCATAATAGGCACCTCTATTTAGCAACATAATCTCTCTTTTAACTTATAACTGCCTATATTATGAATAATCTTTAATAAATGATGATTCATCCGCTCTGTTTTAAACTTATTTTAAGAAAGATTGCGATTTTATGGAACAGCTTTCATAATTGCAACAACTTACATCAACAGGAAGCTGCCAATGGTTATAAGGTAAACCTTCAAATCGAATTTGTTAAAAAAACGCTTCCTACCTTCAGCCCTTCAGTAATCATTTCTTTGGTATCATGGGTGTATTCATTTATATGAAATCGTAAAAGTCGATTTTTCCATATAAATGATTAAAAAGTTTCAGAAATCATGGCAGATTATAAGGTAATGCCAGGTGATAACAGATTTTTATATAACGGAATAATAATGTTATGTAAACTCTAATCACGAAATGTTGAGGAAAATTGGAAGCAAGTTATTGATTTGGGTTATGTACCTATTTACTATCTTGAATACGCATTTCGCGTTAGAGTTCGTTTAAACCCAATTTCCCATCAACCTATAAAAAAGGAACACGAAATAGCACTTGATCTCATGTTCCTGATACGTTATTTATGTTCGAATGGATTCGATACGGTTTTGGATGAATTCGAACGAAGTTTTAGCTTCATGGATGATTTGTGTTATTAGTTCATTGACGGTCAATATTTCTTTTATCAGTCCTACAGATTGACCGCATGACCAGATTCCTCCGTCTAAATTTCCTTCAAAGTACACGTTCTTGCTTCGTTGTCCCGTAATTAGTGGAATCAATTCCTCTATAGTGGCACCTTCATTTTCAAGTTTGTCCACTTCTTTACTGATGGCATTTAATGCTACACGCGACGGACTGCCTATATTCCGTTGGATGACAACCGTATCCATTTCATTAGCAGATACCATCCACTTCTTTACGTTATCATGGATCGGCGCTTCTTGCGTTGCCATAAAGCGAGTTCCCATGACGATTCCTTCAGCACCGAGTGACAAGGCACTAATTAGGCCTCTGCCATCCGAAAATCCTCCGCCTGCTATTACTGGAATAGTAACGGAGTCAACGGCTCTAGGGAGCATGACAAGCGTTCCTACATCCCCCATACCTGGATGCCCGCCTGTTTCATTCCCTACAATGATAATGGCATCGACTCCCAATTTCTCTGCTGAGATTGCGTTTTTGACGTTCGCTACCTTATGTATCACGGTAAAGCCGTGCTCTTTAAGTTTGGGCATTAAACTTTCTGGGCTTCGGCCACTCGTTTCAACAATTTTTATATCTTCATCAATTAAAATATCAATGAACTCATCATTTGGGGTTGCCGTTTGACTTGGAAACAAGTTCAGGTTGACAGCAAAGGGCTTCTTGGTCAAAGTTTTCACTTTGCGTATTTCATCACGGAGACCTTCTGGTGTCACCTGTGTTTTCGAAGTAATGACACCTAGTCCTCCCGCTTCTGACACGGCGGCTGCGAGCGGGGCTCGGCCAACTTGAAACATCCCGCCGCAAATAATCGGATATTCAATCCCCAATAATTCAGTAATTTTTGTTTTCATTTGCCATACCCCTTTCGTTTTCCATGTATTTCCATAAATCCACTCACTTACATAATGTACACACGCCATGTCTATATACCATACTTATGGAGCCTCTTGTAAAATGTACTTCTTGGTATATCCATCAACTTTGCTGCAGCCGTTACATTCCCTTTTGATTTTTGTAATGCCTCTATCATTAAATCCCGTTGAATTTTTTCACGGATCGTCAGTTCATTTCCTTTATTGCCTTTTTTACCAGGTTCCTCCCATGAAGGGAAATCTTCTTGCCGTGTAATGGGCAGTGAATGCATGGAATTCAGCACCTCAACATAATCCAGAGGTCCTTCTGCAAGTAAGATGGTCAATCGCTGAAGTACATTCTGCAGTTCTCTAATATTGCCTGGCCAATTGTAATCCTTTAAACGATTCAATAATTCTTCCGTTAATGGAATATTCCAATTATTCTTCGAGCACAAGTAGTTGACTAGATAAGGAATGTCTTCAATCCTTTCCCTCAAGGGCGGTACATGAATGGGGTAAACGTTCAACCGATAGTATAAATCCTTCCGAAAGGACCCTTCTTTGACAAGCTCTTCAAGATTACGGTGTGTTGCAGTGATAATGCGAATATCCAATGAAATGCTTTTTGTGCCACCGATTGGAACGATTTTTCTTTCCTGGAGTACACGCAGTAAGGCGACTTGCATCGCTGAAGGGATTTCACCGATTTCATCGAGAAAAATGGTCCCTCCATTTGCCTGCTCGAATTTCCCTTTGTGCCCTTGCCGTTTAGCCCCAGTAAAAGCACCATCGACATACCCGAATAATTCACTCTCCATTAAATCTTTAGGTATGGCCCCGCAATTTATCGTGACGAACGGTCCTTTTTTACGAAACCCATTTTCATGAATGGCCATGGCAATAAGCTCTTTCCCGACCCCTGTTTCACCAGAAATATACACATTTGCTTCTGTCGGGGCAACAAGCTTCACTTTGTGTAATGTATTATGAAAGGCTTCGCTAATCCCGCTTTCCCCTTTGAAGGCGAACTTTCCTGCAGGCATTGAAGCAGGGAAAAGCCGATTGGTTTCATGACCATGATTCTCGGATAAGAATAAACACTTACCTGAAACACTATTATCCTCTTTGGATAGAAGCGGATTTTCCTTTACGATTCGATATCCATGATTTAATAGATCGGCCAAAGCCATACCAATGGATTGAGGAATTTTTTTACGAATCTGTTTACTGGCGGAGATTATCATTTCTTTATGGTTACAGACGATAAAAGGCAAATCCGGGTAGGTCTCTGCAAGTTCTATCGAGTGCTGGGTCAGTGCCAGCTCCTTTTTATAGGAACGCACTCCCATTTCCTGTTCGATTGTATACGCCAAACTGGCTACCATACCCAGCATGGAGGGATGGAAATAATCTACTGGACATGATATATCCAAAACTCCCAATATCTTACCGTCTTCATTTAAAATGGGCATGGCAGAACAACTCCATTTGTGTGAGGCAATTGAATAGTGCTCGGTACCTTGGATCATTACGGCTTCACCCGTTTTCAAGGCTGTTCCAATCGCGTTCGTTCCGACCTCCCTCTCCGTCCAGCATACGCCCTCCACAAAATTTATTTTGCCTGCCTCCTCGAGGATTCTCTCGCTTCCGGAAAGTGACAGGACATATCCATCCGGATCGACCAATAAAGCCATCATTCCAGATTCTTTTATCGATTGATTCATCCTAGTTAATTGGGGTGATGCCACTTCTAATAGGAAGGAGTTCTTTTCTCTTTGAACGTCCAATAATTCATTCGTCAAAATGTGTTTGCCTTTATTAAGGTATGGATTGACTTGTTCTTTTTTGCAGCGATGCCAGGATTCCATTATTCGCTTGTTCAGACGATTTGAATCGAGAACCCCTTCACTTACAAAGCGTTCCCATGTGCGTAGATAACAACTAGTGGATAGCATAAAATCCTCCTCTAATCATTTGGTTTAAACCTGCATTTGACCAGTCAATCTAGAGGAAAAATACCATGGAGTATAAAATAGGATGTTAATCGAGGTCCATTTAATTATAGTAGATTATGTATCCGCTTACAATATATAGATTTAGTTTACACAAAAAGCATCATGTGATCATTCACACGATGCTTCTCCATCTAACAATATAATGAGGTAGTTTTATGAAAATATAACCCCGCCATCAATCATGATGGATTGCCCTGTCATATAATCCGAATCCGGTGAAGCAAGGTAAGATACGAATTTCGCAACATCTTCTGGCGTTTCGGAGCGTCCTAAGGTTATGGAATCTGTAAACTTTTTAAATGTTTCCCCTTTAGCAAGATTCATATATTGACCCATTTTTTCATCGATTAAATCCCACATTTGCGTCCCGACAATTCCTGGACAGTATGCATTCACCGTAATGCCAAACTGGGCCAATTCCTGTGCTGCCGCTTGTGTAATGCCTCTTACGGCAAATTTTGTTGCCGAGTATGTACCTAGTAAACTAAAGCCTTTGTAACTGGCGATGCTGGCAGCACTTATAATTTTCCCGCCTTCCTGCTTTTTCATTTGTTCAGCAGCAGCTTGGAGGCAAAAGAGGACACCATTTACATTTATATTGAAAATCTGTTCCAGATCCTCTTGAGTTACTTCCAATAGAGGCTTTATTTGAGCAATACCTGCGTTTGAAACCATAACGTCCAGTTGTCCAAAACGTTCCACAACTTGTTTCACCATTTCGAATACTTCCCGTCTATTGCTTACATCCGCTTTAATGGCAAAGCTTTCACGCCCAATTTCCCTGATCTCATTCACGACCGATTCAGCCGTATCCAGATTGACATCATTAATGACCACATTCAATCCATCTTGAGCTAATCTTAATGCAATGGCACGTCCGATACCGCGTCCTGCACCAGTGACTACCGCCGTTCGTTGACCGCTAGCCATATATAAATCCCCCTTCTGGTTTTTATGAATGCACAGCTTGACCTTCAACGTTCAAAAAAGCTTCATGAATGGATTCCGACAAGGTTGGATGTGCCGCTACAAAATCATCCATCATATCTGCCGTTATTTCTGCATGCAGCATGATCGTACCTTGGCCAATCAATTCTGTCGCATGCTGACCAACAATGGTAAAACCTAGAATTTCATTATATTGTGGGTTCACTAGGACTTTGACCTTTCCTACCGGTTCATTGGAAAGGATCGCTTTCCCATTTGCCGAAAAAGCGAATTCACCAACTTTAATTTCCCCATATTTTTTACGCGCTTCTTTTTCAGTCAAGCCTACACTGGCAATCTCCGGGGAGGTATAAATGCAGCGAGGGATTGCCCGGTAATTCACTTGTGCAAATTGACCACAGGCATTCAGAGCCGCAACTCGCCCTTCATGAAAAGCAACATGGGCAAGTTGTATGCCCCCTATCACATCACCACAGGCATAAATCGATGGATTGCTTGTTTGCATTCGATCATCCACAGAGATGCCAAGTCGGGAAAAATCAATATCATTTCCCTCTAAGCCCATTTCGTTCACTCTTGGTTTTCTCCCTATTGATACGAGTACGTAATCTGCATGAAGTTCTTCCGATTCGCCATTGCTTTTCTCCAAAAATACCGTCTTACTGGTTGCATTGATGTTTTTGACAGATGTGGAGGTATGGACCGTTACGCCTTGTTTTTTCAATTCTCCATGCAGGATGCTCGTAATATCATCGTCTTCCCCCGGAAGCAGCTTTGCCCCCATTTCGATAACGGTAACCTTGGTGCCCATCCTGCTATAAATACTGGCAAATTCACATCCGATGACGCCGCCTCCGACAATTAGCAGCGACTCGGGAATGGCAGGAAGTGACATGGCCTGGCCACTGTGGATGATCCATTCACCATCAAATGGCGCAAATGGTAAAGGAATCGGTTCGGACCCAGTTGAAATGATGATCTTACTAGCTTCAATCTCTTCATTTTTATTTCCGTTCTCGATCCGCAGTCGATGGCCCGTCAGGATAGACGCCCTTCCCTGAATGACTTTTATTTTATTCTTGTTCATTAAATATCGAATGCCGTTCACTAGTTTAGATATGACATCTCTCTTTCGTTCCTGAACGGTATCCCAATCGACTTCAATCAAATTGGAGGGCAGGCGAATTCCCATATGCCCGGCATTTTTCACCAGGTCATACGTATCTGCACTTTTCAATAATGACTTCGTTGGCATACAGCCTTCGTTTAAACAGGTGCCCCCCAATGGTCCGTCGACTATCAATATGACTTCCTTATCCTGCTGGGCAGCAGTGATTGCCGCTACATACCCTGCAGGACCGCCGCCTATAATAGCTATACGATTCAAGAGCTTTCCCTCCTTTTCTATAAAATCACGGTGATCGGCTCTTCTAAATACCGTTTAAGTGTTTGTAAAAAGGCAGCAGCAGGTGCCCCGTCAAGTACACGGTGATCAAACGTTAAACTGAGTGGCAAGATCGTTCTCTTCTCCAATTCTTCGCCAATATAACGCGGGGTATCGTAAGCAGAGCCAATTCCAAGTATCCCCGTTTCCGGTGTATTGAGAATCGGTGTAAAATGCTCAACGCCGTATGCCCCAAGGTTGCTGATGGTAAAAGTGGACCCTTGCATGTCTTCAATGGGCAATTGACCGTCACGCGCACATCGTGCCAATTCCTTACCCTTTTTCGATAACTGTCTTAGGGTACAATTTTCGGCATTTCTTATGACGGGAACAACGAGCCCCTTTTCCAAGGCCACCGCTAATCCAAGATGGATTTGCTCATACAAAATGATGTTATCTTCAATATAAGCACTATTCATTTTAGGATGCTCTTTAAGTGAAAGCACGACAGCCTTGGCAACAAAGTCCGTTATCGTCAATTTGGTTGATTCCTGTTTTTGTAGCGTTTCAGTAGCCTGTTTTTGCAAAATGACTAAATCAGTGACATCAACTTTCATCGTTAGAGTTAATTGGGCACTGCTTTGCAGGCTCTCTTTCATACGTTTTGCGATGATGTTCCTCATGCCGGTAACAGGGATCTGCTGCCGACTCTCTAAAGTAGATTGGGGGGAAACTATTCTTTCTTCTGTATTTACCGAAATGGGATCCCTTTTTTCGATTACTTTCTGTACATCTTCTTTTGTGATTCTTCCACCTGGCCCGGTGCCTTGAATCTTCTCAATGTCAAGATTCGCTGCCTGTGCCATTTTTCGTGCAACCGGGGTGATCATCAAACGATCTCCCATTGGCAAAATGGGTGACTCTTTTGTTTTCGGCTTTTCTTGTTCAGCAATTATCGACTGAGTCTGTTCAGCAACATGATCATCGATCACTATTTCTTCATTCGGATTTCCGATATGACAGATAACGGTTCCTGGAGGTACTCCTTGTCCTTCTTGTACAGCTATATTCAGAATCGTACCTTCCGCAGGAGATTCAATATCCATTTCGATTTTCTCTGAATTGATGCTGGCTATTGCTTCACCTTTTTCTACTGAATCCCCTACAGCCTTACTCCACAACGAAACAGTGCCTTCTTTCATTGCCATGCCTAATTTCGGCATTACTACTTCGACCGCCATATCTTTTATCTCCCTTCAGATTGGTTTCTGTGTCCACCATTGGTTTGTTGCTCCAACTTTTGCAGTTCTATGCGAAAAAGCTGGAGCATGCATCATATTGATTTATTTCACCCCAAGAATGGAAGGCTCCCCCAGTAATTCTGAAACGACTTGTATAACTTTTTCTGATGTCGGAAGGTAAATATCTTCTAGCGGTGGAGAAAAAGGTACAGGTGTATGTGGTGCCGTAATCCTCTTGATTGGCGCATCGAGCGTGTCAAATCCCTTATCAGCCACCAGTGCGGCAATATCGGTTGCGACGCTGCATCTTGGGTTCGCTTCATCGATCACGATCAAACGATTTGTTTTTGCCACTGAGTTGAGAATCGATTCTTCATCCAGTGGTGACAAGCTCCGCGGGTCGACAATCTCGACTTCAATGCCTTTAGCAGTAAGTTTTTCAGCAGCCTCCATCGCGGTGTGAACTTGTTTACCGATGGCAACGACCGTCAAATCCGAGCCTTTCCTTTTAATTTCAGCTTTGCCGATCGGGATTGTATAGTAACCTTCCGGAACCTCCCCAACCAAGTTGTATAACGTTTTATCTTCAAAAAAGATGACGGGATCATTATCTTCTATGGCTGAAAGTAAGAGCCCTTTTGCGTCATAGGGGGATGAGGGAACAACGACCTTCAATCCAGGAATGCTAGTGAACAAGGCATAAAGGCTTTGGGAATGCTGGGCTGCAGCCCTGAACCCTGCGCCATGCATCGTACGGATTGTCACGGGAACCTGTGCTTTTCCTCCAAACATATAGCGGAACTTCGCACCTTGATTCAATACTTCATCCAAACAGCTGCCAATGAAATCATTGAACATTAACTCGGCAATCGGTCGTAAGCCTGTCGAAGCGGCTGCCATGGCCGCCCCCATATAACCGGCTTCCGCAATGGGTGTATCAAGGATTCTATCGCGGCCAAACTCTTGAACCAATCCTTTGGTGACACCTAAAACACCACCCCATGCTTCGTCATCCTGCAAATGATCAACCTCTGCGCCTCCGGCTACATCTTCCCCCATAAGGATGACGTTTTCATCTTTTCTCATTGCCATGGCCATAGCTTCATTTATTGCCTGTGACATACTGATTTTTCTACTCATCTCAATTCCTCCTTTTATCATTTAATAGGATACATAAACATCTTTTAATAAATCGGAAGCCTCTGGATATGGGCTATCTTCACTGAACTTAACTGCTTGTTTAATAGATTCCTCAACGGCAATCTCTAGAGAAATCAGTTCTTTTTCCGCCAGCAGATTCTGTTTGAGTAAGTAATTCCTAAACAGGGCAATCGCATCTTTCTCTTGTTTATGCTCCTTTTTATCTTGTTCTTTTTTATATTTCTGTGCATCTCCCTCGAAGTGTCCATAATTACGATATGTAACACATTCGATCAATGATGGACCTTCTCCCCTGCGAGCCCTCTGAACGGCTTCTTCGGCAGCCTTATACACAGCCAGCACATCTTTCCCATCCACTCGGACACCCGGGATATTGTAGCTAATCGCCCGATCGGCTATCGTTTTACAGCTAGAAGCATAATTGAATGGCGTTGCCTCCCCATACCCATTATTCTCTGCGATGAATATTACGGGTAGCTTCCAAATTGCCGCCAGATTTATACCCTCATGGAATGTCCCATGATTATTGGCACCATCACCAAAAAAGCAAACACTAACATGATCGGTCTTTTTATATTTCGCAGTTAATGCTGCACCGCATGCGAGCGGAAAGCCTCCACCAACTATCCCGTTTGCACCTAACATCCCCTTATCCAAATCGGCAATATGCATGGAACCGCCTTTTCCCTTGCAAAGTCCTGTCACTTTCCCATAGATTTCAGCCATCATCCCGTTTAGGTCACATTCTTTTGCAATACAGTGGCCATGACCCCTGTGAGTGCTTGTAATGCTGTCCTTTTCGGAAAGGTGAGCACATACTCCAACAGCTACCGCTTCTTCCCCAGCATATAAATGGACAAAACCTGGTAAAATCCCTTTTGCAAAAGATTCATGAACTTGGTCTTCGAATTTCCTGATCTCCAGCATTTTTTTGTACATCCAATAAGCCCTGTCCTGTGATAACTTTATTTCATTCGATTGTACCGTTTCCATTTTTTAGCCCCCAATCATTAATAATGAGTCATTCTTTATATTGATATTGCAAATGCCGTGCCAAGATGGGCGGTCGCTAAAATGAGGATTTCATCTATTTTCAGTCGAAACAAAACGAGACAAAATGAGATTGTTGTCTCGTTTTGTCTCGTTTTGTTTAAATGAATTATCTCAATTCAATCATCACTGAAGTGAAAAAATGGTTTGAATGTGGAGGCAGCCTGTTTATGGAATAAGTTCTTTATGAACCATTTATTTAGGTGTCAATACTTACTAACATGCATTTTGGTAATTATTAATTAAGGAATACTAGAATTACTTAGGTGAGTGGCTATAAACAATGAAAAAAATCAAAAATTATTTATCTGAAAGAGTGGATATAAGTTAAAAATTAAAATTAGCAATTGATCATGATTATGATGCTATTTTAGATCTATTTGCTTTGTATTTATAAATTTATCCAGAAACGAAAAAAGACGGAGCTTTACGCTCCGCCTTCATGCTAGAATATTTTTTTCTCATTCAACTCGAGAGCTAATTTTTTAAAGAACTGTAGTGATTCTGGATTTCCCATGGAGTCTGCATTCACTACCTTATCAAACTCGAACCCTAATAACAGTTTCCGAATCGGAACTTCCATTTTCTTTCCATTCAATGTTTTTGGAATTTGTTCAACGACATGGATTTGGTCAGGAATAAAGCGAGGGGACACATGCCCTCTGATTTGTTCCTTGATTTTTGCTGTCAATGCTGTATCCAGGGTTTTACCGGGCTTAAGAACAACGAACAGCAGCAGTGAGGAACCGCGGCCAAGCACTTCCCTATCAATGACAAGGCTTTCCATCACCTCATCGATCGCTTCGACGACCCGGTAGATATCGCTAGTTCCCATCCGTACACCAGAACGGTTGATGGTCGAGTCGGAACGTCCATAAATGATACAGCTGCCCTTGTTGTCGATCTTTATCCAATCACCATGTTTCCATATGCCAGGATATGTATCGAAATAACTCTCGTAGTATCTTGACCCGTCTTGATCATTCCAGAAGTATAGCGGCATGGACGGCATCGGTTTGGTAATGACCAATTCACCGACTTCATTAATCAATGTTTGACCATGCACATCAAAGGCTTCCGCACAAACCCCTAATGCCCTTCCTTGTATTTCTCCGATTCTCACGGGCAAGGTTGGGACACCGCCAACAAAACCGGCACAGACATCAGTTCCTCCACTGGATGAACTGAGCCAGATATCCTTCTTGACATTCTCATACACCCATTTATAACCGTCGCCAGACAATGGAGCTCCAGTGGAAAAAAGAGCCTTCAATTTGGATAAATCATATTTTCCCATCGGTTTGTTACCTAATTTCATGGAATTGGTAAGGAAGGGTGCACTTGTTCCAAAGAACGTCATTCCTGTATCTTCCGCCAATTCCCAAAGGGCATCCATATTCGGAAAAGAGGGACTGCCGTCATAAAGGACGATGGTTCCCTCATTAAGCAAACCGCCCATAAGGAGATTCCACATCATCCAGCCTGTCGTCGTAAACCAGAATACAGTATCCCCAGAAGTCATGCCTTGATGGATTCTTGTTGATTTAAAATGCTCCAACAATATACCGCCATGCCCTTGTACAATTGGTTTTGGCATCCCGGTTGTACCTGATGAATAAAGGATCCACAGCGGATGATCGAACGGAACACTTTCAAAAGATAATTCTGCCTTTTCTTCTAAAAGGTCATCCCAAGGAATCACATCTTCCAGATTCACTTCCAAAATCTTTTTTTCTATGTAAGGAACCAAAACAGTATGCTTGACAGTGACCAATTCCTGTATAAGCTGTGAGACGACTGATGTTTTATCATATACATTTCCATTGTACTGATACCCATCAACCGCCAGCAATACAACCGGTTCAACCTGTTTGAAACGATCTATGACACTTCTTGCCCCAAAATCAGGTGAGCAACTGGACCAGATGGCACCTATGCTTGCTGTTGCCAAGAAAGCTATGACCGCTTCAGGAATATTCGGCATATAGGCAACAACACGGTCACCGGATTTCACACCAAGTTTCCTTAATGAATGGGCGACAGAAGCTACTTTTTCTTTCAGCTCTTTCCAGCTGACCTCTTGCTGCCTGATATGTTCTGAACGAAAAAAAATCGCCGTTTTCTCTTCTTGATCATTCAATAATGCATTTTCAGCATAATTAAGCCTTGCCCCCTCGAACCATTTCGCACCTGGCATGGATTGCTCGGCTAATACCCTATCATATTTCCTGGCTGCTTTTACATCACAATATTCCCAAATTGAAGCCCAAAATTCCTCCAGTTCATCTACCGACCATTTCCATAATTCATGATAATCATGAAATGTAAAACCTTTCTTTTCTTTTAACCATTTCACATATTGAGTCAATACCGTTTGCTCGATTTGTTCCATTGTCGGTTCCCAAATGATTTGCCCATCAGTAAGCGATTTCATTTCGTCATCTCCCTTAGGTATCAAATGCGTTATTGAATCATTTCATAATATTGGTAGTTTACTTAAATTGTAATCTATGAGTTTAAAACCGTCAATTTACACTAAACTTAAATAAGCTCGTTTCTATGTATGGGCAGGTTAATAGTGAAACATGTCCCTTTCCCTTGTACGCTTGATACATGTACCGTTCCATCCATACTTTTGATAACGCTATACGAAACCATCATGCCTAATCCCGTCCCTTTATTTTTTGTCGTGAAGTAAGGCTCACCTAAACGGTATATTTGTTCCTGTGTCATTCCAATTCCTTGATCTTGGATCTTAATTTGGATGGTGGAGGCTGCATGAAATAAATGAATGTATATTTCGCCATCATGGTCCATCGATTCTATTCCATTCTTTATGATATTGAACAAGCATTGCTGGAATTTCTTCCTTTCACCCATGACATAATTAGCCCTATCTTCGAGTAGGGATACCTTCAATTTTATTCCATTATTATTTGCAAAGGGTTTTATGCTGTCCACGACATGCTGAATTTCCTCGGACACCCTTAATCGCTCTGTGTTTTCAGGGCTTATGGCAGCAAACGTCAAATAATCATTAATGACATCCGTGGCCCGATCTAATTCATTCAGTGCAATATTTGCATATTTGATCTTTGTATGGGATGACACGTCTTCGCTTAACATTTGAATATATCCCCTGGTGACTGTAAGGGGATTCCTGACTTCATGAGATATGCTTGCAGCCAGATGACTGACTACCTGCAATTTTTCCGCTTTCACTAATTTTTCGAGAACCTGAAAATTAGTGAGGATGACTTCCCATAATAAGATTACAACAACGATTCCTATGACATGGATCGAGAAGTATTGTTTCCATAGACTTATCCCGATAGTAAGTTCAAATACTTCTGTTGAGATAAACTGTGTGAGAATTTGAACAATGAATATTAATGATATACCCATGCAGATTTTTTTACTTACAGACATTTTAAGATAGTATTTAGATATAAAAAACAAGGAAACTCCAATGAGTGGAAAAGTGATGCACGAGATATAAAATCCATTTTCCCCCCCTAATAAATAGCGAATAAGAAGAGTGATGACGATCAATATGATTCCTAACCGATAGCCTCCATATAAACCGCCTAAAAGAAAAGGGATCCATCTGAGATCCCAAACAAAATCCTCTTCTATAACAACGGGAAATAGCATGCATAGAACAAGTGAAAGAATAGGGAAAATAGATAGGAAGGATCCTTTTAATGCATCTAAACGATATACATACTTCACTAGATAGCTCATTTGCAATAAAAAGATCGGAAAAAGGATAATTAAAAAGTTAATCAGTAAATCTTTTGTCATAAGATTCATTTATACACCGAACTTTCGATATTTTTCGAAGATTTAGACAGGTATATCAATAATAACAAGATAGAGAATGATATGCTAGTGAAATTTCCATGCAGGACTAAAAAAAGATGCAGCTAGAGGCGAGATGTTTCAAGGATAGAAAAAACACTGAAACGACGAGGTCATTTCAGTGCCAGCAAAATATCCGTATATAAACTTAATAAAGAGCTGACTTTGCGAGCATGGTGATTGTCGCATCATCCATCGGAGGATTATGAAGTCCTGCGCGTACATCCCTATAGTAACGTTGCAGGGGATTATTTCGTTGTAAACTTTTGGCTCCGACGACCCTCATCGCTTTATCGACGATGGAAATCGATTTGTTGACGACCGATAACTTAACAGCACCCAATTGCTTCAATAATTCATCATGATCTTCAGGGTTCCGCACCCATTTTTCTGCGACGGAGTAGAGGAAATGGTGCGCTTCTCCCAATTCCAGTTCCATCTCCCCAATTGTCCTTTGAACATTAGGAAGGTCCCTGATTGGTCCTGGTAAGCTATTGGGAGAATAGGTTTTCGCAAATTCGACTGCGTAATTTCTGGCAGCCACTGCGATTCCCAAGTAGCAAGCCGGTATATGTAATAGCCACGCTTCAGGTTTTCTTTTTTCACCTGGATTGCTTTTCATGACATAATACTTTTCAGGCAGGCTGACGTCATTTAACACCAAATCATGACTTCCTGTCCCCTGCATGGAAATCATATCCCAAGTTTCTTCTATACTTACCCCCATTACATCACGATGAATTAAAAATGTGCCTAGCCGCTCATCCTCGGGAACCCAAGCCGTTACTAGAAAAATATCAAGGACAGGAGAGAGTGTAGTAAAGGTCTTTCTGCCATTCAACTTCCATTGCTGACCCTTTTTGATAGCGATCGTTTCCGGTCGGCCTCCGCGCGTCGGGCTTCCCGTTCCAGCCTCGGATGCCGCCGTATTGATGAGAGCGCCTTTCGACACTTCATCAAACAATTCATCCATGACTCCTTTTTCCCATGGTCTCTTCTCCGTTAAGGATAGGACCGTTCCAACATGCCAGCCTATCCCTAAGGCTGTTGGGCCGCAATATTGGGCTATTTTTTCTTGGCAAAGGAGAAAATCATATAAGGAACCGCCATATCCGCCATCTTCTTTTGCTAAAGTTAATTGGGGATATCCGAATTCCTTCAACTCCTGAATGTTTTCAAAAGGAAATCCATTTGAATCATCAAGCGCTTCAGCTCGGCTGGAAAAGGACTGAATCGCTTCCTCTAATTTTTGTATATATTCCTTTTGCTTCCGTGATAGAAAAAACGACATGAAGATCATCCCTCCTGTAGAAAATCCTGAACCATACAGCAGCAGAAACAGAACTGCGAATTCCACTTTATCATATCACCTTAGTGTAGTTTATAGTTTGAATTTGCCCATTAAGAGTCAATATCTTCATTTTTATAATCTTTGTTCGCATTCTTGTAAGCTTCCTTCGCCTGATCAATATCTTTGTTTTCGAGAAAGTAAGCTATCGCTGCTTGCCCGATTCCATATGTGACCGCGCCCGCTACGGCACCGGAAACGGCTAGACCAGCTCCTGGGATGAAACGGACTGCAGCCCTGACACCTTCTCTGACAAGGAGACCGATTCCAACATTGACCCCTAATGCCGCAATGAATTCACTTGCCGTTTTCGTATTGATTTCTTTATCCGCGATAAAACCAATCACCACTATCATCAAACCTTGAATGCCAGTCAAAATGGGAAAATCGGCGAAAGGAATTGGCTCTGCACCAATTATCCCGGCTATTGCCGTAAAAGTTCCCACTATCGTCCGCGCGAATTTCTTCTTAACGAATTGACTCTGCATCGCTTTGGCGGTCTTCAGCTTCGCTTCACTGGGTAAGGCCTCGATCAAGTAATCAGAAAGCAATTCTATGTTCCAACGCATATCATATTCAATATTTCCGCCTTCATCAAAATCAATATACGAACAAGTAGGAATGATGTTCAATAGTGGTATATCACTCTCTTTAAATCGTTTTGACATCAAAGCGATGGCTTCATCAATATTTTGTTTTTTCTTAGGATTGGCATCAAAAGGTGCTTGTTTATAATGTGGCGGATCTAATTCATCCACTTGTGTGACCACACAGATGACAGGTACATCATAATGGTGATTCTCTTTAACGATTTTGCGCAGCTTTTTCAACTCTTGTAAATCTTCTTCAATCCGTGAATCCGCTTCTTTTGCCTTAATCAAGAAAAGAAACACATCAGGCTGTTCTTCGGTTACCGCTTTTATCAATTCATCCATTGGTGTTTCTTCTTCGAACTCTTCAGTAGGAGCTTCACTCTCTCCCAGTCCCCGGGAGTCCAGCAAACGGATTTTGGGCTCGGCATCACTCGGGTACCAAAGCCATTTTCCCTTACCCGTTCCAGATTTAACGGAACTGACATATTGCCGTTCCTGTCCAAACATCGCATTGATCAGTGATGATTTTCCGGACCCTCGCCTTCCGACAAGAGCAATTCTCGGTTCCCTTGCATCAACTGTCATTGTTTTTAACTTTAAAAGCTGGTCGAGCATTTTGTTCTTTTTCGATTGTGAAATGGGCAGCTTATCTACCTGGCCTTTAATGAAACTGAATAGGCTTCCCATTTCTTCGTGTTTTTCCACCATCAGTCATTCCCCCTTGTTAAGAAGTTTTTTAAGTAACATTTACCCTGAAACGATCCAATTTAAGCATGTAACTCCAATCTCCTTGCAAAATTAAGGGGCTCCATTTCATATATTCATTTAACTCTTTTCTTTTAGGAACATAACGACACTGGCCATATATTTTTGGATTTCCTGGACTTGAAAGGCTGCAGAATCCGCAATCTGTTTGTAATGATGCTGTCCTTCATCGGTGATTCGTAAATACCGTTTAGTTCGTTTTTCACTTTCCCATCTGCCGACAAGAAGGCCGTTCTCTTCCATTTCATGAGATAAATCGTATAAATACCCGTTTGAAGCGATCCAACCGAACTGATTTTTAAGCAGATCGCCGATTTCCCCCATGTAAATAGGCTTCTTAGTGAAAGCGGCTTTTAAAGTTACATAACGGACAAGGTCTTTCACCGATATTATTTTCGAGAAATACGACCTGTATTCTTCTGGCAATTCATTAATAACCGGTGGGTTTTCACCAGAACCCCTTAAATCGAACATGAAGCGATCAATGACCTTTTTCACTTCGGAAAACCGTTCCAGGAAATTTTCTTGGTACCATATGTAAAGCTCTTTGCCTTTTTCAGTAATTTGATAATAATTTCTTCCCTTATCCGTATATAGTGATAAATGGTTGGATTCGACTAGAGTATTGGATATTTTACATAGATAGTCATAGCTATGCACTTTTCCAGTGAACGTATTTTTTAGGTCCTGATGAATCGCCCTTGGATAATTCGCTTTTATTCTCAAAGAGTGTAGTAAAAAAATCGTTAAAAATTCCCGCTGGCTCAACCCAACCGTTTCAACCGTTGCAGACAGTTTCTCCCCTTTCTTCACTGTCAAAACCCCCTTTATAATGTGTTTATATAACATATATTATTAATTATTTCTTCCTTCCCCTTATTATCCTGTGCTCCCACATAATAGTAAAGTTTTTAATGCCTGACTGCCTATTACTAATTTTTCGAATTCGCTCTATTGGGGGGTTAGGAATTCAGAATATTCTGTCGAGGTTTATTGTGATATATTTTAATAAAGCAAAAAGAAGAAACGGCACATGATAAGGCCGTTTCTTCTTTTTGTTTACTGTTCCGTTAAAATGATCGGATCTTCTTTTGTAATGACGAGGGTATGTTCATATTGGGCGGAGAGTTTTCCATCTGCCGTTCTCGCTGTCCAGCCGTCTTGGTCCATTTTCATGTGCCATGTTCCCGCATTCAGCATTGGCTCGATCGTGATGACCATTCCCTCTTTTAGACGCGCTCCTTTACCTGGCTTACCATAATGCAGGACTGTTGGGTCTTCGTGCATGGTTTTACCGATTCCGTGCCCTGTAAAATCGCGAACGACAGAAAACTTTTCACCTTCTGCATATGACTGGATTGCATGCCCGATGTCCCCAAGACGATTTCCTGCCCGTGCAACTTCGATGCCTCTATATAAAGCATTCTTGGTTACATCCATTAAACGCTGAGCTTCATCGGAAACTTCACCGACTGCATATGTCCAAGCTGAATCCGCCAAACCTCCGTTAAGGTTCACCACCATATCAATCGTAACGATGTCTCCCTCTTTTAAGGCTTTCTTTTGCGGAAAGCCGTGGCATATTACATCATTCACTGATGCACACGTTGCATATTTGTAGCCGTTATAGCCCTTTTGTTCAGGTGTAGCACCATGCTCAGCCAAGTACTTATCGACAAATTCTTCGATTTCCCAAGTCGTGATGCCCGGTTTTATCATTTTTGCAATTTCTCTATGCGTCGCAGCAAGAAGTTTGCCCGCTTCATGCATCAAATTTATTTCTCGTTCACTTTTAATGGTTATCATTTAAAATCCTCTTTCGTTTTATAACTTTTCTGATTAAGACTCCTTATTTATCATATGCCTTTTTTTATATAAAAAGCAACCAAAAACCCGGTAAAAATCACCGGGTTCATTAATTCAAGACCTATTCCGTACCCGTAATTCCTAGAAAAATAAACTTTTGAATGAAAAATTGATAAAAATACGTTTATCCTTTACCCAAAATGATTATTTTTCAGGGGGGGTGAATTACCTACAACATATAATCACTATTAATTGTTCGAAAATTCTAAATAGGCCCATGGGCATTAATTGGATACAGATTCCCATTTAATGCGAATGAAACTCTTCCTGTTTCCTCTGATACGACCAATACAAGGGCATCACTTCGCTCAGATAAACCTAAAGCAGAGCGATGGCGTGTTCCAAGTTTTTTTCCCCCTGTTGATCTGTCTGAAAGCGGAAGGACATTTGCTGCGGATACAATTTGATTTTGACTAACCAATACAGCACCATCATGTAGTGGATTTCCAGGGAAAAAAATTGATTCCAATAAAGAATGGGTTAACTCCGCTCCTATTGAAATACCTGGTTGGATCAAAGAATCAAGAGAATCTCCCCGTTGAATAACAATTAACCCGCCATGTCTCAAGTTCGACAAATTTTGTACACAAATTGATAATTCGGGATATTTGTCCGTAAACGGTGACAAATAACAGTTCAAATAAAAGGTTGCTGCTTTCATATCGATGTATACGAATTTATCCTTTATTTTCTCGAAATTTCCAAGAAGACAATAATTTTCATCACCCATTGCTTCTAAGTTATCCTGTAATGACGATATTACTTGACGAATTTCCTCTTTTAACATTTGTTTCATTGGTGAAAAATCACAATTGCCATTAGTCACAGGCATGCACCTCCCTTTTATTTTTCACTCTCTTTTATTCAATAAATCTTAATTGGCTCTCTAAAAGAACATACTAATTTTCCCTAGCTCTGTTTGTACCTTGTTAAATTTATAATTATGAATGTACTTAAAGTTTGTCTTCAAGATAATTAATTATTCATCTTAACTATCAATCAGTAATGACTTCACATTTTTTTATGTCATATGGACAAGGTAAGTGAATAGATATGTAAATGACCTGTTGAAAGATATCTTATAATAAGAGGTGGTATTAAATGCCTTGCGTAACAGTATTTGACCAAGGAACGTTTGAAGTTGAAAATGGAAAAAAGTTAGTATTAGCATTGGAAGATCACGGTATTAATATTCTTCACCGATGCGGCGGGAAGGCTAAATGTACAACTTGCAGAGTGGAAATTTTGGCAGGTGATTTTTTGGAGGTCACACATAAAGAAAAAAAGATCTTTGAAGAAAAAGGGATGGAAGATCATTTGCGTTTATCTTGTCAAATTTACGTGAATGGGGACATAACCGTTCGGCCGATCAAGACGGTTGAGAACTCTGGACTTCATGCTGGGCCAAGGCCTGCAGACTAAATAGTAGTATAAAAAAACATCAAAATGACTAAAAATAGTTTTTCTAGTCGTTTTGATGTTCTTTATTTATAGTTAAATGATTTACTTCTTTTCCATGACCGCAAAGTAATTATCTTCATTATCAGCAAAATTGAAGACTCTTCCGGATGGCATATTCACAATTTCCCCGACTTTGATATTCTTCTCAGAAAAGTCTTTATATAATTCATCAAGATTATCCGAGTAAAACATTAACGAAGGTGTATTAAGATTTAATTCCGGCTGCATTTTAGCAATGAATTCCTTATTATGAAGGATGATACTCGTTTGCGCTTCCTTTGTTGGGGCTATTTCAATCCAACTTAGCCCTTGGCCGTTATCTTCTTCAGAAATTACACTAAAACCGAATTTTTCCGTCCAAAATTTCAATGACTCGTCTTGGTTATTTACATATAACATGATTTGACCGACTTTATTAATCATTTGCTTCTCTCCCTTTCTTCTGGCTCAGTTATTAATAAGTATAAGCATATTGTTGGTTGGAACTAGATAACTAATTGAATGGTATAATAAATACAAAATTTAATCAATATTTACCAAGATTCCATTTCCCGGCTTTTGGAAGTCAATTTCTTACGAATATTGCTTAATTATCACTTCTGCATGATCCAAGTAATCTGTATGTGCGAATTCCCTTCCAGATATTGCGCTATCACCGTTAATCGTTCCATAACTCCACCACTCTAATGGGAGTAAAAATTTGCAGGAGTAGCAGGACTTTTCGATTTTCCCCAGAACTTCTATACAGAGTATTTCTCAAAGGAGAGTGAAATGATGGTTCTATCGAAAGAGGGTTTGCTAAATATATTAGAAGGCAACAGGAGATTAACGATGCGGGTGGTTGAAGCCTTTCCTGAAGAGGAATTATTTAACTATACCCCGGCTGGGAAGCTTCGCCCTTTCGCAGAAATGGTTAAAGAAATCATGAACATTGAGACTGGATATATGCGTGGTATTGCACTTAGTGTTTGGGAGTATCCAGATTCGTTTGCTGGGATTTCCACCAAAGAGGAACTAGTTTCAGCATGCGAAGCGGTAAGGGCCGATACAAGGAAACTGTGGGAGGAAATGACTGAGGGAACGCTTGCAGTCGTGGAAAAGGATCCCTTTTTCGGTCCCTCACAAAGCCACTTTGATAGACTTCAATATGCTTTGGAAAATGAAATCCATCATAGGGGACAAGGGTATATCTATCTTAGAACGCTCGGAATTGAACCACCGGGATTTTTCGTCAGGTAATAATGAAACATGATGTCATTAAACTTGTAGCAACGAATAATAAATAAAAAAATAGGAGTGAGATAAATGTCAGTTGATGCATATCTTAATTTTAATGGGAATTGTCGAGAAGCAGTAGAGTTTTACGCAGAGGTTTTTGGAACGGAGCAACCAAATATCATGACCTTTGGTGAAACACCTCCTAATCCGGAATTTCCCCTTCCAGAAGAAGCGAAAAATTTAGTCATGCATACAAGGCTGAATATTAATGGAAGCAATGTCATGTTTTCCGATACTTTTCCTGGTATGCCCTTTGTTGAAGGTAACAATATCAGCCTGGCATATGTCGGTAATGATTTGGAAGAAATTAAATCGATTTTTAACAAACTAAGTGTAGGAGGCACGGTTGGTCTGGAGCTCCAAGAAACATTCTGGAGTAAAATTTACGGTCAGTTAACCGATAAATTCGGAATCAAATGGCAATTTAACTTCGAGAGCTAAGTAATGAAGATGAGCCTTTATTGATTAATCTTTAATTTGGATATAGGTCTTTTCACTGGTGAAAAGTTTCTATATCCTTTTTGTATTAATTTTTCGTTAACCCTTAGGGGATGCTATAAAGGTTTTCAGTTAAATGATTGGCTAGTAAAAATTGAATTCTCAAAATGGCTTTTAACTTTATCCTAACCCTTACATTATTTTCTTGGTTACTAATAAGGGTACGACCATAATTGCAAAAAACAAATTTCACTTATAACCTCAATAACTGAAGGGTTTAGTTATCGAAGACTTGCTAAATATGTAATCGAAAAGGAGAAATTATGAAAAATAAAATTCAAAAAATCACAACTAACTTGTGGTTTGATACTCAAGCTGAAGAGGCGGCAAAGTTCTACACTTCCATCTTCGGAAATTCAAAGATTGGAAGAATCACTCGCTATGGAAATGAAGGGAATCAAATCCACGGTAAGCAAGAGGGATCAGTGATGACCGTGGAATTTGAATTGGAAGGACAAGCATTTGTAGCATTGAATGGCGGTCCTCAATTCAAATTCACAGAGGCAATATCATTTATCATCCATTGCGAGGATCAAGAAGATGTGGATTATTATTGGGGAAAACTTTCCCAAGGCGGCGACGAAAAAGCGCAAGTGTGCGGTTGGCTGAAAGATCGATTTGGTGTTTCATGGCAAATTGTCCCTGCGGAACTAACCGAGATGGTAAACGACCCGAATCCTGAAAAATCGGAAAGACTAATGAAAGCGCTGCTCCAAATGAAGAAAATAGACATTAAAACTTTAAAGCAGGCGTATATAGGATAGGTATTCCAGGAAACAACTATCTCGTAAGTTGTGTTTATTCCAGAAGCGTATTTGAAGTAAATTAAGCCTATTTTCTTGGTACTTCAGGTGTGAAATTAGGTTTTGAGATTAAAATTTCCTTGAAGCTGTTAATCCTCATTTCCTGGCGATCCACCTTTTAGAAAGGCTGTTTTCGCATACTTTGTTCTATTTACCAAGTAAAGCGGTGTGGTTGATTTGCCCTCTCAGATGCTCGCTTTCCGCGGAGCGGGCGGTTGAGCCTCCAATCAACCTTAAATCGTTTAGTTTTTAAAAACAACAATCTTTACGAAAAGAGCCATTAGAAAAGAAAAACCTTATTGAGTATAATGAAATAAATGATCTAGATAGTTTTTAAGGGAGAATAGAAACGATGGACAATATATTTACACCAGCACTAGAGCGTGGCGATGAAATAATAGAAAGAAAAATCCGCTATGACTCCTTAGTTGTGGAATATAACTGTTTGCTGTTAAAAGCACAAAAGCAACATGTCGTGCTTTTTCATGAAATCATGGATTCGTTCACGATGGAAGCGGGACCTATAAAACTAACCATTCCTATAGGCAGTTATACGATTGCTCATTATTGGAAAGACCGTCCTTATAATTTATACATCTGGAGAGATAACGAAGGGCATTATTTAGGATCCTATTTTAATATTGTAAGGAATACATATATGGAGGATAAGTTGGTTTCCTTTGAGGATTTGATCATTGATATCTTGGTGCTTCCGGATGGGGCACATTTTATTTTAGACGAGGAAGAGTTACCTATGCCATTAGAGCAATATGAGAGTGGCTCTGTTAAACTGGCCCTAAACTCTTTGCTTGATTCCATTGATATTCTTCTTTCACAAACCATTTCAGAATCCGAGAAACTCTATAAACATAATGACCTCCTTCCATGGTTAAACAGTAAATGACAAACAACAAGCCTACTTCATTCAGTAGGCTTGTTGTTCTCCCTCACTCACCATCAGCTTGAGCCGATATACTGTCAAGCTCCTCAATGTTCTTAGATACCTTTGCACTGTATGAGTAATCACCGTAGCAATATGGGTATCGAAAATTCTCTTTGTCTCCGCCGCAATCATAAAGGGTAGGGTTTTTTTCGACCTGAAGCATGGAAAACTTCTTCGCAAGCTCCTCAGTATGCTTGCCGCCTTTATCCGCAACGAAATCAATATACCCAATTCCCATGTTATATGCTTGGATGATCGTGGCAAAATCCACGTCCTTTTCATTGCCATATTCATTGATTCTCTTAAAATGTTTCACTCCATACTTAATGCTTTCCGTTGGATCTGTGATCGTATTTGGATCAAGACCCGCTGACTCAGATGCCTGCATTGGGTCACCGCCCCGTCCCCGGCTTTCCTGCTGCATCAAAGCAATCAATGTCGAAGTATGCTCCTCAAGCCCGTATTTAGCCAGCTCGTCCCTGAGAAGTGAACTATACTTTTTCACGTTCGCAAAAGAATCAAGCGTATTTACTGATGTGGAAACATTTTCGTAATTGGGGGTTCGCATGATCTCCTTTAGTAGCAAAAATGCAAAGATGAGGATAAAAATGACAAAAACATTCTTTGATTTCTTACGTTTCTTCTTCACAATCTCTCTCCGTTATCTCTAGGTTATATATTTATATCTTAACAAATAGTAAGAGTAATAACTATTTAGAATACCAATTAAATGTTCTTGAAAAGGAGATTACTAGCATTGAATAAGTATTTTATCTTTAACTCTTAATTTAAACACAAGAAAACTTAAAAAGACCCGGTCACTCAGCGTATGTTTTTTCGGATAATGAGACACCCTAATGTGTGGAGGTGATATGTATGGATAGGAAGAATGATAAAGATGAAATCCTTGATGATAAAAAGAATAAAAATAGAAATGAGTTTGGGGCAGATCCTGATGAACAAGAAATGAATGGTCTGTATGGTATGTTGGAAACTGAATATGAAGATAAGCTTCATGATAAAGAAAAATAACGATTGGTTTCTTGAAATTTTGTTAAGCGCCTTGTATGGCGTTTTTTTAATGAGTGCATCTGTGTTGAACTTCTCGAATCTATTCTATAGGTTCGCATTTAGGCTATAAACGGATTTTTTACATATGCCACAATAAACGAAAACCCAGAAGGTCTTCGTTTTCTGCAAATGTGAATACGTTGGGTCATTAACTAAAAAGATACCATTAAAAGGGAGTGACTAAATGCTGCCACTCCCTTTGTTCAATTAGTATTGTGAAGATTGTCCGCCATCAATCGGAATGACTGCCCCGTTGATGAATTCTGATTCCCCTGATAATAAGAAAGCGACTAAACGGCCGACTTCTTCAGGTTTACCAAAGCGTTTTTTAGGATTCACACTGACGAAATCCGCCATTGCTTCTTCCCAATTCTCCCCGCCTATTTGCCTGAATGAACCTTCAACCATCGTTGTTAAGATTACTCCTGGTGCAATGGCATTAATGCTGATTCCGTATTGACCATATTCTATGGCAGCTGTTTTTGTTAATCCTGCTACAGCATGTTTACTTGCAACGTACGCAGCTTGGTTAAGCACAGCACGAATTCCGCCTACAGAAGCCACGTTCACCACTGCCCCTGATCCTTGTTCTTTCATGATTGGCAAGATATATTTCATGCCATAAAATACACCATTAATATTGATGTCCGTTACTTTGTTGAAAACGTTGCTATCGTATTCAGCCGTAGGTGCCTGTTTACCTTCGATACCCGCATTATTATAAAAGCCATCGACTCTACCATATTTGCTGACTGTTTGGTCTACATAGTTCTTGACTGCTTCTTCATCCGATACATCTGCAGTGATCAGAAGCACATCTGAATTTGGTGCAATTTCAAAGATTAATTTTTTTGTTGCCTCCAAAGATGCATCGTTTAAATCAACTAATGAAAGTTTAGCTCCTTCTTTAGCCATTTCCAATGCGGCTGCTTGTCCTAAACCTGATCCTGCACCTGTAATGATTACTACTTTGCCATCGAATCGTTTGTTCATATGCCAAAACTCCCTTTTTGAGTTATTTGGAAAATCATTTGATTATAATTTACCCCTTAAAGCTTAAGAATCCATCATCAACAGGAATGACTTGTCCATTAATGGCATCCGCTTTTTCAGAGAACAAGAACGTTACAACTTCAGCAACTTTTTCTGGCTGTATCAATTTTTTCCTCATATGAAGTTGTGCCAAACTGTCCAGGAACTCTTGATCATCACCAATGATCGGCGTTTCGATAAAACCTGGTGCAACACCGACAACACGAATCCCATATTGCGCAAGTTCAATTGCTCCAGATTTAGTCATGGCGATTACTGCAGCTTTTGCAGCATGGTAATTAAAGCTGCCGATTGAAACCATCGTCCCATATATTGAGGCTGTATTGACGATTGTAGCGCCTGTTACCCCAAGCTCCACCATCTTCCTTGCTGCATAATACATGCCATAATAAACACCGTGTTGGTCAACATCAACGACTCTGTGGTAAGACTCTGGATCCATCTCTAGAAATGGTTTTACTAGTCCAATTCCAGCGTTGTTGAAAATGCCGTCGATGGTGCCATGATTGGCAACTGCAGCTTCTACCATCGCTTCCACTTCTTCCGCTTTAGCTACATCCACTTTCACAAAAGAAGCCGTGCCTCCCTTTTGTTGAATGGCTTCAGCTGTTTCTTTAGCAGCAACATCATTGTAATCAGCCGCTACGACAATAGCTCCCTGTTCAGCTAATTTACATGCCGTTTCCTTTCCAATTCCGCTGCCTGCTCCTGTAATTACTATGACTTTTCCTTTTAAACTCATGTATTCGTCCCCCTATAATAAAGTTTATTGCTTATCAGATTAAAATGGCCCCTCCGTCAATTACAAGTTCTTGACCCGTAATGTGGCTGGAAAGATCCGATACTAAGTACATCATTAGATTTGCAATTTCCTGAGGCTCAGCATACCGACCATCCGGAGTCGTTGCTTCCAATTGTTTTCTAGCCGTTTCAGCTGCCGCGGAATCACCTTGGCCAAATCCGCTTTCAATCGACCGCATCATAGCCGTGTTGACGACACCTGGGCAGACGGCATTCACCCGTACACCATGGGGAGCAACTTCGACCCCAGCAGTTTTCGTCATTCCAAGAACCGCATGTTTACTTGCGCCATACGCCACCATGTTTGGCGTAGCGAGTAAACCAGCTCCAGAAGCTGTATTCACGACCGCTCCGCTTTTTTGTTCAATCATATAGGGCAATACATGTTTCAAGCCCAAGAAAACCCCACGTACATTTATTGACATTAATTGATCGAAAACTTCAGTAGGATAATCGATAAGTGGCATGATTTTGCCTTCCCACCCAGCATTATTCAGGAAAATATCGATTTTCCCATAAGAATCTATCGTTTTTTGAACATAATTTTTTATATCGTCTTCATTTGTAACATCGGCTTTAACGAACTTCGCTTCGCCGCCTTTTTCTTTGATTTCATTTACCGTTAACATTCCAGCCTCTTCAGAAAGGTCAACAACAACCACTTTGGCACCGTTTTCTGAAAGTGTAATAGAAGCCGCCCGGCCGATACCCCCGCCGCCGCCGGTAACAATTGCTACTTTTTCTGTAAAATCAAATGCTTGCATAATATTCTCCCTTTCTCCCTTTAATCTTGGTGATGATCTTCTTGTTTGAATACGATTACATCATAACACTATTTTTGTCGATTGTCGACAATTTGCTTTTAGAGTCAAAGACTCTACATCACTCCACGATTCAGAGCTTCATGAATTTCATTTTTTGCCTTAACGAAATCGTCTTCGAGAATGCCCTCAATAGACATTTTTAATCTGAAATGGAAATTTTCCATCGTTTCTGTATTCCATTGACTTTGGGCAAAAACCATGAGGATATGACTGGCTTCCTCAAAAAATCTTGATAATGCTTTGTTATTAGCGATTGTAAAAATATATCGAAATATCTGTTCAGCTTTTTTTTGATACTCGATTACATTACTTTTCTCACACTCATCCGTTGCACTTTCCAAATGCTTTCGTAATGATTGCTTATTTTCTTCGTGCCACCTTCCTTGGGAAAACTCAATGCCCATCTGGATCAGCCCGATCGTAACATCATTATATTCAATGATTTCCTTTTGTGAGAATGGCTTGACGATCGTTCCCCGCCTCGGTATCCTCTCAACAATTCCGTCAACCTGCAATAAATAAAGCGCCTCGCGTACTGGTGCACGGCTCGTATTCAATTCTTTGGAAATGTCTTCTTCGACGATTTTCTCTCCAGCTTCAATTTCCCCTTCAATGATTTTTTTTAAAATGTGTTTGGCGATTTGTTGTGGTAACGATTCCCCAAAATAAATGCCATCTGTCAAATTGGAAGTATTTCCAAACATCTTTCAGCACTCCTATACTTCTAATAATTGATTTTAGTTCTATTAGTATAACATATGGATAGGAATTAACTTCCTAAAAAATTACACCCCTTAATGTTAACCCACTAAGAAAAACGTTTTAAACCATGTGTGGCACAGAATGAAAAGTTGACCGAATGCTTCTTCGAAGATTTAACGATCCCACTGAGCTTAATGTTACATTCAACAGATTTGAGCCCCTTTTATAGAAAGGGCTCTATGGTGGACTCTTTTATTCCACTAGCCTAGGTTTAGCTGGATCGCAGTTTGGCTTTTCTGTGTCTGTCGATTCAGCGAGTTTCGTTAAATAATAACATTCTTCACGCCACATATGATCTGCCATTAATGGCGAGAACGTTCCGAGAGCCTGCGCACTGAGATCAAGCTCCTCCACTTCAAGCAGAAAGTGCTGAAATAATTTAATTTCCAATGTAACGTCCTGATTCATTTTTTCCAATGCTGGGAATGTTGACAGATTGGTTCGTAAATATCCAGCCATTTCAACAGCTTTTAAATAAAAATCATTAAAATGTTTTTTATATTGGTCACTTTTCTCCTTTAATCTTTTTTCAACATCATCCATATTGGATGAAATTGCACTTGCATGCCCCGCTGCATCTAAAAGCCAAAGCAAGTGATGATGAAGTTCATGGAAAACAGGCGGCATTTGATTTGAATTGAAGTATTTCAATAATCTTAAATATTCTTCTAATTCGTTCACCATATGATTAATGAATGAAGGTGAAAGATGTATTTTTATTTTACCAACCAGATGTTCTTTAAGTAGGTATAGCTTAAACTCCCGAAACCTTAATGCCTCTTTTTCAGCCATGGCCGTTAGTTGCGAAATCTCTTCTGAATTGGCTTTACCAAGGAGATTATCAAAAATTCGAATGAATTCTGAGGCAATTTCAATGTTTTCCACTTCAACCGGAGCTAAAGACTCATGGATGAACCTGCCATGGTCCCCTAAGATTTGCAGCCAAAACCGATGCTCGAATCTCGCCGTTTTTTCCAAAAACTCGTTCATTCGCTCTCCCCCATAATTCAAAGTATCGAAACTCACTTATAATTTGTATTCTAAAGCCTGCAAACTTATTAATATAAATTGTATGGTGGCGTTACAAAGCTTAAACTTGATCCTTTACCCGCTGGAATGTTTACACCCCAAGAAATTAAAGTGTTATTTGAAGTAGATACTTCATTCACCTGATTATTACGCTTTAATCCGATATGCTCCGCAGTGAGTCAAACGTGTGCATACCCTCCACAAAAACGGACATTTTAGCACTTGTTTAGCTCCCTGGCAGTTATCTGCAAATACAAACATCATATTTGTATTGATTTAACGGTTCTGGTTGTGGTAAAGTTTGTAAAATTCTGATCGTTTGGAGGAAGGTAGATTGCCAAAGGAAATTAAGAAATACATTGACTGTCCAATGGTGAAAATTCCAGGGGGAGAAATAGAATTAAGGGACGATAGAATTAAAAGCAAATGGAATGCTGAAATAAGACCATTCCTTCTTGCCCGTTATCCTGTTACTACGGAATTCTACTATGCTATTACAAATAAATCGCCTAATTCTTTTGATCTAAATCTAAAACCTGTTGTGAATATTTCTTGGAATGATGCAATTTCTTTTTGTAATCTGCTTTCACAGAAAGCCGGACTGTCAGAGTGTTATTCTAAAAATGGTGAAAACATAGTTTGTAATTGGGAATCAAGCGGTTTTCGACTTCCATCAGAAGCAGAGTGGCAATACGCATGTAAAGCTGGGACTGCTGGTTACAGATATGGTGAGCTGAATAAGATTGCCTGGTATAACGAAAATTCAGGGGGCATAATCCATGACGTAGGAACAAAGGAATCGAATCCATGGGGGCTGCATGACATGTTAGGGAATGTTTGGGAATGGTGCTGGGATTTATATGATGAACAAGTATACGGCACCTACCGTATTTTTCGAGGTGGTAGCTGGGCTGAGGATGCCAGGGGTGTTGGAGCTTCATGTCGTCGGCGCAGCCATCCTACTTTTCGCATAGACGACCTAGGATTCCGTCTTGCCAGGTCTTTTTAATTTCAGCAATCAAGCCAACTTAATTCAAGGTTTTACAGTTTTACTAACGGATAATAGGAGTGAAAACAGAGTGATCAGCTATATTTATTTGTGATGAACCAAAAAAAAGAAGCAGGTTCAACAAAAGGAGCGATTAGAGGTTAAATTCAGAAAAAAGAATCGTCTTACATGTATTTTAGCCGTATTGCTATTCATATTTCTTTTCAGTTTTTTTGGTTGGATTCCAATTGTGAACAAAATAAAAAACCTGATAATTTTTCAGGTTTTTAATATTTTCATCATTCGATTACCAGAGAAATGCGAGAAAAACTAAAGATGCAATTGCCCCAAAGGCAAATCCATTTGCAGCACCCCAACCAAATCCTGTATTAAAACCTCCATAACCAAACCCACCAAGATTTCCGCCACCGTCAAATGGACGAATATATACACGGTTCGGCGTAACCCGGTGTATGATTCCCCGATGAACGGTTCCTCTACTTGTACGAATTTCAACCGGCCTTCCAACACCTTGCCTGCATTTATGATAAT
This sequence comes from Peribacillus aracenensis, assembly GCF_025175645.1. Lineage (NCBI taxonomy): Bacteria > Bacillati > Bacillota > Bacilli > Caryophanales > Bacillaceae > Peribacillus > Peribacillus aracenensis. The sequence goes on from NZ_JANZMJ010000004.1 coordinate 110,747, forward strand.
AATTATGATAACCCATTTTACACTCCCCTTGTCCGTCGATTATACATCGTATGCATTCGGAGACTAGCCTGCATGAATTAAATACCCACCAAACCTTTAAAAGTCTTTCCCATATTCCCTGCCAATGATTAAACACTCTTTGATACCGAAGCATAAAATACATTTATACATGTACCAAAGGAGATTATGCCATGAACCACTCATACCAAGACGCACTAGCCATAATTGGAATTGAAGGGGCACACCCTGGTGGATTTGAACTGACTAAGCAGCTCTTGAAAAATGAAGAACTCGATCATACGTCAATAATCCTTGATGCCGGATGCGGAACTGGGCAAACCTCATCTTACTTGGCACAAACGTTTCTTTGCCAAGTATCCGCGCTTGATCATCACCCAGAGATGGTGAAACATGCAAAAAAAAGATTCCAACAAGCTAATTTAAGCATTGACCTATATAAGTCTTCAATTGAAGAACTGCCTTTTGACAATAATTCTTTTGATTTTATCATAGCCGAATCAACGATTGCATTCACGGATATACCAAAATCGCTCGGTGAATTTTTCAGGGTCCTTAAATTAGAAGGAACTTTGTTATCCATTGATATGACAGCAGAAACCAGCCTTGATTCTGCCTCAAAAAAAGAAATCATGGACTTCTATAAATTAAGAGAATTATTGACGCAATCCGAATGGTTAAAGGCCTTCCAACAAAACGGATTTACAGATTCAAAAATCTTGAGATCGAGTACCGTCTTAGAGGAATTAATGAATTCTTCAGCATCAAATAGCCTCGTTCAGCCATTGAGTGAATCCTTGGAACGAGTCATGGACGAACATTACCGCCTCATTCTATCTTATGGACACAGCCTCGGATATAGAGTATACAGAGCAAGTAAAAAGTAGGGCATTTATAATGCATGACGCAGCTCAAGTTTGTCAGGAATCATGAACACAATAAAAAAAACCTAGAACAAGTTCAAGGTTTAATGGGATGGTTCCACCTTAGGCTATGATCTTTACACAATTTCGTCCATTCTTCTTTGCGGCATATAAGGCTTGGTCAGCCCGTGGCATCAATGTTTTGATGGATTGGCTTCGATCACCAGCTTCAATTAAGGCATGTGTCACCCCGAAACTGCAGGTAACGGAAATCTTCTCTTCGTTAACAACTGCAATGCTTGCAGAAACTTTTTCCCTTATAATATCGGCCAACTCATATGCAGTGGCTAAAGCGGTATCCGGCAAACATATGATAAATTCTTCACCGCCATAACGCGCCAATAGATCGCCTTCCCGAATGTGTTCCTTTGCAGTATTTGCAACAAGCGTTATGACTGCGTCCCCTGTTTCATGTCCAAAAGAATCATTTACATCTTTGAAATGATCGATATCGAACATGATGACTGAAACACTGCCGCCTTCCATGCTTAGTTCATCGAATAACATTTCCGATTTATTAATGAAAAAGGTCCTATTCAATATTTGGGTTAATCCGTCCAAGCTGGCCAGTTGTTTCAACTTTTCCAGCATAAGAACTCTTTCAGTTACGTTGGCGAAGGTGATGATCTGTCCGATAGGCAGGTTACTTTTGTTGAGCACAGGTGAAAAACCAATATGATAATGTACCATATTACCATTTAGGCTGCAATTAAAATCACTGTCTTGCTTAAGGTCGATTATTTCCCTAAGATGATGATTCCCATTTAGCAGACTTGTAATCGATTTACCTATGGAATGTTCATCCAACATGGGTATGACTTTGCGCATTCCATGGTTATAGTCAACAATCAAACCCTGTTGATTTAAAACGATGACACCCTCTTTCATACTTTCAAAGACAGTTTCCCGAGCGATCGGGGCTACATTGAACATTTGAAAAGTCAAAAGTGCCGCACCATGAAAGATAAACGTGATACTCATGGATACAGGACCAAGATCGATACCATATGTGCTTAATCCGTTGATATAATAGTAATTTGCCATTATAGGAATAATAAGACCTGCCACCATCATTGATATTTGCATCCTGAATCTGAATGAGGATTTTTTCACTTGCTTTAGCAATATGATTATACTTAACATGACACATAAAAAAAGGAAAAGGGAGTGGACGTAAAACCAAGGGCCCCCCACCAGCTTAATAATTGGAAAAGGACTATTGCTTCTCAATTCCATTGATTTGTAATACAAGTGATGAAGGCCGTTTGTATAATGCATGAAAATGGTGATGAACGGAATGATGAAAAGGGCATATTGCCAGACCTTCTTCATTCTCTGCCCAACATATTCAAGGCACATCAACAAAAGGAATACTGGGATGAATGGTAATGCCAAGTACTCGACCCTTAACCAAAATATGATTTGTTCCAAAGATGTACTGGAGAGTTCGAAAGCATAGGAAAAAGTAAAAATGGAAGACAAAAATGTCACGAAAATATAGGGTTTTGCTCCAGGTGCATCCTTGATCCTTAACTGTGCAAATAAACACAGGAACAAGCTTAAAACACCTGCCATTATAACTACGAGTATGTATAACAATAATTCCCGTGGCAATCCGATCAACTCCGTTTAACAAAAAATACTTTTTCCGTATATTATATAGCACTTTATGCCTAAGTGACCAGAGTTTATTCAGGGAATTCTGAATTTTAAACGCCAGGATTTTATAAACACGCCATATTGGGAAGCCATTTACTAGCTCCCCAAACCGACGTACCTAAAATACCCGTTTTCAAACAAAAAAACCTGCCTCATCACTGGAACGTGAGTGGCAGGGTTTCCAATTAAAATGTAAATAAAGGCTCTTTTCGTAAAGATTGTTGTTTTTAAAACAAAACGCTTTAAGGTTGATTGGAGCGGAAGTGCGAGACTCCTGCGGGAGCAACGGGACAGGTGAGACCCCACAGGCGTATACGCCGAGGAGGCTCACCGCCCGCCCTGCGGAAAGCGAGCATCTGGAGGGGAAATCAACCACACCGCTTTACTTGGTAAATAGCAACAAAGTATGCGGAAACAGCCTAAATAAATGAAATATTTTGATGCGGATTATACCTTTTCTGTTACTGCTGTGAATCGCTTTAAGAATGTGAGTATTTTTTGATAGACGGCAATTTCATTTTCTTTTTTGGAAAACCCATGTCCTTCATCTTCCAGAAGCATATAATCGACATCTCTTCCTTTATCCTTCAACGCTTTAACGATTTGATCTGATTCTGCTTTGACGACACGGGGATCGTTTGCTCCTTGAATGACAAGCATTGGCTTTATCATATATTCTAAATAGGTGATAGGCGAATACTCGATTAGTTTTTCTTTATCTTTTTCCGGATTTCCTACCCACTGATCCATGACTGGCTTCCATTCTTCTGGAACGGAATTGATAAATGAGAAGAGGTTGGATGGTCCGAAAATATCGACAACCGCTTTAAAATAATCCGCATGTCGTCCGTGTAGCAGAAGTGCCATATACCCTCCGAAGCTTCCGCCCATCAATAGAATGTTGCCTTTTTTTGCATGCCCTTGGTCAATGAGCCAATCAAGGCCGGCTACATTATCAAGTCTTGGTCCATTTCCCCAATCTCCTTCCACCATTTTCGTGAATTCCAAACCATAACCAGTAGAACCGCGGAAGTTTGGCGCAAAAATACTGTAACCATGATTCAGGAAAAATTGAAATGATGCCCTAAAGGACTTCCGTTCTGCCGCTTGAGGACCTCCATGTGGCCAAAAAATGATTTCACCATTGTCAATTTCCTTTTTTGCCCTGAAAAATAATGATTCGATCTCCAGGCCATCAAAGGAAGGGTATGTAATGATGTCCGGTTCAACCAATTCATCGGCATCGACGCCAGGAACAGTATATTTAGTTAATGATACCCACTCATCACCTGTTTTTTTATAGATATTATGAGGCTTTGTTGCGCTCATGCCAAATAAGTAAAGGGTTCCAGATGCAGTAACCTCAAGTTTATTAATGACGCTGCACGGCACGGGGATATATCTCCAATCTTCATTTTGCAGATTGAACTCATATAATCGATCTTCTACACCCTTTTGACAGGTTATATATAATAGTTGATTCTCTTTACTATATTTAATGGCAGTAAAACTCTCATTCTCCAATTCTTTAACTTTACTGAATTTGTTTGTTTCAAGATTGTATGAAGCCAAATAGGTAAAGTCCGAATCATAATCAGTCAATAAATATATCATCGAATCCGAAACAAAAACACCATCATTCACTGTATGTTGTTTCTCGGAGGGCGGAGTGAGCAGGAAATCTTCGTTCTCTTTTTTTGCATAGAGAAGGGTATTTGTATTAGCAAAGTGTTTATAGTAAAGTAAGGTTTCTTCATCTGGGCTGAAGCCAAATAAATACGTCGCTGCGTCTTTCCCCTCGAGTACCAGCCTCTCCTGTCCTGATTCTAAATCTAAACAATAGGAATTTAGAAAGGTAGGATTTCCTCTGGATGTCGTGTAATAGAGCTTTTTACTGTCATTCGATAATTTTGGCATGAAATTACGTGTATTTTCATGATGGACGATTTCCTTCATTGCCCCGCCATTCAAAGGAATCCCGTAAAACTGGGTATTTTCATTACCGTCTTGATCGAAACCAGCAATTATAAACCGGCTCTTCTTATCATATATCAGCTCTTGGCAGCTCTGATCAATGGTTGTAAGCGGATAAGGAAAGGAGTTTGGCAAATCCATTCCCCATAAATTATACTTGCCGCTCAAATTAGTACTGAAAACCAGATGTTTTTCATCTGGACTTACAGCAAAATCAGCAATGGAAAAGGTTCGTAAAAATTGCTCAACATCAGGTTTCGGAAAAGTGATCATCATTGGCAGCCCCTCACATTATAATATAAAGAAAAATCTGTAATTAACTATACCATATTTTTCCTTATCAGTATACGTATGCCTTCAGTTTATGGAAGTAGAGAATTCTAGTTCATTATTCTGGTATAAAAATTATATAACTTTTTTACTAAGACTCTAATCGGGAATAAACGTTTCTTCCGATGTATGCTAATTCTGAAGTCATCGGGGCATCGTTTTGTCATCCGATAGAATGATGGAATAGGTAAGTTCAAATACGAAAAAAGCTTAAGGGCATTGGGCTCTTAAGCTTTTTAAGCATCAATCGATATATCTTCTTGCTCCTGCATATTCCTCTCCGTATCCCGATGTTTTTATTTCATCTATCCTTACATGTGTCGAGCTGTTTGGCGAATGGATCATTTTGCCGTCACCAATATATATTCCTACATGATGGACCTTTCCTGTCCCTTTATCATAGGCAAAAAATAGTAGATCACCTGGTTGAAGGTTTTCTTGCTCCACCTTTTTACCATATTGCGCTTGAATGGATGAGTCCCTTGGGATCGTTATTCCATTAGCATGGTACATTGTATAGGTAAATCCAGAACAGTCAAATCCAAATCCGGACATTCCAGCCCATAGGTATGGAAGCCCTAAAAATCCCTTTCCTGTTTCAACGATGTCCTTACCGGTTGGAGCTGGTATTTGATTTTCATTTTGGTAGACGGAAACATCCTCCTTTTCTATCCATTTTGCTCCATTACTCGGTGTCATCACCTTCACTTTATCCTTTTTAACCTGTAATAGCGGGAGGCGGGTATCGAAGCTGACCTCCATGAATTTTGACCGAAGTTTCGAACTCGAATAAAGCCAAGTCTTCGGGGCATTTACAAGGGCAAATCCTCGCTTAAATTGCTTCTCAAAAGAATTTCCGTCTTTTAATTGTGCCTTTGGCATCCATCCTGGATAACCAATATCATTTCGGGGCGTCGGTTGATTGGAAACGGCTACTTTCACCCATTCACCCCGTTCTTCTAAAATCGTCACTTTTGAACCATATAAAGCTTGTGTTTCCAGGTTACCTACAAGCCATAGCTTGTCTTCATAATTCATCGAGCCGATCCAGGCATTCAAATCAACGGGATTCGATGCAGAAGGAGCATCGATATCCCTTAATAATCCCGACTCCGTCCAAAGAGTGGCCACAGCTACATCTACATAGGCAATTCTCTCCTTCTCTTTTGAACTAGCTTCATTGGGACTGAAAACTAAAATACCGAGAGTAAATAAAGATAGCACCACAACTGTTAACCTTTTCAAAATAATCACCCTTTCGAAATAGTTTTTATTGAGTAAATGAGGATTTCCTCTTGACTCCTAGTCCAGGTTTATCAGCAATGAGAAGTTGATCTTTCATAAATTGAATGCCTTCAAATGGTTCATTCTTAATCCATAATGGTGCATCTAAATCAATCTTCGTTATATTAGGATGGGCGGTTGCCAGATGAGCTGCGGCTGCTACACTCACGGTCGATTCCATCATACTCCCGATCATGCATTCCACCCCTGCTGCTTCCGCCATATCGGCGATTTGAAGTGCACGTCGAATTCCTCCTGTTTTCATTAATTTAATATTAAGTAAATCAACAGCATGTTCATTCAGGAGTCTCATAGCATCACGAGGGGAAAACAAACTTTCATCGGCCATGATCGGCACTTGGACAGACCTCTTTATTTCTTTCAACCCTTTGATATCATGGGCTTGAACGGGCTGTTCCACCAAATCAACATTCAGCTTTCTTTCCTCGAGTTCATGAATAATGGAAATCGCTTGTTTTGTTGTCCACCCTTGATTTGCGTCAATCCTGATAGTAACCTGGTCGCCAACAGCAGCACGAATGCAGGCAACCCGCTCCACGTCACTCTTCCAGTCTTTCCCCAATTTTATCTTCATCGTTGAGAATCCGCCATCGATGAGGGACAATGCAGCCTTAGCCATTTCTTCGGGTTCATCAACGCTGATTGTCATATCATTTTTCAGGACATTCGATTTACCGCCAAGATATTGATATAAAGGGAGCTGCCATCGTTTACTGACTGCGTCATACAAAGCGATTTCAACAGCAGCTTTTGCACTTGTGTTACCTACGCAGGATCGTTGGATCTGCTGAGACAATGCATTGATATTCTCGATGTCGCGGCCAATTAAATGTGGTGTGATTACTTCTTCAATGACCGTCATGATTCCTTTTGTAGAATCACCTGTGATGGCGACCGTAGGGGCTGCGGCCCCCAAACCTTCCGTTCCATCCTCCAACATTACGGAAACCATGATGTTTTCAATTTCCATTGCTGTGCGTAATGCCGTTTTGAATGGCTTGACAAGTGGCAAGGTTTCCACTGATACTTTTAAACTTTCAATCTTCATATTAACAACCCTTCCTAAAAGCTTGAGAGTATATATGATGTAAGAATTCCAAAATAGGTGCCCAGAAGGCTTCCAAGTACAGCCATCAATATCCCGACCGGTATTAGCGCCCGGTTGAATGCACCTGCCAATATAGGAGCTGATGCCACACCCCCTATATTGGCCAATGAGGCAACTCCCATTGTAAATAGATCCAACTTAAAGATTTTGGCCAAAATGACCATGATCAATCCATGAAAGAATAGAATCATAAATCCGGATAAAATATACACGGGTGCTTGAAACAGCTGTGAAAAATCGGCATGGGAAGCTATTAAACCAATGACTATATAAAGCATGACTTTTGAAATTTCCATGGAACCTGCAATACGTCCAACCTTTGTGACAGCCAGAATTAAACCTACGGTCGAAGCGATGATGATCGTCCAAGTGGTTCCATTCACAGCGGCACCCAGTACTGGCAGTTTCTCCCCAATTTTGGTTGCGCCTGCTGATACAATTAAAGCCAGCGCCAAGAAACCGATCAATTCCACGAATCCAAATTCCGTCTTGGCGGTTTCCCCCGCTTCAAGCTCGGAAGTCATTTGGTCAATGAAAGATGTATCCGCTTTAGTCCAAATATTGAATTTTCCAGCAAGAGGCACCAGCCAAAACAAGAACATGACCCAAATGGAATAATTGACTGTATCCATGATCAACGCATAGCCAAATATATTTTCAGGTACATCGAGTATTCCTTGCAAGATCACCATATTGGCAGATCCCCCTGTCCAGCTTGCGCTCAAGGCCGAGAACGCCTTCCATGTTCCTTCAGCATAAAAACCATTCATTAAAACGTAAGTAAGAGTGAACCCCCCGATGATGCTGAAGGAAGCGGCAAAAAAAGTTAAAAGCATCTTTGGTCCAAGTCTGATTATTTTTCGCATATCGCATTGCAAAAGCATGAGCATTAACATGGCGGGTAGCAGGAGACCTCGTATGGTGCCATATGCACTTTCGACTGACTCACTATCTGAAAAGACCCCGAATGTTTTCATCATTGCCGCTCCAATATAAATAAGGACAATACCAGGAACATACTTGAAGAACTTTCCTCCTATCTTTTTTTCCGCTACCGCAATTACGGCAGTGAATGCCAATAAAAAACAGACAAACATCACACCATCTTGAATCATATTCCATACCTCCTTATATTTAGGGAGTTTCATGATAATAAAATTAAATTTCAATTTTATTCAAACCCACCCATGAAGTCTTGCATAGACCTACATAAAAAAATCCAGCTGCCAAAGAGCGCGTACACACTCTTTAACAGCTGGATTTCAATTGCGATTGACAAAAGAAGCAGCTATGACTTATAAAGTTGCTGATATTTAATGCTCGCATTTCTTAGAGCGACGATCAGTGCTTTCTGAGATGAACCAAAGTACCGTTTCTCAATTTCCTTCTCCAATTCATCGGGCCGAAGAATCGATTTACCCACTAACATGGATTGAATGAAGCGTGATGTAATCGATATTGTAGTCGAGCATTCCGCATCCACGATATCATGCGTATCACTATCAATGACGAAACCGATAAAAAAGCAGTTGAATTGCTGTGTAATTGGATTATTGGATGCCGCCTTCGATTCGCCAACTATATATACTGTGTTCTGCTGAAACATACTTATAATGCCTCCTGCCATTACAGACATCATAACAGGTATAAATAGGGTGACTATCTATATTATTACAATATGAAATGGTTACATCCATTTTAATATATGTAACATGCATTTGACAATATATTTTGTATATTAAGTCAATTCCCGTTTCATGCGCAAGAGAATCGAAACGTTTTATAGTTAATGCGCGCCAAGTGAGGAATAAATGCAAAATCATACCGATAAGATAAATGCCTATATGGAAGCCATTAAACGAAAGATTTGCAAATCTTAAACTAGATTAGTCTGACAATTCCTTCGCTTTATTTTATTGGAAGATAGAAGAGGAAAAACACTCTAGTATTAATATTGTCGCAGACTGTAGACAAATTCGGAGAAATGCCAGCAGTCTTTGTTAAAAAAGTTCGAGCTTGCTTTTAGAAATCGGCCCCTTTCCGCCTACTGACTGCCTATCCTCCTCGCTTTGAGGATTCCCGGATAGCCAGTTATTCGGCAGGAGTAACACAAATTCATTCCATTCATTGAGAATCATCTCATATAAAACAGTGAAAAATAATAATCGGGATAATTTCCGAACCACCTTTTTTAGACAAGATTATTTCAGCCCTTCATAAGGCTCATATTTCGCATACATCTCTTTTCGGCGATTACGATCCTTGAAGGTGGTCGCCGCACCACTTTTTCGATTCTCATAAAGCTCGTCCATATCGACCGTCCCGGTAATGACTGTATGTTCATTCATTACCGCCTCGGCTACTACTCCATTTGCTGGCCAAGCGCTGTCACAGGGACTAAGTATACTGGCACGGCCGTAACCGTTCGGCAGCGGTGTCCCAGGTTCACCAACAGTTGGGCAATGAACAAAATATACCTGATTCTCGATTGCACGTGCATGTGCGCAATGGCGTACCCGCCAAAAACCAGCCTCTGTAAATGTGTATGATGGGCAAAAAATGATGTCGGCCCCGTTCACTGATAATATCCTTGAAATTTCAGGTATCTCCGCTTCATAGCATACCGCTATTCCTATCTTAACCGGACCTACGGAGTATACTTCCAGATCATCACCTTCAGAAGTATGCCAATTCGCTTCAGCGGGAAAGATATGAGTTTTTTTATGCTCCACGACCGATCCATCTTTATCAAAAATGTATGCGATATTGAAGTATTCATTTTCGCGGCGTTCCAGATGCGTGCCCGCAATGATGACCTGCTTTCTTTTTCTGGAAAGTGAACGGAAAAGATCTTTGTATTGATTGGTATATTCATCAATCCTGATAACGGACGAAGCAGCTTGTTCTCCAAAGGCCGCTGATAGCCCGATGGTTAACAGTTCAGGAAAAATGATATAATCCGAGTTTTCAGGAACTTGGGTGATCAAGTCTTCTACTTGTTTCTGAAATTCATTGAAATTTGACACTTTTTCTACTCGAAATTGACAAGCGGTTATTTTAATTTTCACAAAAGCCCTCCCCTATCATGCTTTTTATTCCATTAGCCTTGTTAAAAGAAATTAGGATATCTTGTCCAAATCACTCATTTCAGCCTGTTGCATAGAGATATGTTTAGTCAGTGCACTTACAATGAATGTTACAAGAATATTAAACAACAAAGCTATGACGCCTGTACTGATATCATTAATTACATGTGGGATATCCGGCAGGAATGTAGCAACCTTCACATCTGCAATTGTCGCATATAAAACTATCAGGACACCTGCCAATATCCCTGCCATTGCACCATACTTATTGATCATATTGGTTTTTGATAAACTGCAAAACAAGGAAGGTGCCAGTTGTGTAATTAAACTGTATGACATGATATTCAAGATGGCCAAAGCCTCTCCGCCTGTTATCGTTACAATTAAAGCAATGATTGAGATACCGATGATGATGATCCTGGAGACAATCAACTGATGTGTTTCAGTCGCAGCAGGAACCAGAACTTTATAAAAGCTATTTGTCAGACCTACCGATGCAGCCATTAGCATGACTGAAGCCGGTACTAGGGCCGTCAATAAACCTGCAGCTCCGATAACCCCTATCACCCATGGATCGAATGTTTGAATCGCCAGCCTTAAAAGTGAGAGATCCCCATCAGCTCCTTGCAATCCCGGGATTTCCATGATGGCTGTAAATCCGATGAAAAAAACGAATAGCAGTAACAATGTGTATAAGGGTAACGCAATCGCATTTTTGCGAAGGGTCCTTTCCCCATTGGACGATAAAACGACCATGAATGTTTGTGGCAGCAAATAAAATCCTAGTGCATTCAGCAAAACGGTGGACACAAACCAGGACTGACTCAATCCTTGATCTGCCAAAACCAACATTTCCGGTTTAGCAGCTTGGACGGTCTCGAACATTGGCTGTATGCCTCCGAAGTAATGAAATGGAATGTAAATCCCTAAAAAGATAACGACTACCAAGATCATGAAATCTTTCAGTATGGCTGTCCATGCTGATCCATGAATGCCTGAAATCATTACATAGGTAGTTACGACAACAGCACCGATGACACTTGCAGCTACTGGAGAAATCGCCCCGTAAGATGCTTCGGAAACAATGATACCTAATCCTTTGAGCTGTATGACTATGTACGGCACGAGGGCTAAGCTCCCTAATACAGCAACGATCATACCCATTGTCCTGCTTTTATATTTAGATGCAAAATACTCTGGCTGAGAGATGATGGAATGGCGTTTTGAATATCTCCATATTTTAGGGACGAGCCAATATGATAGGACGTAGGCTAAGAAAATATAGGCGGGAACATAATAAGCAGCGGCACCCTTTGAGTAAGCCCACCCACTTCCGCCCAGGAATGTAAAAGTTGTATAAATTTCACCTGCTATCAAGAGAAAAATGAAGAATGCACCGAAGCCCCTGCCCCCTACGGCAAATTGCTCCATGTCCATATCTTTCCCCTTTCTTGCTTTTATCCCTAAATAAAGTGCCAGAACCAAGAAGATGGAAATGATGAGTAATGATATATTCATTCAGAATCACTCCCTTTATTATCAGGATCGAACTTATAGACAATCATTAAGATGATCGATGCCATGACCATCCAAAATGCGACCCAAAATAACAAAAAAGGCATCCCCAATATGTACGGTTCTATTTTATTTGCATAGGACAATAAACCTAAGAACCCTATAAAAGGAACAAAAAGCAATAGCTTAATAGCATTCAAATTATACCCTCCCCTAATTAGGTTTCCGAAAATGGATCACCATCAGTCAAGCCTAGTTTCAAACTGAACTGATGGTTTGATAGCATCCGTGGCTAACTGTCATTAGCTGCTTACAACCAATTGTACATGCGTCTTAAGGAGACTGGATGGCAAGGACCGTTTCCAAAATAACATTGACGCCTTTTTCACAATCTTCCCAAGTAGTAAGTTCCTCTTCACAATGACTTTTACCGTTGATGCTTGGTACGAAAACCATGGCAGTCGGTATATAACTGGCTATAAACTGCGCATCATGTCCTGCACCGCTTACCATTCTCTTATAGGGTAGACCTAATGTATTGCTCGATTGCTCTAGCAAATTGCAAGTGGACTTGTCGAACCAAACGGTATCCCTGTCCCATAATTTTTTCACTTGGATGTCGCATCCGCCTTCTGAACCTGTAGTTGTAAGGCTTTCAATGATTTCCTCCACCTTTTCGATGACATTGGAATCCTTATGTCTCGCTTCTAGCGAAAAAACCACTTTATTAGGAATAACCGTATGGATATTAGGAAACACATTTACCCTTCCCATCGTAAAAACCAAATCGTCTTCAAGCATGCTTAGCTTCTGACGAGCCTCCATAATCAAGGTATTCGCAGTGAAGAAAGCATCTTTTCTCATATTCATCGGGGTGGTACCGGCATGATCGGATTCTCCAGTAACTTCTATCTCATAGCACACCATGCCAAGGACACATTCAACGACACCGATCGTTAGTGATTCACGTTCAAGAATTGGCCCTTGTTCAATATGCAATTCTAGAAATGCAGTCGCTTCTTTTAAACGATTCTCTTTATCCCCTGCATATCCAATGGCATTCAGAGCACTTTCGAAAGTCGTTCCGTCACTATCCGTCTTTTGCAGCATGATAGATTTTTCGAATTTACCTGAAAGGACTCCCGAAGACATCATGGAAGGTTCGAATCTGGCTCCCTCTTCGTTCGTAAAATTGACGATCATTATCGGAATTTCAGGTTGGATACTATTTTCCACCAAAGTCCGCACCACTTCCAAGCCTGCAGCTACACCCAAGATACCATCAAACCTCCCGCCCTTCTTTACGGTATCCATATGTGATCCCATCACAATAGGCGGTTTGTTTTCAAGTCCCGCTAATGTAGCGTAAATATTCCCCATATCATCAACCTTAATGGTCATACCCAATTCTTTACAGCAAGCGCAAAAGTAATCACGGACTAATCGGTCTTCTTCTGAAAGGGAAAGCCGTGTGACTCCATTATTTTCTGTCCTTCCAAAATCAGCGAATTTCTCGAGCGTACGACTCAGCCTCTCACCATTAATTGATAATTTTTGCTTTTTCATAGCCAATATCCCCCTTTAAATTCTACATGCGTTCGCTTAAGAAAAAATGAAATTGAAGGTATGGTTGTTTTAGAATGGTTATGCCGGATTTATATTTCTACTAATGTTCCCCTATGATAAAGAATCTCCCCATTCAGAATCGTTGACTCAACTTTCAAATCCTTGATACTTTGGGAATCCACTTTCAATATACTATCATTCAATACTACTAAATCGGCCAGCTTTCCTGACTCCAGGCTGCCTTTGATATCTTCATCGAAACTCGCAAACGCGCCATTCCATGTGTATAGTTTTATGGCTTCCAATACGCTAATAGATTGAACCGGACCTATTTTCGTACCAGATCTGCTTGTTCTATTAACAGCAACGTGTATGCCTAATAAAGGGTCGTGATCAGTAACGGGAGCATCGGAACCTCCTGCGGCCAAGATGCCATTATCAATATAATCACGGGCGGCGTACATGTGGTTGACCCTATTGCCGTAGTGTTCAATATATATATCGCCGAACTCATAAGGAAATGGGGGGTTGGGGATTGGGATGACTCCAAGTTCTTTCATCCTCATTTGTAAATCTGGCGAAGATATTCCAGCATGCTCGATTCTATGTCTATGATCTTTTCTGGGCGATTCATCCAAGGCCTTTTCCACACAATTCAAATACATCTCTATCGCTTTGTCGCCCTGGGCATGGACTGTGATCTGATAACCTTTTTTATGTGCGTGACCTAATATTTGATAGATTTCCTCTTCTTTATAATAAAGAATGCCAAAATTGCCAGGATCACTCAAATAAGGCTCACGGGTAGCGATTGTCGGACCGGTACTGCTGCCATCCGTAAACAATTTTGCTGGTCCGATTTTGAATCTTTCGTCCCCAGTTCCGGTCATGACTCCCGAATCCACTATTTTATTTACAAATTCATGAGAATTATTCAATGAACCGACCATCGCATAGATACGGACACGAATATCGTTATTTTTTATGGCCTGCTGCATTAAACGGAAACTTTCAGGACCATAGGCACCAGCTTCATGAATGCTTGTTATGCCTGCTGCGATGAAATGTTCCGAGGCTATTTTCACGGCTTTCAACAGTTCACTTTCTGAATAACTTGCTCTGTCGGCCATTATCATATTTGCTGTTTCAATGAGTTTGCCTGTAATCCTCCCAGCCCTATCCTTTTCTATGATCCCCCCAGTTGGGTTCTCTGAGTTCTCATCAATTCGGGCAATCGCTAACGCCCTGCTATTCACCACGCTTATATGGCTGCATGTACGGGTTACCATGATGGGATGGTCTGTTGAAATAGCATCCAGCTCGGCTATTGTTGGATAACGTTTTTCTTTCACGGCGGTCTCATTAAAGCCCCAGGCACGGATCCACTCACCTTTTGGGACCGTCGAAGCTTTTTTCTTGAGATCGATCAATAAATCTTCTACAGATTTGATATGTTCTGCTTTACAACTTACTGCCAATTGATTGGCACCGTACAATATAAGATGAATATGAGAATCAATAAACCCGGGAAGTAATGACTTCCCCTGCAAATCAACCACATTTGTTTCTTCTCCGATAAATGCCTTGATTTCATGATTCGTACCGACTGCCGAGATGCGATTACCTTTAATTGCCAAGGCTTCTGCTACTTCATTTTTTTGATTTACGGTTATGACCTCGCCATTCATGAACACGATATCAGCTTTCAAACAACACACCCCTTCCTTATTGTTTCACCCTCATTACTACGTCCTCTTCCATTTCTTTCTCTCGCCTTCACTTATCGGAATATTCTGTTTTCAACAGATTCATTATATCCACACCAGTTTGTAAAATCATTAGACAAATAGTCAAAAATTTCATCGTTTTTTTATACCTTTTATATAAATATGTCTTATTCCTTATGATTTACTGATCCAGTTCCCTTTTATCACGCAAAAGTGATTGATAATATTCCTATGGGTTCTATAACCAATAAAAAAAGGGATAGGTATAGCTGTTGATATGCTTACCTATCCCGCCTTTCATTTTTTACAAGCCATTCTATTTTCCAATAATGCCAATGGTCAAATACTGTTTGTTTGCATTAAAATCCCATGTCCAGTAGCGAAGGCTTAATTCGCTTTTATCCACATTTTCAATAAACGTTTTTACCCCAATCAATGCTGCCCCATATCCTACGTTCGAGGCCAATGCAAAGATGGCATTCATCCCTTCATTAATTGTATCCATATACTCAGGTTCGATTTTTAAGATATCAGTCCATGTAATACAGAATCCATTTTGCTTGGTACATTTAGAAATAGAGTGATTCATTTTACGTACGATTTCATCCCTTAAATCTAAAATTCCATTCTTAATCTCTTCTGCGCCATCTTTCTGATATTGGTGTTCGTAATCAGAAAACAGTTCCTTGGCCCAATTATAAAATAGTTGGGTATAAATGGCTGATGTTGCCATGATATCAAAATCATTATAATAATTAGCAAAAACACTTTCAGAAAGCTGACCTAACCGATTCTCGGTTTCCTTTAAATATTGAGTAATTCCCTTTGCCGTTTCACCACGATCCAGCATGGAAGATAGGTCGTGTTCAAAATCCACTTTATCAAGGCCTGTTACATCGATTTCAACAAGTTGAATTTTCTTCCGAGTCCGTTCAGGCAATTTCGCCGTCCCATTTTCCATACTTTCCATATCAATATCAAATAAATATATGGAGTTGCATCTAGTCGCCAGATACTCTAAATCCAAATCATCGCAATTGCCTGCACCAACGATAGCCACTTTATCTGCGAACGCTTTTTTCGAAAAAACGGCATCGAATAGCCCTGTAACTTGTAGACGATGCTGTTGCCACCTCAACTTTCTGTATTCATCCCGATTATGATTCATTTTTCTTTGATAGATTTCCAAGTCAATCTCTCCCTTTAGGGTACTAACCATTTATTTATTGTAACAAAGTATCCCGGTATTTTGGAGGGCAGGCAATTTAGATTTCGCACCGGAAAAAGATCCGCTCAATTTCCATAGTAAAATGAGCGATAATAATGTTAGAATAATATGGTAATTATTGATAAGTAGCAGAGATTACAGGAGGGTGTTCCTTGAGCAAAACAAAAAAGATTTTACTTACTTTACTAGGTATTTTTTCAATCATCGTCGCCGGAGTGGTGATACTTGTGTTTTCATTCACACAGAGTATGAAGGCAGATCCCGCTGAAGAAAAGAAGGTCCGGGATCAAGCTGAACGATATTTAGGGAAAACTTTTGATGACGGAACCGAAATATATGATGTCCTATACGACAATATGGGAAACCGGGGCAATTTTGAATATGCAGCTAAAGTGAAACATGAAAAATATGATACTCAATTTCTAGTTTTCTTTAATGAGGAAACAGGGGAAATGGAGGACACATTCATATCAGATAAATGGCAAGATGATGCAGAAAAAGAAATAAGGCCTTATGTTGAAAAAGAACTTGGTGACGTATTGATTTCCAAAGAAATGGGAGATATTGCAGAGAGTGATGAGTGGAAGGAGATTCAGGAAGAAATAGGCGATCATAATCAATTACTCTTGGTCTTTGATGAGGAAATCGGGAAAGAATTGAAGATTGATCCGAATAAACCAGCCAACTATAAAGATTACGAAGTGTCCCCAACCATTCGTATAACCCTTTCACGTAAGAAACAGGACGCAGATGATGGCCGCTTCACCAAAATTATCAATGCCCTGATAAAAGATGGCATTCTTAAACATGGAAATATGATTGTAGAATATATTAGTGCCAATGGTGTGCCACTTGAAGATGAGGAATGGAGTAAAAAGTTTTAAAACCATCATTTAGTTTAACAGTAAGGTAAAGAGCAGCATTCTAGCCTGCCGCTCTTTACCTTTTTTGTTTACGGGAGACAAACCCTTCAATATGGCTTTTTTCTCTAGCAATCTATCCTATTTTTTGGTCGGGAATATTTTTGATTTTGCTGATGGTCTTTTTTTTCATGCCATTTGCCGTTAGTACGCAAACCATACTGAAGATGAATAAACAAAGGAAAAAGATCCAAGCTGCACGATAGCTTTCTGTCAAATCATAGATTAAACCCGAAACGATCACTCCCAATGAACCTGCTGCCACAAAAAAAACTTGCACGATGCCAAAGATGGAGCCGAAGTCTTTCTTTCCAAAGATATCATTTGTCATGAAGGGAGGCCCTAAGGTGGATATCACTATGCTAAAGCCAAAGGCGATGGCGAATAGGAATGCGAATGCCTGTGTTTTCGCTAACAATAGTGCTGCCATTGCGATTGTCATGCAAATCCCTACATAAATGGCACCGCCAGCCGTACCGAACTTATCCAATACAGCTCCTAGAATCAATTTCCCTACCGTATTTGCCAAAGATAGTATTCCGAAAATGGTTCCTGCAAAGATGGCTGGATGCCCTATGTCGATCAGATATGCCGGGATATGCATTTGCACCCCTCCTGCAACCAATGCAAAACAAACGATTCCCAGGATGAAAATCCAAAACATTGCCGTCTTCTTTGCTTCTCTCATCGTTAAGCCCTTCTGTTCAGATTCCACAGTCGTTTCAGCCATTTCCATGTTGTCAGAGCCCAGTGGAACAAGCCCCATTTCCGCGGGACTTTTCTTTGCAAATAGTAAAACCAAGGGTAATGTTAAGACAATTATCAGTATCCCCGCTATTACGTAGGCCGTTCTCCAACCATAATTTGAGATTAACTTTGTAATGATCGGACTTAGGACCGCTGCCCCAATTCCCGAACCCGCAAATGCCAAACCCATGGCCTTTCCTTTTTTCTCATAAAACCAATTGGTTAACATGATTGATATGGGAATATTGGAAAAGCCTGCAACACAGATGCCGATTACAAAGCCTATGATACAAAAATATACAGCTGAGTTGGCAAGCGAGTATGACATGAATCCTGCTCCGGCCATCACTACGCAAATTGACATGATCCATTTCATATTCCCTTTAGCGAGCAGTTTCCCCATGATTGGAGAAGCAACAGCCACTCCAAGGCCAGCAATGGAAAGTGCAATGGAAAAAGTTGTTCTGCTTATTCCTAAATCTTCTGTAACCGGGACCATGAACAAACTGTGCAGGGAATTTATTATCGAGAAACCGGCAAACATTATGAAAAAGCCACACAACACCACATACCATCCATAAAAAATGCCATTAGAATCTTGTGCCATCTACAGAACCCCCAGTCCACTATTTACAGCGAATTCCCTCATCCTATTTCCATATAAATGGTCTTCTCACGGGTATATTCAAGAATGGTATCCGTTCCGAATCCACTTCTTTTTTGGCCTCCGAATGGGAGTTCAGGTCCCACCCTGCGAAACAAGTTCACCCACACATTACCCGATTCCAGTTTGCGTACCATCCGATGTGCCCGATCCAAATTCGAGGTCCATACTCCAGCTCCTAAACCATAATCACTGTCATTAGCTATGGTGAGGGCTTCCTCTTCCGTATCAAAGGGGATAACGGTCGCTACCGGACCGAAGATTTCCTCTTGACAGATACGGAGAGAATTACTATTGACCTTGATCAGTGTTGGCTCAACCCAATAGCCATCAGCTAATTCGGGTTCATCAGGTAATAGGCTAACACCTCCATGACGGCCACCGATGATGATTTCCCCTCCTTCCTTTTTGCCTAATTCTATATATGAGAGGACTTTTTCATATTGAGCAGCGTTAGCGATCGGTCCCATTGAAGTGGCTGGATTCATTGGATCACCCAGATGAATTTGCTGTTCCATCACTTCTTTCATCCTAATGATCATTTCATCGAATATGGACCTTTGAATCAAAATCCTCGATCCACCTACACATAGTTGGCCTGCGTTGCCGCTAAATATCCCATAGTTCGTCACCCCTTGTGCTGCTTTTTCAAGGTTAGCATCCGCAAAGACTATGTTTGGCGATTTCCCACCAAGCTCCAAAATCATCGGCTTAGGATTTCGTGCGGTCGATTGTGCTATCGCCCTTGCCGTTCCTCCAGAACCGGTCAAACTGATTTTGTTCACATCTGGATGTTTTACTAGAGTATCTCCCACTTCCGCTCCGGTTCCTGATACGACATTCAGGATTCCTGGCGGGAGGATTTCATTAATCAGGTCTCCATATCGTAATGACGCGATAGAAGCCAACTCTGATGGTTTGATAATGACAGCGTTTCCTGCTGCAATCGCATAAGCCGCTTTAATGGTAAACGTGAAAAGCGGTGAGTTCCATGGAAGGATTCCTACTACTACCCCTAAAGGTTCCCTCAATGAATAACCTACACTTGCAGATCCCAATTGGACAGTATCTCCCTTACTCCCAATAGCTGTAGCACCTGCTGCATCATACCAAAGGCTTGCTAAGCTGGGAATGAGGCCGTGGCTCGTTTCCCTGATCACCCAACCATTGTCTCTTGATTCCAACTCAGCTAGCTCTTCACCATGCTTTACGACTAAATCACCTATTTTCCGCAGGAAAGCTGACCGGTCCATAGCTGGCCTCATGGACCAATCGGCAAAAGCACTTCGGGCTGCTTCTACTGCCGCTTCAGCATCTTGTGCCATACTGCAAGGAATGGTTGCCCAAACCTTGCCAGTTGACGGGTCGTAGCTCTCAATCCGCTTCCCGGAAGAAGCGGGAACCAGATTGCCATTAATCATATTCTGAAATTCTTTCACTTTATATGAAATTTCCAACGTTCATCTCCACCCTTCGGCTTAGTAAAGCACGAATGTAACCCATTCTACTTTTCTACCAATCTAATGCTGTAGCTGCCTGTCTGTAATATTGTTCAGTACTTCCTAAATAATTCTCATAGAATCTGGCACGCTTAACAAAAAGATGACAATCAATTTCTTCTGTAAATCCGATTCCGCCATGAATCTGAATATTGTCTGACGAAATACGTACAAATGCTTTCGTGGCAAATATTCGTGCGCAGGAAACGGCTTGAACCCGATCTTCTGCACCGCTTTCCAAAGCCCAGTTAGCATAATAAGCTAAAGATCTAGCTGTTTCGAGATCCATTTTCATATCGACGATTCTATGTTTAATCGCTTGGAATCTTCCTATGGGCTGACCAAACTGTTCACGGATCTTCGCATACTCTGCTGCCATCTCTACCACTTTCTCCATACACCCGACAATTGCTGCTGAGAGAGCTGCATTGAAAGAAAGTAACCCTTCTTGGAGGGCATCCCAACCTTGATGCATGGATCCAAGTACCTGACCCATGGGAATTTCAGCATCATGGAAAGACAATGCTGCCAAATGCCGGGTTTCATCAATGTTTTTTTGGCTTTCCATCGTAATATTCGTTACATTTCGATCGACGATAAGTAGTGTAATCCCATCATTTTGTTTACCTATGCCTGTACGGACCAATACTATATAATGATCAGC
Source organism: Peribacillus aracenensis (assembly GCF_025175645.1). Taxonomy (NCBI): domain Bacteria; kingdom Bacillati; phylum Bacillota; class Bacilli; order Caryophanales; family Bacillaceae; genus Peribacillus; species Peribacillus aracenensis. Next base: position 131,680 of record NZ_JANZMJ010000004.1, read on the forward strand.
CAACCCTGCATCGGGAACCATTGATTTCACTCCCCTCAATATCAGCTGACCGTTTAGGGATTTTGCCTCCAAGTTAATGTCAGAAGGACCGTAACTTCCACCTGGTTCTAACCAAGCTAGCGAGAATGTTTTTGTACCAGCCGCAATTTCTGCTAAGTACCTATCTTTTTGTACTTCCGTCCCGAATTTCTCTATTAATGGCACAGCCAGTGCATTCGTTTCTAAAAATAAACCTGGCAATAAAGAACGGCCGGTTTCTTCAAGTACAGGTATTAAATCAAGGGGACCTAAGCCCATTCCCCCATGATCTTCCGATATATTAATACTTGAACATCCCAGTTCGGCAAGCCCGGATAATAAGGTCCTTAGAGATCCATTTTCACCCTCTATGTATGCGCGGGCCGTTTTTGTTTGCCCAGCACCATCTAAATATTTCCGGACATATCCACGAAACATTTCTTGTTCTTGATTTAAAGAAAAATCCACCTTTATTCCCTCCTTTTCATTTTAACGTCCCATATCTTTCGGTAAACCTAGAATCCTTTCACCAATTGTGTTCTTTTGTATCTCGCTCGTTCCACCTCCTATTGTTTGTCCAAAAGAATAAAGATAATTATCCTGCCAATACGAGTTGGAGGAGATGGCATCTTCTTTCCACAGAACACCCTTATGCCCTTGTAATGAAATCGATTGGGACAGCAGCTCTTTAGTAAGTTCACTTACCATCAATTTATCCATCGAACCTTCTGCACCTGGATGACCGTTTTTTAATGTCTTAGTCAGATTCCGATAATAGTTCAAAAGTGATCCGCGCGTGCGAGTATATAAATCTACCATTGTATGACGAACAAGCGGATTGTCCATCAATGGCATATCATCTTCTTTCAATTCTTTGGCTAAGGCTACAAGTTCCTTAAATTGTTGCTCCAATGTAAAAACTTGCGCTCCGATTCCCGTTCTTTCATGCATAAGCAATGCAATCGTAACCTTCCAGCCTTCATCCACTTCCCCAACTATTTCAGCATCGTATGCAATCGCATCATTCAAATAGACTTCATTAAAATCATGCTGACCATCCATTTGAATGATGGGTCTAGTTTCCACCCCCGGCTGATTCATATCCAAAAGGAATACCGTTATCCCTTTATGCTTTTTATCGAAACGATTCGTCCGGGCCAGTAAAAAGCATCGATCAGCTAAGTGGCCAAAGCTAGTCCATACCTTCTGACCATTAATGATCCACCGATCTCCGTCCTTTACGGCGCTAGTTTGGATGGCAGATAAATCAGACCCAGCATTCGGTTCGGAATATCCTTGACACCATACTTCCTCTCCTGTAAGAATTTTTTGGATATATTTTGCTTTTTGCTCGTCCGTTCCAATCTGCATAAGAGTGGGTCCCACCATATGGATGCCTACATAATTCACAAGTGCCGGAGCCTTTACTCTAACCATTTCCTGTTGATAAACTATTTCCTCCATCAACGTCGCTTCACGACCGCCGTATTTTTTTGGCCAAGCAATCGCTGCCCAGCCGCCTTCATATAATTTCCTTTGCCAATTCCTCAGGAAAACGGCATACTCACCTTCATCTTTAGAAACATTACTGGTTCCTTCAAGCCAACCTTCAGGTAAATTTTCTTCAAGCCACGCTCTCAATTCAAGACGGAATTCTTCCTCTTTGGTTGTAAACGAAAAATCCATAGATTACTTTCCTCCTTTAAATGCTTGCAAATTACACTTCTATACCTGAATCCATTGCGGTATTGACCGATCATCCGTAATATCCTTCCAAACCATCTTTACTGGCATACCCATTTCAATCTCTTCTGGTGAACAATGCAGAATATTTCCGATTAACTTGACCTGGGGCAACATATCTAATTCGACTATGGCAATCACTAGCGGTAAATCATCCTGGAATCCAGGTAAAAAGGGCCGGTAGGAAACGATATATGAATAGACTTTACCGTTAATATCGTTGCCTTGGCTTTCCCAGCTAAGTTCAGAACTGCCACATTTTGCACAGCTCGGACCAGGAGGATGGGAATATTGATGACAGCAATTGCATTTTTGAAGAATCAGTTCATGACGATCCGCGCCATCCCAATATGGACTATTATCCTGTGTTTTTAGCGGAATAGGTTTTTGGTATTCCATTTTGTTCCCTCCTAATTTCTTAAAATCATGGCACCCGCCATATCAGGTCCAGCCCAGCCAGTACAGATTCCGATTTCACAATTTTCCACTTGACGATCGGTTCCTTTGTATTCGTGGCGAACTTGACGGACGATTTCCAAAACGTTATTCATTCCATGTGTATATCCTTCCGATAGCATTCCCCCTGCGGTATTCGAAGGTAATTTCCCACCGATCCGCAGGTTTCCTTCGGCTACAAAATTACCGACCTCTCCACGCGGAGCAAATCCATAAGCCTCCAACTGCCGAAGAACAACCCAGCTATAACAGTCATATATGGATGCAACGTCGATATCTTCAGGTCTAACTCCAGCCATTTTATATACTTCAGGCGCTACATAGTCTGCAGCCACTTCCGTTAAATCATTCCAATAATGTGCATGGGACACACACTGCCTAGCAGATAGACCCATGATGTATACCGGCCTGGACTTGCATCCTTCAGCACGTTCTGCTGAAGTGACAATGATTGCATTTGCTTCATCGGATTCCAGGCAGAAATCATGTTTTTTAAATGGATAGCTTAAATATGGCGTTTTAAGATATTCCTCCATCGTTAGTGGTTTACCATGGAAATATGCTTTAGGATTCCTTTGAGCATGTTCGTAAAAAGCTAAACAGACATGCCCTAGATGTTCCTGGGTCAGCCCGGTTTCATGCATATGTCGCGTTGCAAAGAGTCCGAACCACTGAGCTGGACCGCCAGCACCGTAAGGAATGATAAAGCTTCCGCCTTCTATTGCTGTTTGTAGCATATTCACATCCCAGCCGCCTCCGCCCATCCGTACCCCTGAGCGTCCATTCATGGAACGATAAATCAACACCGTATTCAATTGACCTGATTCGATTAAGCCAACAGCGTCAGCTATCAACATTTCGGTACTGCTTCCCCCGCCCAGAATATCCTTTACATATTTGGGACGGACCCCTAAATATGTTGCTAATTGATGAGATGTACAAGAATCGTTTTCAGAATAACTCATGAACCCATCGATATCTCTCGCTTTTAGCCCAGCATCATTCAATGCAGCTCGAGCAGCGTCCAATGCCAAATGTAACGGGGTTGTACCTGAATTCTTAGAACGCTCACTTTCCCCTACACCGACAATGGCATAGCGATCTTTAATGCTTTCCATACAAAAACCTCCCTTATTGAATGCGTAAAACGACTTCACCTGAACCCACAACTTGCTCTGGTTCCTTTTCTGCAGTAAGGTCAAGTCTTACAAAGCGTTGACCTCTTTCTTCATACAGACTTTTAACGAAAGCAGAACATGTGATTCGATCTCCTGGTACCGTTACGGCACCAAATCTCATTTTAAAGGTTGCCGGTACAGCATGATCACCAGCCAGTTTCATTACATATTCACCAAGAAAGCCCATTACAAGCATTCCATGAGCAATCACACCCTGCATGCCAATCTCTTGTGCGAATGCATCATCTGTGTGTAATGGATTGAAATCTCCTGAAGCTCCGGCATATTTAACAAGTTGTACCTTGGTTACAGCTGGCTTGATGAGAGCTTCAAGTCTTTGACCTTCATGTAAACTTTCATATTTCAACATCCCTGATTCCTCCCGCTTGCGGTTTTCCGGAAATTAACATCGATACTTTAGCCCCTTAACTATCAGCATGTTCATTCAAACAGGAGCATGATTACTTCTGATGGGCCGATAAATGATATTCGTTCGGCTTATGACCACCATTTCACCTGACTCATCTTTCATTTCTGTATCAAGTACCAAGAATTGCATCGTTCCTTTTCTGCCTTCCCGTTCGTATACATCTGTTACTTTCATCTGACAATGCAACCTATCACCTGGTCTAATCGGGCGGGAATAAATAAACTCCTGCTCACCATGCAGCATTCTCCTTTGTTCGAGGCCCAAGTCAAGGCTTTCGCCACTATCATGGCCAATGGCTATCGGGAATGTCGGCGGTGCTATAATGCCACCATATGAAGTTTTCGCTGCATATTCTTCATCCACATATATGGGGTTCAAATCACCAATCGCCTCAGCAAATTGACGGATATGCCTCTTTTCAACTTCAAATATAAATTCAGCTCCCGTTAAACCGTTCAAATGATCCAGTTCCATTTGCTTTCTACCCCCTAATAACGGTATTATCATTCACATTATTTTTTACAACAATCATGGCATCAGCGGCTTTGATTCCGTTTTCATATACCAGCAAAGGATTGATATCCAATTCGTCTATGGAATCTTTATAATCTGTAACTAAAGCGGAAACCTTTAATAACACATCAATGATGGCTTCGATATCAACCGGTGCTTTCCCGCGTGCTCCCATTAAAATGTCCTTCCCCTTGATTTCTTCAATCATTTCAAGTGCATCCTGTCTTGACAGTGGAGCAATCCTTAACGAAATATCTTTGTAAATCTCAACAAATATTCCCCCTAGACCAAACATGATAACCGGTCCAAATACGGGATCATCACTTGCGCCAACAATGATTTCCACACCATCAGGTAACATTTCCTGAACGGAAATGCCGTTTATTTTAGCCTCAGGTTTATAATTTAGTGCATTCCGCTTCATATCCCTGAAAGCATTCCTGACCTCAAGGTCAGTACTTACATTCAATCGAATCGCATCCGCTTCCGTCTTATGTGGTATATCCGGCGAATCGACCTTTAACACAACTGGATAACCGATACTGTTAGCGAATTGGATGGCATCGTTTTCATTTTCAGCTATAACACGCTTCGTGGTAGCGATCCGATATCGTTCCAAAACCATACTAGCTTCGGATTCACTTAATGTAATACCCGGTTTCAGCATGTCCTGCAAGCTTTGTTTCTCTATTTTCTTTGTACTTTTGGAAACTCGAATTTCAAGGTTTTTTCGATAAAATTCACTGTATTCAACTAGTTTCGCCAGCCCTCTTATCGGATTAAGGCTTCCCGGAATCACTGGTATGCCATTTTTCACGAGCTCAGCGGTACAAGGCGGGAGTGTCATGCCATCTAATGGAAATGTGGTAATGAATACAAATTTATCTGAGCATCTGCAAATTTCAATAAACTCTTGAAGCAAAGGATGCTCGGCAGTCCAATTAAAAGGAAACTCAGTAAAAATGATATTATCGACATCCGGATCTTCTACAAGTGCCCGCAATGGTGCAAGGAATAACTCAGGATTGGAAACAGATGCAGCCGCTGTTAAATCCACCGGATTCGAAGCGCTTGCATATTCAGGTAGATTACGTTTGATTTCCGTTATTGTCTTTAAGCTGAGTGGATTGATGGTTAGTCCGTATGATTCACAGCGATCCGCTTCATTTATACCCCTCCCGCCAGAACTGGTGATGATTACCGTATTGCGTCCATTGGGAAGCTTCTTTGACAGGAATAGCTTCGAAAAAGAAATGATATCTTCATAATCGTCGGCCCTTATGATGCCAGCTTGTTTAAAAAAGGCATCATATACTTGATCCGATCCCGCAAGTGATCCTGTATGAGAAGCAGCCGCTCTGCTTCCGGCCTTGCTCCTTCCGGTTTTCATGACAATCATGGGTTTATTTCGATCCAATGCCTCTGTTGCCAGGCTTCGTAATTTATCCGGGTTTTTAGCACCCTCCAAGTAGCCGCTAATCACACTTGTTTTTGAATCATGAATCATATATTCAATTACATCCGAGAATTCAGTTTCCATCTCATTTCCTACACTCACGAAGTAATTGAAACTCAATCCATTCTGAGCTGCTGCCATATAGGTCAAAACACCAAATGCACCGCTTTGAGAGACATAACCGACCCCTCTTTGGTCATTTAATGGCACTGATTGAATGGCAGGGGAAAAAGTGCCAATCAAACCATTCGACAAATTCACTAATCCAACACAGTTGGGACCCACTATCCGTATTCCATTCTTTCTTGCAATATCTGTTAGCAAATCCTGTTGCTTAATGCCTTCTTTTCCTGTTTCGGAAAAACCGGCAGCAAAAATGATAGCTGCCTTCACTTTCTTTTGTGCACATTCCTCTAATCCTTGCTGCACCTGATTCGCCCCAAGGCAAAAAATGGCCAAATCAATTTCATTCGGGACATCGGACAAAGATTCATAGCACTTTATCCCTTCAATCTCTTTTGCTTTGCGATTGATCGGATAAATCTCCCCATTAAAATGACCATCCAAAAGGGCTTTCACCTGTAAATTCCCTATTTTGTATTCACTATTGGAGGCACCCAGGATTGCGATGGATCTTGGATTGAATAACGGCTCAAGTGTTTCATGAGAATTGTTTGAATGTTGATTTTCTATCATGATCTTCCCCCCTACATATAAAAAGATATCTTTGAACTAATCTTACATGGAGGGCGTTTATAGTCTGAAAAAACATAGTTTGTTAAATTCATTTAAAACATTAGACAGTTAATTATTTGTAAATGACGTAAATTCATATATTGCAGCAGGGTCAAAAAAATGGAATGAAAAATTTGTGTTCTCGATGACCCCGACTTTTTACAGTGATAGCCCCGACATTGGAACGAGATAAACGCCAATGTTTTTGTGTAAATGGCAACACATACAGGAGTATGCTTGAAAATCCTGTTTTCACAACACAAAAAACCCTCTTCCTTATATGGGGAAAGGGTTCAATTTGTTCAAAATTCATTAATATGTTCCTGTTTCTCAAGCCATTTCTTCATTTTCTTTTGAATTTTAAGGGATGGAATTTTCATACCTCTTTCAATGTTACTAACGTATGGCGCTGATATCTCCAACTCCTCTGCCAATTGATATAAAGAGAGGTTGAGTCTTTTTCTTGCATTTCTTATTTGCTCACCAATATGATCACTGCTCTTCAGGTTAGCCGGGGCTTGCTTTGTAAGCCGATTGCCAGGGTGAGATCTTTGTTTTTTTTCAATAGAACGATATTGCTCCTTTATGATATCAGGCGGTTCTATTAATATCATCGAATTCAGCCAAATACTGGCCCAGCCTTTATAATCGGCTATCGATTCATCCCATTTTTCATAATGCCATGATGCGATTACACCATCATCCAGTAAAACATCCAAAGCTTTCTCGAAACGTTCCCTAGTACGGGACGGTGTACGGTCATTTAGTTTTTCACCGATCGATTCCATTAAGGTACTGGTTTTATTCGGCTGTAAAAAGTCTCCTTTTCTTGCTTGGGTCCTCCAGCGCCAGCTTAAATATCTTGTAAGCCTTTTTTCCCAAAGTTGCTTATATGGATTATATTGAAGGGCCTTTATCGAAAGAAGGGCGACTTGCCTCGCGGAGCCATTAAGATACTTAGCGAAAACCTTGTCAATCGTGAACGTTATCTTTTTCCTGCAAGTTTCTTCCGATATATCATATTCCACACCAGCACGATCTTTAAAAATAAATGTCCTCCCTTGTAGCTTTGTCTGAACAGCCTTACCTTTTTCATAGATGGTAGCTTTGTTAATGTTAATCCAGATGCTTTGTATATTTGTAAGCGATTTCAAAATTTGTTCACGCTGTTTAGCTTCGTAACCACCCCGACGTCCGAATCCACCAAGTTTTGGTTTCAATCCTCTTAATGAAAGGAGGTCATTTAAACAAATCTCCACTGTTTCTTCATTATGAACAGCCTTTGACAAGAAAAGGCTGCAAAGAGCATCAAAAACATCAACATCAACATCAGATAAAGAGTGGAAACGGTTCCAAGCTTCTTTTACATTCGTCTGCTCAAAGGTTGTATGATCGTTCCCAAAAGGGATTATTTGTATGGAACCTTCCGTATTCCCCTTTAATATTGGTGTTGCAGGCCAAGGGTTGTTTCCAATGATTTCGAATTTTTTTTTATAAATTGCATCTCTAACCGACTGATATGGAGCACTATTCATTACAAGCAAATGATCTTGGATTGTAAAGTTGAAAGCAAAATCCCTCATCGTGGATAATAGTACTTCCGATGTTTGCAAATCCCTCTTAAAACATAGCAGGTTTTCTATTTTTTCGATCGTATTATTTTCGATATTAAATTCAATCATGATCTTATCGATCCAATTTTTAATATACTCATTAACGATATCTGTTACTTTCGATAAAAATTCAGTGTTTTCAGTAAAATGTTTTGTGAGATGACTGTAAAATAACTTATTTAATGCTTGATCATCAAGTCTTTCCATTTCATTAAAGCCTATTGTTAAGGCTATTTCCTCAAGGACCCATTCTTTTACCAGCAGTCTAAACCAGTTGTAAAAGTCCTCCCAAACCGATTTCTCAGCCAAAAAGGTATCATTTTTTAATTTTTTTTCCATTTGGTAAATTGAATCTTCCATTAAATGTTTATCTTTTAAAATAGCATGATTTCCAGTAGAAATCCTATTATATTCACTTAATAGATAGAATACGACATGTTGGGCAATATGTGATAATGTTTCATTTCTCGCCGTTAACCTCAGCTTGGCAAATAGCTCTTCGTTCTCTTTATATGCATGTTCCCAAATAACAAAACTTTTATTATTCAATCCATCTTTAAAGGTTAGAAACCCTTTCGAATCTTTTAACTTGTGTGTTTTGAATTTATTATTGAAATCATGAAATTGATTGTTTTGCTCATATATGCAAAGAACCAAAAAATTATTTATTTTGCTTGACCAGCGGTTCGATAAATACTCAAAGCTCTGATTCCTTAGGTTCGGTTCCATTTTTCCACTATGTCTATCATTGCTATTCAGCATGAATACCTCCTAATTCAAACTGCGTCTAAATACAAAGTACTCAGTGTGTTAAATGAAAAAAATTCGCGAAATTTTTTTAAGCTACTAAATATTTTTAGTCTTTATATATATATTCCATATAAAATTGAAAAATCCTTCCATGCATTACATGTGAAATTGCTCCTTTTTCTGAATAAATGTTACTAGCAAAATATACCCAATACCTTCTGAATCACCCTTAGCGAAAGATTGAGATTGGGAGAGTTTCCACTTTCATCCGTGAGATGAAAATCTCACCATATTCCTTATTTAAAGGGATTCGCACCACTCTTCTTATTAATGAACATACCCTGCATGGTAATGATTTAATGTTCAAGAAAAATCAATGATAGGAAATTTAACCCAAGACTTTTACCCTTTTTTCAATCGTATAAATATTCAAAAAAATGTCGAGTTGAGTCATCTATCCTTTTACCCTTATACTAGGGAAGAAAAATCGAAGGAGGAATTACACATGAAGAAGGAAATTTCAATTATTGGTGTTCCAATGGATCTTGGTCAAACTAGAAGAGGAGTGGATATGGGGCCTAGTGCCATAAGATATGCAGGATTAAGTGAAAGACTAGAAAACATTGGCTATGCTGTCCGTGATGAAGGTGATATTAAAGTAGAAATACAGGAAAGAGCACAAAGTGATATCGACACAAATTTAAAGAATCTGCAGGACGTAGCTGAGGGTAATGAAAAATTAAGTCAAAAAGTGGATGAAGTCATCCAATCCAATCGTTTTCCTCTAGTATTAGGTGGAGATCACAGTATAGCGATCGGGACCTTAGCCGGTTTAGCGAAGCATTCAGAAAACTTAGGGGTAATATGGTATGATGCACATGGAGATTTAAACACTGCCGAAACTTCCCCATCAGGAAACATACATGGTATGTCCCTAGCAGTAAGTTTGGGTCTTGGCCACCCTGCACTGACTAACATTGGCGGATATTCTCCAAAGGTCAAACCAGAAAATATTGTCATTATTGGTGCACGTTCTTTAGACCAAGGTGAGAAAGAGTTAATCAGGGAAAAAGGAATTAAAGTTTATACGATGCATGAGATTGATAGAATGGGCATGACAAAAGTGATGGAAGAATCGATTGCCTATCTGAAGGAACGTACGGATCTTGTTCATTTATCACTTGATCTTGATGGTCTTGATCCAGATGATGCACCGGGGGTCGGAACGCCTGTAATGGGAGGTATTAGTTACCGTGAAAGCCATCTTGCCATGGAAATGCTAGCTGAAGCTAATATCATTACATCAGCAGAGTTTGTTGAGATAAACCCAATATTGGACGAGCATAACAAAACGGCTGAAGTTGCTGTAGCATTAATGGGCTCATTGCTTGGGGAAAAATTACTTTATGGAGCGGAAGACCAATTTAATACTACTGATTTACTGGTTGATGTTAAATAGTCGACATCTTTTTAGATAACTGGTATTGTAAGAACTTATGAGAGATTTGGTTAAATTGATGGCCCAGTGGAAATAGCCCCTACTTCAACAGGGTGCTTGTTACCCATTGAAGGATGGTCCACTTGAATCCATTCATCCCTAGTATCCTGACGCTTGGCTTCCTTTTCTTTATAAGCGGCGCTACCTGAAATTAATTCTGCATTTGAACCTATGTATCTCTAAATGCAGAAATAATCTCTTATTCTAGGGAATTCAACAACATCTAAGATTCAAATCAATTCTTTTACATTTGTGAGTAAAATACGCAAATTCCCTAATAACGTCCAGACATAAATGAAACCGTTTGCACCCATCAGGTAAAGGAGTTTTTCAATGAAAACAGCAGAAAATCAACCAAATGAATTAAAACGGAGCATGAAAGCAAGACATTTATTTATGATTTCAATAGGGGGATGTATTGGTACGGGCTTTTTCATTGGTTCAGGCTATACCATTCATGAAGCAGGAGCATTCGGTGCTATCCTCTCTTACATAGTCGGCGGCTTCATCATGTATTTAACGATGCTTTGTCTAGGTGAACTATCCGTTGCCATGCCTGTTTCCGGTTCGTTTCAGACATATGCGACTAAGTTCATCGGTCCTGGAACCGGGTTTGCCATCGGATGGCTTTACTGGTTAGGTTGGGCTGTTACAGTTGCTTTAGAGTTTTTGGCAGCAGGACAGCTTATGCAAAGATGGTTTCCCGAATCACCCGTTTGGATGTGGTGTGCAATCTTTGCTTTTCTCATATTTTCACTCAACGCCTTATCAGCAAAAGCATTTGGCGAATCGGAGTTTGTTTTTTCCAGCATAAAAGTATTGGCCATCATTCTGTTCATCATCGTTGGCGGTGCTGCCATGTTTGGAATGATTGATATGAAAGGTGGACAAGAAGCTCCATTTTTCTCCAACTTTATCGCTGAGGGTCTTTTCCCCAATGGGATATCGGCCCTGCTAATCACAATGATTACAGTGAACTTTTCCTTCCAGGGCACAGAATTAATCGGAATTGCCGCTGGAGAAAGTGAAAACCCGGAAAAGGTCATACCAAAGTCCATCAAACAAACCGTTTGGAGAACCCTTTTCTTCTTTGTTCTTTCTGTCACTGTATTATCGGCGATGATTCCAAGGGAAAAAGCCAGCATCTCAGAAAGTCCATTCGTTGTTGTATTAGATAGTATCGGAGTTCCGTATGCAGCTGACATCATGAACTTCATCATTCTTACAGCACTATTGTCAGTGGCGAACTCCGGTCTATATGCAGCGACACGAATGCTCTACTCGCTCTCTAGGGAAGGTATGGCAAGTCCGAAGCTCGGTTTGGTGAATAAGAGAGGGATTCCTCTTAATGCCTTGCTTATTACCCTTGCAATTGCCGGTTTGTCTTTACTTTCAAGTGTAGTAGCTGCCAAAACAATATTTGTCTTTCTTCTCTCCCTTGCAGGATTAGGTGCACAAATTGGCTGGATTGCCATATCGGCCAGTCTTCTTGCTTTTAGAAAATCCTATACCCGCCAAGGCGGAAAGATAGAAAATCTGAAATTCAAAGTTCCGCTATATCCATTCATCCCCATTCTTGCTTTACTAACAAACTGCATCGTCATGATCAGTCTTGCGTTTGTTCCTGAGCAGCGAATGGCCCTTTATTGCGGGGGAACATTCTTCCTTGGATGTTATGCGGTTTATCACTTAAGAGTGAAGAAAAACAAGACCATAGAAACTCCCAAGCAAGAAGTTGAATTAAATGCCGGTAAAAAAATGGTCATTTGATCCTGAAGGCTGAGGAGTTGAGTGAAAATGGTGAAAAGCGATCTTTACAATTTATAAAGATTGCTTTTCAAAGAAGAAAAACCCTGGATGTATTCAACCTAGGGTTTTTCTTTTATTTAATCACCGTTTACTGCAAAGCTATCCAATGGTAAACCGTTTTATAAATTCTTCCTTTTCCCTTCCGGCCTTTTTTAATTCCCCTAACTAACACTTTCCGATCAATGAAATATCATCTCCCTGTTATGATAATACGCATATAATAGGAAGTTAAATTTCCAGTTCCATTTAGACAATAAAAACAAGTATCAAAATAAAAAAAATCATCTTAATCGATGATTTTATTTTGTGCATATTCCTTTAATCTAGGCAGGATAGGCTCTAAAATTTCCTTGGCTATGTAATCCGTATCCAATCCAATGAAACGTTCACTTTCCATGTCGACCGATCTCGCATTTTCCGGGTCATTACAAAAAATAAACGATATGATTCCGTTATCTTCCGTCATGTCTACATATTTAAATGTAATATCATGTTTCGTAAGACAACTTTCAAACGCAATGCACAATTCATCTATATTTGATTGACTAATAGATGTGAATTTCATATAAATCATCCCCTCTGCTAAAGGATAGCAAAATAAAGCATGAATTTCAAAGCGAAATTCAAGTCCCGGTCTTATGTTCATGCTTTCATCTGACACTTTCGACCAAAGGGAACATGACTTTGTTTGGAATATCACCCATGAAGTCTTTCATGTGGATTTCCCAATAACAAATGAATGTAACCAATCGATTTCATTCAATTACCCAACCTAACCCCGATTTTATTTTTTATCTTACAACAACGATTATTAAGGATTCCCCTAGGCATGACCGCGTATTGTATCGCAGGGATATGCAGTTCCACATGAATATTCCATGGCATGTCTCATATCTTTATACAAACACCTTGTTAGGAGTGGGCCAACATGAAGTCTTTTTATAAAGGAACGCTCATTTTGATTGTCGCAGCGTTCTTTGGTGAATGTATTGAATTTTTAGTGAACATGCTCCTGGCCAGGGAATTACACGAAGAGGGTATGGGGCTTTATATGTCCATATTGCCAATTTTCTTTTTGATATATGTGATTGCCAGCCTTGAATTACATATTTCCATTTCAAAATTCGTTGCGGAAAATAAACAGGCAATGCATTATAATCTTATCATTCATGCACTTAAAATGGCTGCGGTCGTCGTATTGGTAATGTGTATAGTCATGCCTTTCATACTTTCCTTCTCATCCATAATGGACAGATACCACCCCTATATTAAATGGCTGCTCATCACATTGATCCCCATAGTTTCCTTTTCATCGATTGCTAGGGGCTATTTCATGGGTGTCCAACAAATGGGGAAGATTGCCTTATCCAACTTTTTAAAAGATATCATTCAATTCGGTTTGCTTTTCCTCATATTTAATTTATTTCAATTTAACCAGGAAAAGTCATTATTGATGGCCTTTTTTGTTTTGATTGGCAGTGAATTCCTCGTTTTTCTATACTTGATCAACCTTTTGATTCTTCAAATGCGAATCATGAGGCGCGGTACGAACTCGCGGACAACCGGTAAACATGCACGACAAAAGTTATTGGAAGTTTCGCTGCCCACCATGGGGTTAAGGATCTTTCATGCGATAACGAATGCCATCCAACCTTTTTTGATCCATACCGCCCTTCTCTCGGCAGGATTCGGTGCGGTAGTGGCTACAGAGCATTTTGGGATGCTGACTGGAGTTGCGATGACGATTGGCTTCTTTCCGGCCTTTATCGCGCATTCCTTAATGATCATGCTCATTCCGAATGTTTCGAATGCATACAAGAAGCAGGATAAGGAAAAATTGAGGGTTTTATTGCAAAAATCGATGTCTTTCACCGTATTATATGGAGTTCCGGCTGTGATTTTCATTTACCTCTTTGCGGAACCTTTGACCTCCCTCTTTTTTTCTTCAACATCTGCCGCATACTATTTAAAATTATTATGTCCTTATTTCCTTTTTCATTTTTTTGTCATTCCCATGCAAGCTTATCTCATCGGCCTGGGTTTAGTGAAGGATGCTTTCATCCATACCGTATGGTCCCATATTGTTGCCTTTTTAATGATGTATATCCTAGGGTCTCAAGCTTCTCTTAATATGGGAGGAATCATTTTAGGAATGAATACAGGGGCTGTATTATTAACTTTCATGCACTACTTGACCATTTGCAAGAAAATCGGCATAAGCATCTTACTGACGAAATCAAGATCCATATCGATAAAGTGAGGCAAAAATCCTTGCTGTTATTGCTTTATTACGATCAAGATTAAAAATATTGAGCCTTTCCCTGTACATATCACCTTCGTTACTGTATATTTCAACATACTTGGGTAATAATCAAGTAAAATGGTTTAAACTAACCATAGAATTGTAATGGAGTGATTTCATGAGTAAAGCTAAGGCTAAGAGTGGAACGGGTAAAGGTACGGGCACTGGAACGGGCAAGAAGGGCTGGAATCGTTGGAAAACAAGTGCCAACAAGAAAAAAAGCGCGAAACCATATATAAGTAAAGGCGTCAAACATTCCAATGACTCAAAAACATCCAGTCATGCTGCAGGTGACAAGACAGAAAAATAATTGCTTGTCCTATATTCCATACAGAATTTATGTTTGTTCCATATTCTCATACAGAGTGTAAAGAAATCTGTATGAGAGAAATGGGTCTTATAGATATAAACCAAGGACGATATCCATATAAAGCATAAGACTACAGCTATTATACATATCATCAAAAAAGACACTCCAAATCCCGGCAGTGTCTTTCATTTTTTAATATATTCTTTTTACCTGAATTGGTTTTTGGGTTTGATAGCATTGATTTTTTTGGGGGTAAACTCTGTACGGAAACCGTTAGTTGCTTTTTTAACAGAGTCTGTAACTGAATGTATCGCTTCACCAACATCCTGAGCAGAATCCAATAATGGTTCAACCGTTTTCATTTTAGTTTTTACATCGTCGGTGATTTCATTTGCAGTTTGCAATAGTTGTTTCGATTCGCCGGACAAATCATGGATGGCATTTCTCACCTCAGTCAATGTTTGATTGGCTTCTCCTATCGTGACCATTCCCTTTTGAAGAGTACTGATTAAAAATACGACCAACCAAATGAAGGCTAAAGCGATCGCTGCCACACTATATTGAATTATCAAGATAAAGCTCCCCCTCTAAATTAAATAATAGAAACGATTGCTTTAAATAGGTTAGTGAATCCCGGGGTGCCTGTTTTTTAATGATAAATGATGATACTATTTGATTATTATTTGAACCCCCTCAGCTTCAGTTCGAGTTGATGGAACTGTCGGAGTGGATAAATCCTTAGGGCCGCCTTCCAAACTCGCTTCTTTTATGGAATTGGTTACATTATGAATCATTTCTCCAACATCTTGAGCTGATTCCAGCAATGGATCGACATTTTCCATCTTCCCTTTAACATCCGCTGTAATTTGATTGGCAGAGTGGATCAATTGTTTGGACTCTTGCGTCAATCCATGTACCGCATTCCTTACCTCTTCCAGTGTCTTATTTGTTTCTTCGAGTGTTCCCATTCCTTTACGCAGCGTCTGGTTGACATTATATATCAAATACACGACGGCTCCGGAGACACTGGCCACACTTAATTTAATGAACATTTTCATATATCCACTCCTTTCATTTAAATTTATGCACTGTCCCTTCCATTAATTCCCTAAAGTCCGTCGCTTGTCCAGTCAGTTTTATAGAAGAACCATTCACCTTATCCTATTAGAAGTTTAAAGGGTAAGTTTAAAGGATAATAATAAGGGAGAGATCATATTATAGGAGGAGATTTGTTCATGTCACATGAGAATTATTCATCTGTTATCCAAACTTTAAATGATTGTATGACCGCGTGTAATCATTGTTATGATGCATGCTTAAAAGAAGATCATGTAAACATGATGGTGGAGTGCATTCGCTTGGATCGGGAATGTGCGGATATTTGCTCTTATTTAGAACAGGCGATAAGAAGAGGTACACCGTTTATTTCAGAGTTGGCTGCAGTTTGTGCCCAGATTTGTGAAAGCTGCGGAAACGAATGTAAAAAACACGATCATGAACATTGTCAAAAATGTGCTGAAGCATGCTTTAGATGTGCAGAAGAATGCAGAAAATTAGCCGCTTGATGTAAGGAATAGCTTAGTGCTATTCCTTTTATTTATACTTCCCCCTTACCTACCCATTACTTTATTAAACCTATTTAAGGATGATGATATAATCTATATATTCTAGCGAGGTTTATGTTGAAATTTCATTAATATAAATAAATACTTTACAAATGAAATTTGTAAAAATACGAAAAACACATATTGAAAACCGCCATTTTTAGGCACACTAGTATTAAAAACAGGAGGATATTATGACACCTCGTAATGTTCCGGCTAAAGATGATTTAGAAGTGAAAGATACCCCCGCTTCACCTGATAAGGAAAGTGAAGTAGCCAAACTCAATCGATTATTAGGTGCGGTCATGCGATATTTATCAGATGATGAGCAAGAAGAAATTGATATAGAGTATCTTCTCGAAAACACCGAAGGGCTGCGGGATTGGTGGAGTGAATATAGGGAGCTTGATCGAAAACGGGTCGAAGAAGAAATAAAAAATTCCCTGACAGCCCTATCCCTTGAAGAACTTGAAAACATCCGTGAACAAATCCGCACAAAGGAATAATAAAAAAATCCCTGCACTGGGATTTAACCAGATCATGCAAGGATTTTTTTTATTTTCTACCATATACAAAGAAAAATCATTCCATTCATGTGGAAATCATTTGATTCAAAGACCACTCAATAAACGTAGTTCTAGTTGAACGATCATGGAATCAACTAATGCATTCAATGGATTTAAAACTGTCATTCCTGTCTCAAGTTCATATCTCTTTGCTGCTTCGACCATTGATAGTTGAGCCACCGACAGTGGTCTATTTTCGTTATTAAACTGGTATAGGAAGTTCAAAATTTTCTCGTTATACCTCTCTCCCAATCCCTGCATAATGAATTCAAAGGCATTGTCGATGATGATGACTTCAAAATCCACAGCCCCATATTTTTCAGCATGGGCATTTAAACGTTTGACTGTTCCTTCAACAGTGGCAGGGTTCGTGAATAATATCATCTGCGGTTGCTGCAATTGGCAAATTTGCTCAAAATATGGTTCATCAATTTTAATGATAGGCATGGGTAAGGATAGCTGCTCTTCGTTTAAAATAGCGATGTAATTTGTACAGGTTATCAGAATGGCATCCACTTTACATTCGGCAATCCATTCTACTTGTTGTATAACCCTTTTTTTAGCATCCGAATGCTTAAAATTTTTATCCGTTGGCACCCGTTGCAACAATCCCGGATCTACAAAATGAAGCCATTCAATATCGAAGTTCGAGAATGCGGTTTCTATGTATTCTATATTTGTTTGGTGTGCATGCAAACAGCCTATCTTTTTTTTCATGAATCTCCCGCTTTCCACAGATAGTATTCTGATTATTCTAACACAAGAAACCGGCGTTACACTGACCGCAATAAGCAAAAACGATGATTAGCCATAGTCCTCCTGACATCATCGGGAGTCAAAAGACTGCTTTTTAGTATCAGAATGCTCAGTTGGTATGAATCCGGCTCTTGAGCATATATTTATCAAGGCGCTAGCAAGAGACAACATCAGGAAAATGGAACTTCAGTAACCTAATTACTTCTCGACTCAAGTAATGCATTTGTTTTAGAATAAAAAAATCATTAAAAAGAAAGGCTTTTTTCGTAAAGATTGTTGTTTTTAAAATCTAAACGATTTAAGGTTAATTGGAGCGCAGTGCGAGACTCCTGCGGGAGCAGCGGGACACGTGAGACCACAGGCGTTTACGCCGAGGAGGCTTACCTCCCGCCCCGCGGAAAGCGAGCATCTGTAGGGAAAATCAACCACACCGCTTCACTTGGTAAATAGCAACAAATTATGCGAAAACAGCCAAAAGAAAAAAGTAAACCGTAATCGTCAGATAAAAATCAATATATTGGGGAGTGTTCACCATTCTTTATTTAATTGCGATTCTTTTCCCTCCATTAGCCGTATTATTAGCCGGTAAACCCATCCAGGCAGTGATTAATCTGGTACTCACACTATTTTTCTATGTCCCTGGTTTAATTCATGCAATCTTAGTGGTGCATGATAAGAAAGCTGATAAACGAATGAAGCTGCAAGCAGCACTTATAGCTAAATCGAAACAAACGACAAAGTGATTTATACAACTGCTAATAACCCGAATGCGGCATTCGGGTTATTACTATCAAAACAATTCGGTTAATTGTATCTGTGCGTCTTTCTAAGTCCTTTATGATAACAAGAATCACATATATGAAAACGCGAGTCATCCGGAAGCCTTTTTCCACAGCGCTTGCATTTTTTTTGATAATTCAACATTTCGTCTTTTAACTGATCATGAACGCCATCACTGATTTCTTCACGGATACGCTCCCAATAAACGGCTTCCGTTCGCTTACCCATCCGATATAAAAATAGTAAATGAAGACCTATCGCTTTATAAGATAGCTCCAATTCCTCCAGATTTCTAGTCTTGATGATCGGTTCAGGAAGGTCACTGTTCTCGGCAATCGCTTCGACCGTTTCCAGCCACTGTCTGATCAAACTTGGTTCTTTTGCCGAAAAAGGAATATGCAGGAAACCATATAAATCCATTAAAGAGAAACGCGCTTCGATTTCAGTATCCCTTATAAGTTCGTAAAGCTCCCTTTCTTCCGATAGAGATGCCTTTTTCGTGCCTTTAGGAGGCTCAAACCTCTCCCACATTTCGAAAAATGTCCCTAGGTTCCGGTAATATTTTTGAAAACGTTCAAACACAGCAGAGGTTGGGGCGATAGTGAAGGTTTGAACTGGTTCATCTACTTGTTCCAGCAACTTATTCATGATTTTGATCTCTGCTGTAAATGCTACCTTTCCCGTGTCATAAATTCCTTTTCTACCCGCTCGACCTGCGATTTGTTTGATTTCTTGAGAAGTCAATCTTCTTCTCCGTGTCCCGTCGAATTTTTCATTTTCAAGAAAGACGATGCGGCGTATTGGCAAGTTCAATCCCATACCAATCGCATCGGTGGCAACGACAACTGATGTTTCACCACGATTGAATAACTCTATTTGCCGTTTTCTATTTTCAGGAGGCATACTGCCGTATATCATGCTGACATTATGTCCGCTCTCTTTTAACCGGGACGCGGTTTCCAGTACCTGCCTTCTCGAAAAACAAATGAGGGCATCCCCTTTTTTTGTATACTTCAGTCCAAACTCCCTTTGTTCTACCTCAAGCGGTATTTCCCGTCTGTATTCGTGGAGTTCTAAATCAGCTTCATTCAGAAGGTTCATAAGCATCATTTTGATATTATTACTCCCGATAATGTGTACTTCTTTCGCATTTGCTTGCGTGATTGCCCTGAACCATGAAAAACCTCGATCTTTATCGGCAATCATTTGGGCCTCATCTATGACGATTACTTCATGGTAGTCTTTCTCATGAAACATTTCAACGGTGCTGGAGACATGTTTAGCTCCCTCAACTGCCTTTTCTTCTTCACCGGTTTTTAATGAACAGGGTACACCATCCGCATTTAATTTATCAAATACCTCAAGGGCCAACAGTCTTAGGGGAGCTAGATACAAACCGCTTTCCGCTTCTTTCATTTTCTCCAGGGCCTTATGCGTCTTCCCGGTATTGGTTTCTCCGATATGCAAAACATATCTTACTTTTTTTCCTAATGATGGAGTATAGGCCTTACCGATGATGTCATCGATCATCCTTTGCTCTTCTGCCAGCCTCTTGGCTTGCTCTGCCAATACTTCAGCTTTTCTTCTCTCCCTGTTCTCCACGTCTTTTTCGTATATTTCTTCGTGCAATGTTTCATTAAAAGGAATTCCTTCAAGCTTCAGTAAATCAGAAAGGTATTCTTCCTGAAGTTCATCGAAACAGGACTGAGACAAATCAGCCAATTCATCGCTTAGTATACCCTTAAGGGCATCCACCGTCAGCCTTTCCCCATATGACTCAAAAAAATCATGATGCAGTGCAGCAGATAGATGTTGCAAGTATTTTCCAGGGGCTAATTCCATTATGAAATCCGAAACTAATCTTTCATACCTGTAGAAGTAATTTTCATATTCATAACGGTTCCTTCCCCAACCGATCAATGAGTGAATATCGCCTGTCAGTTCTTCAAAAAAATCAGTGACCATTAGGTATTCGGCAGCTTGAAAGCCTCCCTCTTCAACCAACTGTTCTTCAAGCAAGTATGGATCGACATATTGAAATTTAGGCTTATTCTTAAGATCTTTTGCCAAAATTCCAGCGATATAATACCTGACATGTAAATATAAAAAAAGTGAGTTACTTTCAAAAAAGCCATTGGCCTCTTCTTGCAGTCTTGCGCGTATCTTCCAGCGCTGCTTGGCAAGCCGCTGTTCTTCTTGACGCCTAAAGAATTTTTCCCTTGCATTTTTATATCTCTTCTCCCAATCTTCTTGATTATCAGCAAAGGTTTTTTTAATCCACGTTAAGCCATCAAACGGGCGATACTTCTTTAATTCGTTCCGGAACATGCTATTGATCAGTTTATGATCTGAACCTTCCGTTACAAATCCCCTTTCGCTTAAAAACGCCTTTTTTTCCTTTCTTGGCACATCGTTAGATGCTTTATTTAGCCAAACATTTATCCAAATTTGCTCAACAAAAGTCGTCCTGTCTGATATATAAGCTGAATAAGAAGGCATCGTCTCTTGATTTTCTAAATAAAAATCCATATCCTGGATTATTTTTTCCTTTGTATTCTCTATAGCAATAGGATATATACTTTCTAATTTTCCCATAATGATCCCCTTTTGAATTATCCAATATGTACTTTATTGCTTGCTTTTATCCTCCCCAAATTTTTTTTATAAATGAGCGCGATACATCCGTTTTATCAAAATTCATGTACCCTCACAAATTGCTTTACATTCGAACGCTCCAGGGCAAAATAGAAAAACATACCAAGCATGCACATCAAAGGTACTCTTCCCATTTCATTTACAGTATAATGCATGATAAATAGACTGATCATTGCCTTAGGATTATGGATCATGAGGTGTATACAGAAATTTAGCTGGTTGATAATCCGGTGAAAGAAAATTTAATGATAGTAAAAAAATGCCGAAAATAAAGTAAAGGTCAATTTTTTAACTTTTTCGTTTACATGATTCATGGTTAAAACGAATCCAACCCCTTAATTGAGTTTAGTGGAAATCCGGACTACTGTCACGGTATTCAGATTCCGCTTTTGTGTCTTTGTCGTTCAATATGAAAATAACATCCGGAAAACTAAAAAGACTATAGATAAAAGAGGAGCCTGAGAATGATTCAGCAAGATATCAACTATTATAAAAATTTCGATTCTATCGCTAAAGAAGTATTAGCACTATTAGCCCAAACCATTGAGGTCAACACATTCTTCCTTTCTATATTGAATCCCATCCAGAGTTTTATGATCAAATCCTTCAATAGAAATGCAGAGTTGATTTGTGCAGGTGACATCCTTCCTTATAATATGGTTTATTGCAAATTAGTTGTTGAGAATGGTTTGGAACCTCTCGTTATCCCGAATTTGAGGGAACATGAATTGACTAGTGGCCATCCCGCAACGGAGTTTATAGGGAATGGGTGTTTTATGGGAGTCCCTCTAATAAATGAGGGTGAAACCATTGGGACATTATGTGCATTTGACATTAAACCCCATGTTTTTAAAGAATATGATCTGATACTCATTAAGTCTTTGGCAGCTTTGATTAGTCATACCATACTTCTTGAAAAAGGGATTATCAGGGATCCTTTGTCAGGTCTATATAATCGGCACTTCATAAAAAATTATTTCGAATATCATAAAGATAAAACAAACGATGAAATGGCCCTTCTTTACATCGATCTTGATCATTTTAAATTTTTCAATGATTCTTTTGGCCATGATGCTGGTGACGGCGTTATCAAAAAGGCAGCGGAATGCTTTTTGCAAACCGTTCCCGAAGGCAGTCATGTGGCCCGAATCGGAGGTGATGAATTCATTGTATTATTACATCCATCGCATTGTGAAGATTTAATGAAAAACACTCAGCAAAACGCTGAATTATTACTGAAGCATTTATCCACCATGCCCATTCACATTAATGGAAATGATCATTTTGTATCAGCTAGCATAGGGATAAGTTTTTATCCTCATAATGGTACGGAAATGGAGTCACTTTTAAAAAAAGCGGACCGTTCCATGTATTTGGCTAAAGAGTCTGGACGTAAGAAAATTCAATACTTCCACCAGCAGTGATCATCTGGAAAATCAAAAAACCAGTTCTCCTTGGAGACTGGTTTTCTTTTACCTTAAAAAAATCCAACGTTTAGTTTTCAGCTTTTGTAAAAGCTTGAGCAACTCAGCATTTCCCTTATGTATCCGTTTCTCGGACGGTGAAGCGGAGGGGACTGGGATGTTAACTCTCTCGGGTTTTTTGTTCATAATCTGAAAGACCCTTCCTATTCTTTGATTTTGAATAGTATATGCGGGTTCTCCATGAAATATCATAAGGAAAGGAAAAACCCCCTTCCTTTCTTATAAAACATTTTTTAATCGGCTGAAGCGTGCAGCTTTTTCTTTTTGTTTCAGAATAATGCGTTCGTTTTGTTTCATCACTTTTTTAGTATGGGGGCTTAAACCTACATCGGGTATTTTCACCTGTGGTTTGATTACGGCAACTGACACGTCATTGCCCGCTTTATCATATATGCTCATTTATCCTTCACCACCTGGTTTTTGTTTTATGACCATATCGAACATCATGATTAATAATGCTATTAATAAACAATCGACTTCTGAAACGAAGCTTTCCGATTTAACGTCAAGGATATAAGGTTCCATCAAAATACTAACAGGCTGCAAAGCCATTTTTTCTTCATCATTATAATACGTATCTTCTCTTTCCAATGTAGCACGAATGGTACTGCCATTCAAGTTCGTATGCCCATTTATCACCAATTGCTTGTCCTGTTCCGTCTTGAAAGGAAGGATTTTCACGTTCATCCCTTCCTTTGCCGCATATGCTTGCAGGAGAATGCTCAAATAAGCCAAATATTCCTTATTCGTTTGATAATACTCAGGTATTCCTTCCTTTTTTAGGAGATGAAACATATTCTTGACCTTTTCCCTATTATCCGTTAAAAGTTTGTCACTTTCCGCAACGGCTTTTGTTGCATAGGATAGCTCGTTATCGCCAATCTTGGATATATACATGCTCAAGAACACAAACATATCGACTAGGATGAATACGATAGCCATAATCAAGAAATTTTTCCACTCATTAAAAATGCTCATCGGATAGAAATTCCAATAAATCAATGCACCCAGTATAAAAATGATATACCAGGTTTTTCGAATCGCTTCAATCCTTTTACTTACCTTGTCTTTATATTTCCAAGAAAGAATGACATAGGCTAATAAAGCAATAAATACTACCCATACAAAGACCCTGAAAAACATTAACAATCGATTTATCACCCTACCCTTCGTCTGCTACATTCCTTATACCGCTCTCTATATTATTCATTATATATACCTCTATTCCCTGCCTAAGATGGGTGAAACTTAAACACTTGTCAGAAGACTTGAGAAAAAACACTCCCTTCCAATGTGGGTTTACAGTTAATGGATCATATGTTTCACCGTCCATTGCCCTTGTCTAGGAATGGTTTATCTTAATCATATTTTTAGTGGGACATCATAGTAAATAACCCTATAAATTTTGTGATATGATATGTTTTAATAAAAGGTCTGATTAATACGGGAGGAAGCTATCATGTTGAAAATTATTAAGATTCTCATTTCTTCTTTTATAATATTGTTACTATTCCTAAACCTCTATCCTCCACTTGGGAGACGGACAAACAAAGAAAAAGTGAGAAGTTTCACTACAAAAGAGAATTTTATCAAGGGAAAATTTCAAAATCAGATTCCTGCCAGTCAAGCGATGAGTCTTAAACATACTGGTTCCATTTTACGTGATTTCATTAAACCTAATCCAAAAAGGAGGCCAGACCGTCCCATCGTAATGGGAACAAAACAACCTGCATCTGTGAAGTCCAATAAAATCACCTGGTTTGGGCATTCTGCATTCATGTTGGAGTTAGATGGGAAAACCATTTTAGTGGATCCCATGTTTGGCAAAGCGCCCACTCCCTTTCCTTGGTTTGGGAACAAGCGCTTTAGCGGTGATCTCCCTATCGATTTGGATATACTGCCTCCTATCGATGCCGTCCTCCTCTCACATGATCACTATGATCACTTGGATTATTACTCAATAAAGAAATTAAAAGATAAGGTCAGTCAGTTCATTGTCCCACTAGGTGTCGGTGGTCATCTTGAAAGATGGGGCGTTAAACAAGAACTGATTCAGGAACTTAATTGGTGGGATGAAGTTTCATTCAAGGATTTGCAATTTGTTTGTACGCCTGCACGGCATTTTTCTGGTAGAAGTTTACGTGATGGCAATACCACACTCTGGAGTTCCTGGATAATTAATGGAAAACAAGAAAAGGTATTTTTCAGCGGGGATAGTGGATATGGCAGCCATTTTAAAGAAATCGGCGAAAAATACGGACCTTTTGATATAACTTTAATGGAATGCGGACAATATGATGAACGTTGGTCAACCATCCATATGGTTCCTGAAGAAACCGTTCAAGCACACATCGATGTACAAGGAAAACGGATGATCCCCATTCATTGGGCTGGGTTCACCTTGTCTTTCCATGACTGGACAGATCCGATAGAACGGGTAACAAAAGCAGGCAATGATTATGGGGTCCAGGTTTGCACACCACAAATAGGCGAACCAGTAGTGATTGGTTCAACAGACTTCCCACAAACAAGTTGGTGGAAATGATAATGGACCATTTAGTTTGTTTAGAAAAGGGGGTCGGAAAACGTTTCTTTCATCAAATGTTGTTCCCGAACCAACTGACCCAAAGCAATATCTTCAACTCCTCAGATATCGTTTCAATCTAAATGTTATACCTAAGTTGATCGGAGCGGATGTGCGAGACTCCTGCTTAGAAAAGCGCATGTTCTTGTGCGGAAATCAACGACTAAATTGTACAAGTCATAAAAAAACTGTAGACAACCCGATTTTCTGTTTGTCTACAGTCTGAATGGTCCATCCCTAATTGGGACGGACCATTTTCATTCACATTTTCCCTTCATTATATTCCAGTTTCACTTTTATTGAATGCTCTTTCTTCACACCAAAATAATTCGTGCCTATTACACCTAAAATGATTAGTATCGACCCCAAAATATCGTAGATGGTAATCTTTTCATTTAGAATGAGAGCTCCTGCCGTTATCGTGACAACTGTGGAAAGGTTAGCAAACACACTCATTTGGGACGCTTTGATTTTTGTTAAAATCGTATTGGATAATAATGAAGTGACCAATGAAGCCAATATTCCCAAATACAAAATGGAACTGATGAATTCCATGCTCGACCATGGTGTAAAGAATTCCGCCATCGTTCCTTGTTTTAAGTGGGTGAAGAGCGCAGCCACGTTAAATATGACAAAGCCTGTTCCCATCATGAAGAAGGACATTTCACCTGGCGTATAGTCCTTGGCAAGTGAACGGGTCATCGTAGTGTAACAGGCCGTTGCAATACAGGATAGCAAGATCAATAGCATCCCAAGCATGTCCGAAAAATCGATGGTGCTCCCCTTCATCACAAAAATAAAAATGACCCCGACTACCGACAAAAGAATCGAAAGCTTTTGAAATAAAGAAGTTTTCTCCTTCAGGAAATATCCAGCTATCATCAATGTTAGAATTGGGGTGACGGCAGACAGAATTCCAGCATCGGTGGATTGCGAATACTTAAGTCCAAAAGTTTGAAAGGCAAAGAAAAGAGTTGGGAACAACAAGGATAGCGGGATCAGATTTTTAACCGACTCCCAGGAATAGTTCACCTTAATGACTTTAACGGCAACCAGGAGTAAAATGATGACGAAAGAAACCGTGAATCGGAACGCCAAAGTATCAAGCGGATTCGATTCTGCAATCGCCATTTTCGTAAATAAGAAAGATAGGCCGACAATACTTGAATGAAATAGCGCTAACATGTATGCAAATGTTCGGGATTTCATAACTGCAACTCCTCAACTAGATTACTATATTCGTATTTAGGTATAGTACCCTTTGCATCTGTTTTGCAATCCAAGTTAGAGTTAAAAAAATCCTGGTCTTTTTAGGGATATTTTACGTATTTGAAATGTAAAAAGACAACAATGTGTTGTTGATATTTTTATTAGCTTTTTTGTTGTTTTAATTTGTAAGAACACAGATGGATACCTGTTTATCATGAGGAACAATACTCCAATTTTCATATAGCTTGAAATTATAATAAGGATTATAAATGCATTTTGTGTTGCAAAATAAAGCCTATTTACAATAATGTATGGTTGAATTAAATCTGAAAGCTCATATTGTAAGAAAATATAATTATTAATTGACAATGACAGAGTTATTTGGATAGGTTTCTTCTACTTCAATGCTTTTGTAGGCGATCGGTTCTTCAAAAGTGGTGTGAGGTTTCTGTTTTCTTTTCAAATACATACTAATTGAATAAGTAACACACCCTCATACCTATTTCCCATTAATGAAGAAACAAGATGTTGCCTCCAGTAACTTTCATTTAGTTAGAACTTTGTTGAAGTATGATCATTTACAATTCATATATGATAAAATTTCAACGAGGAAGCGAGGTATATATATGGTAGTTACTACTTTAATTTTCATTATGGCTGGCCTTGCGGAAATTGGTGGCGGTTACCTGATTTGGCTCTGGTTAAGAGAAGGTAAATCTATTTACCTAGGTTTAGCCGGAGGTTTCGGATTGGTGCTATACGGCATCATTGCAACTTTCCAAACGTTCCCAACCTTTGGACGGGTCTATGCTGCATATGGCGGGGTTTTCATTGTTTTATCGGTTTTATGGGGATGGGGCATCGATAAGAAAACCCCTGATTTATATGATTGGATTGGCGCTGTAATCTGTTTGGTCGGGGTTTCAGTCATTATATGGGGTCCTAGACACTAAGAAATTAAAGGGCATAAGGCCCTTTAATTTCTATTACCAAATTCTCCACTTATTGTTTGGAGGATCTTCATCTGATTTTAATACAGTGATTCAGCATTGGTGTACCTTATATCAATTTCTTTTCCTGCCTGATTGCAGTCATGTTGCTGAAATTATCCTGAATGAACCATATCGCCGCTGCTGCAATGATGCAAGGTATGGCAAAAGCTAAAAAATTGACTTGTAATGACAACTTCATATCAAGCAGGATCCCGCAGAAAGTAGGAGCGAGTATTCCGCCAATTCTGCCGATGCCCAATGCCCAGCCGACTCCTGTAGAACGGATTTCATTCGGATAATACTGGGATACATATGCATTCGTTACGATTTGTGTGCCTGTTGTCGTACCTCCTGCAGTGGCAATCAGTATATAAAGCATAATCATGCTTGGCTTGAAACTCAGCATCGTGAGGGTAATGAATCCAATGACCAAAAAGGTTACCAGAATCCTCTTGGAACCATATCTGTCTGCAAGCTTCCCTCCAACAATTGCTCCAAAAACTGCTCCAAGGTTCAATACGACTAAAAATGTCAGGCTTGAACCTAATTCATATCCTGCTCCTCCCATGATTTTTGGAAGCCATGTACTCAAGCCATACATTACGAACAAACACATGAAAAAGGCAATCCAGAACATGAGGGTACTTAAAGTCCTCCCTTTTTTGAATAACTGTTTAACTGGAAACCCTTTCATTTCACTTTTGAGTTGCTCCTGAAGGACATAATTATCATTCATGGTGTATTGCCCGCCTAGATTCACTTGATTCAGGACATTCACCAATTTGCTTTTTTTGTTTTTTGTCATTAAATAATTTATCGACTCTGGCAACAATTTATATAATATGGGCATGAAGATTAATGGGAGTGCCCCGAGCCAAACCACTGCCCGCCAACCAAAGTTCGGAATCAGATACATCGCTCCCATTGATGCGACAACTCCCCCTAGAGCGTGCCCGCTGAACATGATCGCGACCAGGGTGCTTCTAAGTTTTTTAGGAGCATATTCAGTAATGATTGCAATTAGATTCGGCATGACTCCTCCCAAGCCTAGTCCTGCAATGAAACGTTGTAACCCAAAAGAAATTGGCTCATCGGCAAAACCTGATGTAAATGTAAATACGGAAAAAATGACCGTACAAATCAAAATGACTTTCTTTCTGCCGAATTTATCAGCCAGCGGTCCAAAGACCAACGCTCCTATCATCATTCCAAACAATGCATAGCTGCTGAATAACCCTGCCTCTACAGCAGTTATCCTCCACTCCGCCATCAAAGATGGCAAAATCGTACCAAGCATGAACATATCATACCCATCACAGATGATGATAAAGATACAACTTAATAAAATCTGCAAATGAAAGCGGTTAAATTTTTGTTCATCAATCATTTCAGGCACTTGGATCGTGCGCATTTCCTTCCCCTCTTTCTGCTTTTTTGACATAGCTTTAAGGATGTCCCTCTTTTTTGGTTGAACTCACATTTAAGGGCAACTGATAATGTTGTTATCAATAAATTTATACATATATAGAACTAAGTTCACTATATATTAACTAATTTTTTAGAATATTGTCAATATCCAAAGTCAATTAGCCAAATTGATCAACAAAAAAGCCCTCTTATTAATGAGGGCTTTTAACGAGTAGAGTATAGGATTAAGCGTCCAAGGCTTCTTTACGCTTTCTTTTCCTTGATTCTGTAATTAGATCATATCCAAGATAAAGGATGATGGCTCCGCCAAATAATTTAACATATAACGGAATGTCCGCTACAAAGAAATAAATCATAGAGAATAATGTCCCTATAATGCTTAACCAAAAAATTACATGTTTTAAAATTTTCAAAGTAAGACTCCTCACAAAAGATGAGATTATTTTTTCTAGTTCGCTCCATTTTAAGGAGGAATTAATTATCCGTACCATCATTCTAACATTTATTCTTAACCTTAAGTGTGACTCGATTTGCGAAATTATGAACATTTAAGCAACTTTTCTCAAGAATAGGCCAAGCCATCCAGAAATCTTCCCGCTTATTCTTATTAATTTTCATTTAGAACCATTACTTCGTCAAAATAGGACAATACAAATATGCATGAAATGACTGCGGAGGTATCCCTGCACTGCATTTCATGCATTTAATTTTACAAGACGTTCATTTTATTGGACTCTACCACCATTTCTTCAGCTGGTTCCAGATGATCATGTTTATAATAAGCCATTTTCGCTGGAACGAATGATAACGCAACCGCGGCAATGAGACCCGGAATAGCGAAGGCGATGAAATTCAATTGGATGGGCAGCGAGATGGATAATAGGAATCCGCCGAGGATTGGTCCGAGCATACCGCCGATCCTTCCGATTCCAGATGCAACCCCTAATGCAGTAGATCTAATATTGGGTGGATAGTACTGGGAAACATAGGCTTGTACAAGATTTTGGGCACCAATGGTACAGGCTCCTGCAACCGCTACCAAAGTGTAAATCACAAAGGAGCTTCCGCCCATTCCCAATAGGGTCAAACTGACTGCCCCAAGCGCATACAACGGCACAAGCATTTTCTTGGATCCATAGCGATCACAAAGTTTAGCGATGATAAGTGTGCCTACGATAGCGCCCCCTTGAAGAACGATCAAGAAGCCTAAGCTTGAATTCAGCGCATAGCCTGCCTCGATCATTAACTTTGGTAACCATGTATTCAATCCATATACCATCAATAGGCACATGAAAAAGGCAATCCAGAACATCAGTGTGCTTAATGCACGGGAATCCTTGAATAATCCAACAATCGGCATATTCGCATCTGTTTTTTTCACTTCCACAATTTCATCCTTGATGCCGAATTTACTCTCCGGACTGATCTTGGATAATACCCTGATCAATTCTTCTTTTTTGCCAATTCTGATCAGATGCGTCGAAGCCTCTGGTAAACGCTTCATCATGGAGGGTAAAAATAACAATGGTATTCCTGCAAACCAGAATATTGATTCCCAGCCTAGGGAAGGCATAAGCAAGATACCTAGTATCGGGGCAAGCATCCCTCCGAATGAGTAACCGCACAAAACGATTGAAACGACCATGCTCCGCATCGTTTTCGGTGCATAATCCGTCAATAAGGCAATGACGTTCGGCATGATTCCCCCTAGCCCTAATCCGGCTAAAAATCGGAAAGTCGAAAACATGGTAGGCGTGTTCGCAAATCCACATAGTAGTGTAAATAAACTAAATAAAATCAGTGAAATAGCGATTACATTTTTTCTGCCAATCCGATCTGCTAATGTACCAAAGAAAATGGCCCCGAACATCATTCCAAATAGTCCATAGCTCCCCATGGCCCCCGCTTCCACGGAAGTAAGGTTCCACTCCTCCGTCAATACCGGGACAACCGTACCGTAAACGACGAGGTCATAGCCATCAAAAAGGATAATGATAAAACACCATGCCAGCAATCCAAAATGAAAGCGATTGAACTTACTGTTGCTAATTACCTCAGTCGTATTAATTTTAGCCATAAAATTTTCTCCTCTCCAAATGACTCCAGTACTTCCATCCAAATGATAGCGCTTACGTAACCCTTAAAAAAAATATCGACTCACCATCATTTTATACAAATAGTGAACTGAGTTATCTATTTATTATTATTATAAGTGCTAATTATCTGATATTTCAATAAAAAGTTTCATATATTTTTCATAAATATCTTAAAATGTTTTCTGATGCTATCGTTTTATACAAAGTTCCGAAAATAAGTAAAAACAACAAAAAACCAGTCCCTTATCGGAACTGGTTTCTAATTATAAAAGTAGTAAGCCGCAATTGCCGTATTCAAGTAAGAAAGTTTTAAACCACCACTCCTCAAAGTGGGTGTTTGCAGAAACAATCCTGTTGTCCAAGTCGGTGACGAGGCATAACATTCCTGTCTCGATATAAAACTCCCTATTACAGCTTAAAGGTTAAAACTTAATTATCATTACGAACAACGCAGCTTGTATAGTTATAATACCGAAATATCTTCAATCTTGCAAGTTTAATTATTCCAAGACAACAAAAAAATTTCTTGTTACACATTAAGCAGGCGGAGCCAAATTAGTCATGCCTAAACGGCAAAATTAATGGCTGCACTCTAATTTCTCAAACTGTCCCCGACTTTCGTTGATATCTTTTTAAGGAATAGCACCCTTGGGTAATTAATATTTTCAAATAGAATGTGCAAGATAAAATAAGGAAGGAATTGAAAGTGTTTGTCTTGCGAAGATCATTGGATGCTGAACTTTATAGTATATCCTAAATAATATTTGCAAATACATGGAAGGAGTCTATAATATTAACTAACAAACTTGATTGGAGTGACTAGTTATGCTTTCAAACATTGGTTTTCCCGGTTTGATTTTAATCCTTCTTTTAGCTTTAATTGTTTTTGGACCGAACAAGCTGCCTCAAATTGGTCGGGCAGTGGGTACCTCACTAAGGGAGTTTAAGGATGCAACCAAAGGAATAACAGAAGAAATACAAGAGGAATTCAAGGAAGATGTACAAACTGCAAAAAAAGAATCGATCAAATGAAAAAGACGCCTGCACGCAGCAGGCGTCTTTGATGCGTTTGTGGCGCAGAACCGTCAGGCCACATCCCGACGTTTAGCTAAAAGCATGTTCTACGACTTACACAAATTAGCTCATCGCTTTATTAATATAACATTAAACTTATTTTATATCAAGTGATTTATTGAGCAGCCTGTTACCGGCACCCTGGAATTGTTTTATTTCCTTCATGTTTCTTATTCTATAAACCGCTTTAGGGCTTTTTATAATATTCTATCGAGTTGTTTATTAAAATATGAATGGCCCCGACAAGGTGTTCCATCCAACAAAATCGTTACACTTCATTACAAGTTCATCGTTAATTGAGTCAATTGATCCGAGGAAACGGCCACCTGATTGAACGCTTCATTAATATTATCGAATATACCATTCAGCTCTGTCATTTCCTTTGTGATCTTAATATTCTGCTCTTTAACAGAAAGCATGGAGTTTGCTATTTCAGTAAAAAATATGCCAGTTTCTTTTCCTTGTTTCGTGCCTTTAGTAATTTCACCGCTAACCATGGTAATTGACGTGTTCATGACATCGGTAAAATGAGCAATTCCATTAACCAGTTTCACTACTTCCGAAACTGATTCCTTGGTATTTTCTGAAAGCTTCCTAACCTCACCAGCCACAACCGCAAATCCTTTACCATTTTCACCTGCTCTTGCCGCTTCAATCGCTGCGTTCAACGCCAACAAATTCGTTTGCTCTGCAATTGAAGTGATGATCGTGACAATTCGTTCAATTTCCTTTGACGTATTGGATAGCTGTTCCATATCTTTGGAGATGATCGTCATTTGCTCTTGGGTTTTTACCAATCTTCTCTCTAATCCTTGTAACCGTTCGACTCCCTCATTTGATTTTCCCTCTGCATGTATGGCAATCTCTGACCCTTTTTGAGTGAAATCATGAATTTCGCCTACCTTATTTGCCATTAATTGAGTGGCTGAACTAGTCTCTTGGCTGATTGCTGCCAATTCCTCTGCATTATGATTGACCTGTAGTTTAATCGTTTCTTTTTCTGCTAAGTTTTTTTGGCGAATCTTTTCATTTTCAAGTTCATATGCCTCTAAAACTATTTGCTGCTCTAAATTAAAAATTTTAGTGACAGCCAGAATGTTTTCTTGATATTGCTCAATATTATTTATATCGGAAATCACATGAATGATTAATGATTGCAATAAATCCTGAAATGCACTCATATACCATTTTGGCTGCAGTCCAATTTGCACATGTACTTGTGCGATAATATAACGCTGTTTAACATACGCATCATCAATGGTACCGCTAAACATTTCGAACATATGGCGATGCAGTGTTTTTTTCAATCTCTCAACAGAACTATTGTCCGAAATGATTTTCATTAAAGAGGGTTCATTTTCTAGATTTTTATAAAAATTCCCTACTATTTGGGTCAAGTGTTCTTTCACTTTTTCCTGTAAAGAACGAATTATGCACAAATCCCCGATCGTCAAATGAATCATGTCCACTTGATTCAATACACTCGGATATTCGCTGATATTGATACCGACTTGTGCTTTATATTGCATATAGTCTATCGAATCTATCTTTTGTCTACTTCTCCATATACTTTTCATGATTGAATTATCCTCCAATTTTTTCTATCCATATATACTATTTCGACATAAAGTCTGTTAATCTTAATTCACTTTGATAAATTTTCCTCATTCACACAAGACTTATGAACTATTTATGTCCAAACAAAAAAAACACTCCAAGGAGTGCCTCAGAGAAGATTATGAAATAATTCAATCAATATTATTCTGACCATTCGTGCACCAATCGTTTGACGGAATCAAAGTACATCACTATACTTATTAAGTCTTAAAAAAAGTATGGGAATTATGCTTACTAATTGAAGAAGGTGACATACATGGATTTTACAATTACCTATCTATCTTTTTATCTAATCCAAGTTGAAGGAAAAGGCGATCAGGCTGATAAGCGTTTTAAACATTTCCAAACACTTGATACCCAAGAATACGAGGAAAGTCCTTTAAAGGATTTTTTGGATGGGGAATTGATGAAGATTTCCAAGCGAAAAGTGGACCGTCATCCAAAAACTGAACAAATACCGACGAAAATCGGTTCTTTTATTGTCGAAGAAGGACATGCACTTGATTCCAACCCTAATTACAATGTATTTAACCGTGTTCGCTATGCCAAAACGAAAGAGGAATTCCAAGAGGAAAATGAACAATTCACGCGGTCCTATATTGATACAAGTGCCGTCCGTGGCGGTGTCTTCATAATTGCTTCGGCTAAATTATCGAAATATCTTGATGAACCATTCGTATTCTTATTAAAATGTGATTTCGAGCCTAAAGTTGCTTCCATTTCGGATGAACGGACCTTGATTAGGCACGTTGAGATGGCAATCACCACTAAAAATATGAAATCCATTCAATACCCCTACATGCCCGAAGAAGGTATGGTCGAAGAAGGCGAACTGAAAATCCACCAGGCCTCACATGCCCGCTACTTCGAGGACTTCTTGAAATTCGTCGAATATGGCGAGTCGATGCCGGAGATCATGAAAAACCAGGTTATCCATATGGTCCATGAACATGTATCCGCCCAATTCGAAGATAACAGTGACGAACTGCAGAAATTTGAGCAAGACCTGGAAATCTGGGAAACGAGTGAAAAGCGGGAAATCCAGGAACGTCTTGAAACCCATCAGGTCGTCGAAGCCACAGCCCAGATTGTCGAGCATACACCTGAAGCCGAATTATGCATGAAGCTAGGCAGTACATCCATCAAAGGACTACTGGCCGATTTCGGCGACAGCATCCATTTAGGGAAGATTAATGGGAAGTATGTATTGATGATAGAATCCAATACGATCGAGTTCGATAAAGGCGTTTCACCGATTGAATTTCATAGGCCGGATGATTTGCAAATTCTAATTGAAAAAATCATAAATAAAAGTTGATCATAGTGACCCATAAATCATTCAACCATTGCTTAACATCAAGGGTTTCAGTCGAATTTGTGACCAATATTCATACAAAAATTCAAACTCTCAAACCGCCATTATTTTCTCTAAATTTGACCACAACTGCTAACTAACAATTAGTAGTTTTTTCTTGTGTTAAAATAGTGAAGTTATTTCTTCAGCGCAACATGATATGTTAGTTTAGAGAGACTAAAAATCCATCTTAGACTCTCTAAAAAATTCTTACCTCATGTTACACTTTGTTAAAGTTATATAGAATATTTCTAAAGGAGTTGGTTGATTGTTTGTTTAGTTATGCACCGTTAATGTCAATACTGCACAAGAGAAAAATGAGTAAGATTGATTTACAAAAACAACTTAAAATTTCTTCTTCTACCCTTACCAAGATTGGAAAAGATGAAAATGTATTTATGAAGGTACTTGATGATATTTGTGACCTTTTACAAATGTGAAATCGAAGAAATAATTACCCACGTAAAAAAAGAAAACCACCAATCTTAAATGTCTGGTGGTTTTAAGCTATAATTAATTCCATTCAAACCTAATAGTGATCTATTGGAGAACCAAGGTTATCCAAGTCTTGTGAAATATTTAAAATGATTAAATACCTCCACTCGTTTTTAAGTTTTCCTAAATCCACAACCTGATGAACCTCTACTTCATCATTTTCATACTCTTTACTAGTCCCGCAAATCTCAGATAAACTTTCTACTAACTCTGTATTATCCCAATTCCTTACGTCTAACTGTACGAACTTTTGGCTTTTTTTTATTTTCATTTTCTTCACTCCTAGTTTTTAAAGGATAAGGGATATTGAGTACTCCTAGTTGATTTAGTTTTGTTAATTACAACCCTATGGTTTTTTGTTGATGTATCCTTAGTGCTTACATTAGAATCATAGCTCTTAGCATAGTGACCTGAACTTGACCAGATTTGTCCTAGTTGTCCACTTATTATCAGTTGGCCGTTGTATCTTCTCTTAATTTTTTCACAACAACATCTTTTCCATATTGAGTAGCCGTAGCTGATGATTTTTTCTTAGAATCATATTTATGCTTATTGTAAGTATGATCATTAATAAAGCTCGCTTTGTTTGAGCCCTCATTTAATTTATATGGTACAGCATTTTTTTTGGTTTTTGGATTCTTTGGCTTCTTTTTTTAAAGAATGTCCATGGATCAAAAGACTTCAGGTGATAAATTTAAAGGTGTTCGTACAGAAAAGTAGGGCATTATTTTATCTAATTCTCACAAATTAAAAAAGCACTTTCCCTATATTGGTTAAGTGCTTTTTTTGAATTTATTTATCCTTATCTTCATCTTTATCTTGCTCATCACTATCAGTTTTCTTATTTAATTTATCATCAACTGAATCTGTATCAGAAATTGCACTTTCACCAAACCAAATCCCAATTCTTTCTTTTGCATTTAGCTTAACTTCCTCATCGATAAACATTGAAACAGTAATCAATGCCCCAAATAACCCTGAAAAATCATCAGTATATCCACCTGGGACTAGGTCAGGAATTAAATCAATAGGAAGTATGAAATATCCCAATGCACCAACAATTACTGTTTTTGCCCAAACAGGAGTAGTTGGCTTTTGAAGTGTGTAAAACAATAGCAAAGCTACATAAACAACTTTAACCCCTGCTTTTTTGCCGAATTTTTTAATCTTCTTCCAAAATGAATCTTCAGAAAAATCATCTGAGTATTTAGTTGTATCTATTATAATCTCCCCCTATTCACCATCGATATTTTACCATATTAACAGGAAATATACCCTAATTTCATCCAACCTTCTGCAATACATCAAATCTTTACATAATTAATATATTTCTTGAACTTATATATTTTATAATTAAATTACAATTTAATAATTCATCATCATATGGAGGGTACAATCATGGAAATAAATGAAAGGCAATCATTTGAGTCTTTTTTATCTCCTCGTCAACTTACTGAGCTAAAAATCTTATCCACTAAAACAAACATAGCTTTCCATGAATTATTAACAATGCCATCAATAGTCTCACTTCTAGAGAAACTGGAGAATACTACCGGACTGAATGATGAGCTTAATAATAAAGAAATGATATTAAGAAATAAAGTTTTCATTAATAAGAATAAAGAAGTATTAAATAAGACTCAAAAAGCACTCGACCATTTAGGTTAAGTGCTTTTCTATTCATGAGGTTATTAAACCAATAATATTAAAAAACACCCGATTACTCGGATGCCCTTATGTTAATTCTTCCTAGCCATAAATAAAACTCAATAATATCAAGGTATGCAGCCTTCTCTCCCCTACATGCCCGAAGAAAGAATGGCCGAAGAAGGCGAACTGAAAATCCACCAGGCCTCACATGCCCGCTACTTTGAGGACTTCTTGAAATTCGCCGAATATGGCGAATCGATGCCAGAAATCATGAAAAACCAGGTCATCCACATGGTCCATGAACAGGTATCCGCACAATTCGAAGATAACAGTGACGAACTGCACAAATTCGAACAGGACCTGGAAATCTGGGAAACGAGTGAAAAGCGGGAAATCCAGGAACGTCTTGAAACCCATCAGGTCGTCGAAGCCATAGCCCAGATTGTCGAGCATACACCTGAAGCCGAACTCGAACTACGCATGGAGCTCAGTACGTCGGTTAAAGGCTTGCTTGCTTTATTTCGGCGACAGCATCCATTTAGGTAAGATTAACGGGAAGTATGTATTAATGATAGAAGCTGATACGATACATTTCGATAAAGGTGTATCACCGATTGAATTTCATAGGCCGGATGATTTGCAAGTACTAATTGAAAAAGTGAGGTAAGTTTATATAGGCAGTCACAAAGACCGCCATGATTGGGATATAACATATGTATTATGTGACTCTAAAGTAACGTTCCGAGTCACAAATCAACAAATTTTCGTGATGCGGATAAAAATAAATAAACAGCTAAAGGATCCTCTTGACGATAATGAACAAGAGGATCCTTTAGCTAATTTAAAACAATAATTCGTCAAGTAAGAGCGTGTATAGGCCAAGGGGTTTTATCATGGATGGAATGGCCTTTAATATATCGTAAGCTTCAACCTCTAAACCTTAATACCGGTGTTTGCCTCTTCTTATAATTACATTCTCTTCTGGATTGTGGCAGCAGAAACGCTGCAGAATACTTACATTACCGTTACAAGCGAGAAAGATCCCTGGCTACCTATGCTGTATGATCGCAAGTCGCTTTCTCTATAAACAGGAATTTTACCCTCTTCTATTTGGCATCCGGGAACATTCTTTGTGCCATATCACCAAACTCATTAAATAGTCCGCTAATCGGCTTTCCATTTTGAATATCGTTGACATATCCCTTCATACTTTTAACAAAGTCTGGATTTGCAGAGACATAAACGTTGTCTACACCTTGATCATGTTTTTTTACTTGATCAACAATTTTCTTTTCTAAGTCATTTGTCAGGTTCTTGTCATTTGTCAGATTGACGGCGACATATGCGTTATTATCTGTAACAATGACAGAGGCACCCTTTACATCATTCATGTCCTCTAGCCGATTTGCTACTTCATCAGCCACGCGCATTTTATTATCATTGTCATCATTGTTTAATTGCCTTGCATTGTGATCGTTGTCACCGTTTCTGTCATTTACATTCAGGGTATTGTCAAAGGCATCATTTTGATTGCTTCGAGTATTCATTCCAACATTTTTTCCATCATTATTATTATCATTTGTTCCGCAGCCAGTAAGGAATAGAGCAATCAAGGCGCTTGTTAAAAATGTGTACTTCATGTTAGTCACTCCTTTAAATTAGATACCCTATTACTATCTGCTGTATTTCCGGGAATATTCATAAAAAAGCACTTTAAGTTAAACTATACCCAGATAACGGATACACATTTTATCTTATGCTCTTCAATTAATCGATCGATCATGTTCATCTATGTATTTGTTATAAGCCATATAAACAATTTCGGTGGTGAACTATAATTACTGAGAGCGAGTGAGTTTAATGGCGTTAGAATAACCAAAATGGTTTTAGACAGTCGTTCTTTCTCAGTTATCACAATTTATGATAAACTAAATTTATCAGAATTTTCCCAACAAAGAACGTTCATTGTTCCGTTAAATAGCCAGTTTAATTGAACAAGGGATTGGCATGACACCTTAATTAGTTAACTATCTACAACATGCCGCAAATGAATTTTGAGCAAACGGATTAAATTGGGGGGAATGGAAAATGGATGTAAAGACACTTTTGTTACAACAATGGGCAAGCTGCTTAGATGAAGAAGACTGGTTTCCACCACTTGAAAAAGTGCTAGAAGACATCACTTTTGAACAGGCAATTTGGAAACCAGCTGATGGGGCAATGAATTCCATTTGGGAATTAGTTTGTCATTTACTTTTCTTTGAAAAGAGATATCTGATGCGATTTCTTGGTGAAACAGAGAATGAACCACAGGCAGAAAATAATGACTCTACATTTCGATTACCAACTGAAACGTTAGAAAATTGGAAGGAAACAAAACAAGAATACTTTTATGTTCATCGTGAACTTGGAAAAATACTCGCAAAATCAGAACATGAAGATTTGTATAGACAGATTCCAGGAGATAATCCATTAGTGCTTGAACTGAAGAGTTTAGCCATGCATGACGCATATCATATTGGGCAAATTGTACTCCTTAGTAAAATGCAAGGAGCTTGGCCAGAGAAACGCAGCTTTTAAAAAAGCTTCATTAGCTTTACAGTTATTCCATTAATGGA
Organism: Peribacillus aracenensis; assembly: GCF_025175645.1. Taxonomy (NCBI): domain Bacteria; kingdom Bacillati; phylum Bacillota; class Bacilli; order Caryophanales; family Bacillaceae; genus Peribacillus; species Peribacillus aracenensis. The sequence continues at coordinate 171,453 of NZ_JANZMJ010000004.1, forward strand.
ATAAGAACGGGAACGTCCAAATCGGACGTTCCCATATTACATACCTAAAAAACGACAATACTGCTTAACAAAGCCAAAGTTTGCTCAAGTTGACATAAACAAAAGCCAACATTTTGATGCTGGTAATTATTTTAATGAATATCTCTCTTTTTGAACCGTCCACCACGTACTTCCGCAATATTTGCAATTGCTAAGAAAGATGAAGGGTCAATCTCTTCAACAATTGTAGTTAACTTAGACTCTTCAAGTCTGGTAATTATACAGAAAATTACCTTCTTTTCTTCTCCAGAATAGGCACCTTCACCATGTAAGTATGTCACACCACGTCCTAGGCGATTATTGATTGCATCACCAATCTCTCTTGCTTCATCGCTAATTATCCACACTGACTTTGTTTCTTCCATTCCAGTAATAACAATGTCAATGGCTTTAGCAGCAATTACATAAGCTAAGATTGAATACATAGCTCTATCCCATGTGTAAACGAATCCAGCAGAACCCAGTATAAATAGATTGATGAACATAACAATTTCGCCAACAGAAAAAGGCACTTTTTTACTTATTACAATGGAAAGTATTTCTGTACCGTCAAGCGCACCACCGTTACGAATTACAATTCCTACACCTACACCTAAGAAAATGCCGCCAAAAATTGTAGCAAGAAGGATATCCTCAGTGAAGGGTGGAATTGGATGAAAATATGTTGCAAAAATGGAAAGCATTACAATCCCATATATAGTAGATATAGCAAAAGTTTTTCCAAACTGTTTATATCCCAGATATACAAATGGTAGATTCAATAGGAAAAGAAAGATTCCTAGTTTTATACCTGTAAGATGAGAAAGCATAATGGAAATACCTGTAATTCCACCATCGATTACATGATTGGGAATTAAAAAGATTTCCAATCCAGTGGCCATTAACAACGCACCAATTGTAATAAGAATGGTCCGTTGGATAATTACCAAACGGGATAACTTTCTATGCTGCTTTTTTCGTGCTAAAACTTCCTTCAGAAAAATCACACCTTTTATTATTCATTTATTACTATTATACCCTAATATCAAATTAGGAAAAATAACTTTGAATAATAGAAGTCCTGACCTGCGCTCAGTTTGTTCCAATCGTTTTAATACAGATCAATTTCTTCGATGTCAATGTCGTTATCTTTTTGTTCAATGTTTAAGGCATTACTTAAGAATCTTTTACATCTCCACCTGAGATGAAAATCCCCCCGCAAAGTTATTGTCCTATAATTGTAAACACGACCATTTCTTGAAGAACTGGATAAACTGATGTGACTTCTTCCATTAACATTTTCGAATGTATTATCAATAAGTACGTTATTATGCATCTCTACTCCACCTAACCCAGAAATAAGAAATCCAGTACGACTAACCCTTTCAGCTCTATTTCCACTAACGTAATAATCCTTTGTATATCCTTTACGAAGAAATTATGCAACATCACCGTCATTTATATACACTACTTCTGTGGTTGTGTCATTTGTGGAATTATCTTTAATTGTAACGTTTTTACCTGCTTCTGGAACTCCATTGTCATTTGTACCTTTACCATCAGGATTAGAGACGTATTCCCTAATCACAGTTATCAAGGGTATTATTCTTGATCCAAGTATTTTCAAATTTGTAAGGTCGAATTCCTGCAAAAGTACAACCTTCAAATGCATGATCTTTAATACGAACGTTTCTAATGAATCTTTCTGGTGTATGTCCATGATTACCAACACCACAAGGATATGCCGAGTTGTTTTCAATTGCTTCAAAATATTTATCATAATTCGCTTCATTTTGTGCGGATTGTAATGTATTTTATTCAGATTCTGATGCTTTATTTCTGTTCCAGCATCATAAACAATCTTATTCAGAGTAAAGCTGAAGCCATCGGATTTACTATTGATTAGCGCCATTATGCGGAATGGATATAAAATCTAAAATCATTTAAAATTAATCCGTGTTTTATATTGACTAAACGTTCATTCAATAATAAAATAATACTGAAAATTCAGTTAAAAATGGAGGGGTTGCATTGGATTTACATTTTGAGATTACTGGCAGTGGTCATCCTGTTGTTCTTATTCATGGCGGTGGTGCTGATTTGAGGCAATGGACATTTTTGGCTTCTCTTTTATCTAAGGATTACAAAGTTATTGCTTTTGATGGACGTGGTGCTGGTAAATCACCATCCCCTATAAAACATGCAAACTATGTTGACGATGTTTTGGCATTAATGGATTACCTAGAACTTAATCAGGCAACGCTTATAGGTCATTCCATGGGCGGACAGATTGCAACTGATTTCGCCCTTAATCACCCTGAAAGAGTATCGAAACTTGTATTAATTGCTCCTTCTTTAACTGGTTTTCCCTATTCAAAGGAGTTTGTACAATATCATGACAAAATATTGGAAAGTGCCCCCAATATAGATAAGATGTTGGATCTTGCCCTTCTTTCTCCAACATATCAAGTTGTTATCGATAGTCCGTACAAAGATCTCGCTGTTCAAATGCTCAGGCATCATTTCGGGCGCATGCTTAAGTGGCCCGCTGATTTCTGCATGATATGGCCTCAGCCTCCAGCAATGGGACGATTAGAAGAATTGAAACCCGAAACTTTATTTTTTATCGGCAAAAAGGACTTGGCAGACAATTTTCGGGTTGCCGATTGTTTCCGCAAGGTTCCAAACATCCGTTTCATCGAGCTGGAGGATGCCGATCATATGCTGCCCCTCACCCATTCTGAAGTTTTATATCAAGAATTCACTGCTTTTATGGAGGATTGAAGTTAAAATGCCACGTACACCCGAAGAGAATGACCGCATTCGCCAAGCATCCAAAGAAAAAATCCGTGCTGCAGCCATGGAGTTATTTATGAAACAAGGATATTACGCTACTTCTATAAGCGATATTGCCAAGAAGGCCGGGATTTCTAAAGGGTTACTGTATAACTATTACAAAGGAAAAGAAGAACTTCTTTCTGAAATGGTCGTGGCCAGAATCAAGGAAGTGGTTGAAGTCATGGAAGAAGCGTTCACCTTAAATACTCCTCGTGAACAGCTTGAACATATTATCAATGGTGCCATTGATAATATCCACAAAAACCCGGAAGTCCACCGGTTCTATCTACACCTGCAAACTCAGCCAGAGGCTGATGAAGATTTGATAAAATACAGTCATCTCATAATTGAAGAAAATGCTAGACAATTTGAGTTTCAATGTAAGATATTTGAAAGTATGGGGGAAAAGGAACCAAGGAAACGATCGTTATATTTTTCATCTGTGCTACAAGGGATTATGTTGATGATTTCCACCTACCAACATGGGTTTCCGGTAGAAGAAATAAAGAACCAGATTATACGGGAGTTTTGTAACTAGTCTACCGTTTGATAGGCCATATCTTGAATAAAGATTAAATGAGGAACTTCAGCAATCTGGAGGTAAAATGGTCTTAAAGAGATAGAAGTGAACACAAAAAGGTAGACACTTTATTTAATTAGGCAACCTTAGGGCATGACATATCCTGCTAGAACGAAAAAAAGGGGCTGACCGCAAAATGATGTTTCAGTCATTTTGGGCAGCCTTCTTAAAATTATTTTCTGAAAATTCTCCGGTCACTTGGTTGCTTACCAACTTCTGCTTCCTTTCTAACATCTGTAAGCTTGTAGAGGACACCCTCGACTTCTATGGATAAATATTCATACTCCACCACGATAATCGATGTAAAAATAACCTCCTTCGCCCTTCATAACACTTCCTCTTTACCATTATGTACACACTTTGCTGATATTCATTTTTAATCAGTTCTTCCTTTAAACCATCGACCAACATTTTGCATTAACAAAGGCTAATAATATAATTTATATAGTTTGATTCTCGTAAACGCTTTCTTTTTGATTGGTTGCGGAATTTTCTTCCTTCCCAAATGGATCGTACATTTTTTCCCGAATAAACAGTGCAGGTATTAACGCTGATACCACATACGCAATAGCAAGTGTAGCCAATCCGAACCCAATTGAATAGGATTCCGCCATGATACCAATGAGAAATGGAGCCATAGCTGATCCGACTCGACCAACATTATATGATCCCCCTACAGCTGTACCACGAATATGTGCAGGAAAACTCTCAGCCATGTAAGTAGCATTAACCGCATAAGGTATACCATAGAGAAAACCTAGTAAAGTAAGTAACAGAATAATATTAGACGGTGAATTATAAAGATAAACGATTGGTAAGACAATAGCAGTGGAGAAACCACCAAATACAAACAGCGTTTTACGACCGTATCGATCTGCCAGCCAACCTGCAATGATTTTACCTAAGATCGCCGCTGTATATGTCCCTACAATATACCCTGTCATTTTTTTAAAATCAAAACCTAAATCAGAAACAATATACGTCGGCAGCCAGGTACCAATGCCATAATAAGCAAATTGTAAGAAGGTCGCAGTAAGACCCCAAAATATAAAAATCTTTCTTGTTTTTGAATCTTTGAAAATCGCAGCCCACTCATTTTTCTTATTACCCCTACCCATTTGTTTTTGAGCTTGAGCCCTTTCTTTCCACCCTTGAGGTTCAGGAATTTTGAATCTGATATAAATTGCCAATAGAACAGGTACAACAGCGATAAAATAAAGAGGCCTCCATCCGTATTCAGGCAAGATTGCACCAGCCAATAAAGCCGCAACTAAATATCCTAATGAATAAGCTGCTTGTAGTGTACCTAAGATCGTCGTCCTTTTTTTTGTAGGTACATATTCAGCCATGAGCATCGTAACGATAGTATATTCGGCCCCAATCCCGATAGCAGAAATGAAACGAATAACGATAAATTGTTCATACGTTTGGGCAAATCCAAGTAAACACGTTCCAATGGAGAATAGAACCATCATCCAGGTTGCCATTCTTACCCGGCCAAACCGGTCAGATAACCAACCGCCGCCGATTCCGCCAACGGCCATACCCACTAAGGACCATGTAGCGATGAGACCTGCATCTACTTTACCAATATTAAACTCTTCCATTAGACTAGGCATCGTGATAGATAGCATGATTAAATCCATGCCATCTACCATAAGACCTAAAAAGCATGCGACGAATACCACAAGCCAAGTCCGATCTGACGTACCATTATTCATACTAACCCCCCTTGATTTTGGATTATCTACTTGTAACAACGGTAAACATCTATTCGATGTAAGCGTCATCAATTTGAAGTTGAAAAGTCATCGGATGATAGGAATCTAATGAAGACTTTATTCATCACTGCTTCGTTTTCCCAAACTAATATTGTTCAATTAACATGGTATTAGCTTCGATCGTATTATTGAATTATTAGAGGATTTCTTTAAAGCTAACTACAGAAATCTTACTCCAGCTACCATTAACGAGATATCTAGATGACTTAGTCATTTCAAATAACCTTATCTTCCATAAACGATTTAATTTCTTCTTTATCGTACCCTAATTCCATCAGTACTTCTTCAGTATGCTCCCCATGTAAAGGGGGATGCCTCTCGATCGTGACTGGTGTATCAGAGAGTTTTAATGGTGATCCCAAAAGTTTAACAATTCCAACTGAGGGATGTTCAACTTCCTGAATCATTTGCCTTTCAAGTACTTGTTCATCTATAAAAACTCTTTCTAAAGTATTGATGGGGCCGCATGGAATATTGTTTTCTTGGAAAATTCCAAGCCATTCATCTGCTGTTTTTGTTAATATCACTTCTTGTAATATAGGAATTAACTCTTCCCTATATATGATTCTTGCATTAGCTGTTGCAAAACGCTCATCCTGGGGTAATTCCTCTGCATTTATTAATGAACAAAAACGCTGGAATTGTCTGTCGTTGCCTACTGCAATTATGATCTCTTTATCTTTTGTTTGGAAATTCTGATAGGGAACTAGTGTCGGGTGCTGATTTCCATATCGTTTAGGCAGATTTCCTGTGTTTAAAAAACCTGTTCCTATATTCAGCAATGAAGCAACCATCGAGTCCATAAGGGAGATGTCACAATGCTGACCACGACCGGAATGATTCCTAGCCTCCAAAGCGGCTAATACGCTAATGGTTGCATATAGTCCCGCATATAAATCGGCCATCGCAATCCCTGCTTTTACAGGTGCACCATCGGATGCGCCATTCACACTCATAAACCCACTCATTGCCTGAGCAAGAAAGTCATATCCAGGTAATTGTTTATACGGTCCTGTATGACCAAACCCTGTAATGGAGCAGTGAATGATTTTAGGGTTTAACGCTTTCAAGTTTTCATATCCCAATCCTAACCGCTCCATCGTTCCTGTCTTAAAATTTTCTACGACAACATCAGATTCCTGGATGAGCTTTTTTATGATTTGAATTCCTTCTTTTGTCTTTAAATTCACCGTTATGGCACGTTTATTTCGATTAACTGCCATATAATACAAACTAATATTTTCAATGTCCGGAGGAAACCATGTTCTTGTTTCATCCACGATATCCGGCCCTTCCACTTTAATAATATCTGCACCCAGATCTCCTAAAATACTTGTACAGACAGGCCCAGCCACCACTCGGCTTAGATCAAGAACTTTTATCCGGCTTAATGCTCCATTCATTGTTCTCACCTCCCCTTTGACGTTTAGAGTTTCACGGCCTGTTGGACGTTTTCCAACAAACCTTCAACCGCCCCTTTTGATACTTGGTCAAAGTCAACAATAGCATCAAACCATTTTAATAGTGATGAATCAAAGTAATTAAGTTCATCCAAGCCACTTGAAAGCAAATAACGATGGATATACTGTAAAGCCATGTATAATTTTCGATAGTTTTCTTGGGCTGTAATTTGTACTTCCGCTTCATTTAGCAGAAGACTGGCAGTGAATATATGATACATCCGGTTCATTAATTGTTTAGCAGGCAATTCCCTTTCTGGTCCATTCAGACTCATTATCCTCTTTGATTGCGATTCAACTTTTTTTGATATTTGCAGAAGGATCTTCCCAATCTGTTTAGTCAAAGAATTCGTAATCCCATCCAATCGATTGTAAAGGTCCTTAAAAAAGATTTTTCCTGCTTCATCTTTCACTAACGCTCTTACAACGTCTAAAGCAACAATATTCGTGGTGCCTTCCCAAATGGAACCCACATGAGCATCACGTACAAGTTTCGAATCTATCCAATCCTCGATATATCCATTTCCGCCCCTGGCCTCCATCCCTTCCGAGGTAGAATTTCTTGCACGTTTACAAATGAATCCTTTTAGCAATGGCGTCAAAATTCGTAATAGCTTTTCATCTTCCTGGTTCCCTTGATCGGAATTATCATAAACGGAAGCTGTGTAGAATGTGATGGACGCAGCTGCTTCGCAATCTAGCAATAGTTCAAAAAGAGTTTCTTTCATAAGGGGTTTTTCATACAATGAGCTGCCAAATGCGACACGCCCTTGAGCTGAAACGAGCGCTTCTAAAAAGCTTCTTCGCATCATCGCGCTAGAACGTACGGCGTTCGATAACCGTGAAGAATTCACCATTGACATCATTTGTTTAAAACCCTTTGTAATATCCCCTACGACATACGCAACGGCCCCTTCAAAAGTCACCTCACCAGAAGCCATATCGCGGGTCCCGAATTTATCTTTTAGGCGATTAACTTTGTAATTATTAAGAGATCCATCTGGCAGTTTCCTTGGCATTAAAAACATTCCAAGACCTTTAGTACCCTCCGGGGCGTCTTCAGGACGAGCCAAAACTAATGCTACATCTGCAGAAACATTGGAACAAAACCATTTATCACCCCAAATCTCCCAATGATCATCAACTTTTTTTGCTGTTACCGTATTTGCGCCAACGTCAGACCCGCCTTGTTTTTCGGTCATAAATTGGGCACCTGTCCATAATGTTTTCATATCAGTACTCGTCATACGAGACAAATAGGTTTCTTTTAAACCTTGATCACCAAATTTATTTAAGACCCTAGCGGCAGAGTCAGTCATGCTCATCGGGCAAGCTAAACCAAACTCGGATTGGACAAACAAATACCAAAATCCGTACTTTAACACGTGCGGTAGTTTAGTAGGAAATCCCAGCACAGGTTTATGAGACATAGCAACCAGTGCGAACTTTCCATATCCTAAAGATTCCATCTCTTTATAGGACGGATGATAGGCAACTTCGTCTACTCGTTCCCCTTTTGCATCATAATTTATTAACTCGGGAGTATGCTTATCCGCCATCCGGGATAATTCATCAAGCCTTGTTCCGGCTATTTCCCCCAACTCCTTTAAGTGAGGAAGGGCCCGATTATAATTTTCTAAAGAAAGATAATGCTTAAGTATAAAAGACAAATTTTGATCCTCTTCAAAAAAGTTTAATCCCTTTGTGTCGGGCATCGAACCAGAATAGGCTTTTCTTGAATTAGAGTTTATTAATTTCACGGACATATTAATCCCCCTTGTTTTCATTTTTAATAATAAAGAATTTTTCCGTTATCCCTCCTTATACTTTTTTATACGGTTTACCGAATCAGGATCGTACAAGTTATTCATTTTTCAGGTTACTATTTCACTTCCTTTCAACATTGCAATAAATTATTATTCATAATAAAGGAATACCAATTCCTATATTATGAATATAAAGTTAGTTTTCAGAAAAGTCAATTTATTTATCAAGACCTCACCTTGCAGAAAAATTGACTTTTTCTTCTCCAAAATTTATATAAATATAATTTTTTTCAAAAATGGGATGATCCAAAAAGTTCACTTTTGGTGAACTTTCTGAATCACCCCTTTCAATTCATAATAATGATAACGGAAACTATTCTAGCTACTGATTGGCCCTTTTTTCACTATGATATAATATTTTTAATAATTAAATTAATTTGAAATTTTATTTGGAGGATTTATTTATGAATACTAAGATTTCTTCTACGGTGCAGCGTGCAATCAAAATCATCAATTATTTAAATGAAACAACCGGTCCACAAGGAATTAAAAATATTAGCGAAAACCTTAACATTTCCCCCCCTATCACTCATCGTCTGCTTACTACTTTAAAAATGGACGGTTTGGTATTCCAAGATGCAGATTCTAAAAAATATTCACTTGGTACGGTGTTTATTGATTATGCAAATAAAATAATCACCGATGTACCTTTTGTCTCAATAATCGATCCACAACTAATTAAATTAAGAGACGAGACACAGGAAACGGTAGGGTTTTATATGTTAACAAATATGGTTAGGATGTGTGTAATTGAACATGTCAGTAATCAGGAAATAAGCAGAAGAGCAGGGGTTGGCAATAGGATTCCGCTACAACTTGGCTCAAGCGGACGGGTAATATTGGCATTTCTAAACGAAGGCTTACAGGCACAAGTATTAAACCACCTTCCAGAGGAAGAAAGAAAAATGCTACAACAGCAATTAGAAATTATAGTAAATACCCGTTACTCAATTAATGAGGAAGAAATCACGAAGAATGTAGCTGCATTATCAGCACCAGTATTCGGTGCTAAAGGAAAAGTCATTGGAGCTATTTCCATTTCCGGGCCTGTCTTTCGCTGGAATAAGGAATCGATGGAACAACATATCTCTTTATTGTTAAAAACTGCTGAAAGTATTTCAAAATCCTTATATTAAATTGATCTGGGTCGGATGATCCCATTATTAAAAAATCTCTTCAGAAACCTATCTGAAGAGATTTTTTAGTTTATTCGTGATGGCCGGTTTGAACTAAAACTACTATCACTGCTTAAAGATATCTTCTGAATATATGAAGAAGTTACCCTTTACCTTCTTTACATGTTCATCTATTATTTTACTAACAATATTCCGTCGGCAATCGGGCGTTCACCTGTTGCGTCAGATGGTCTTGTGACTCGGTCAGCCCCAACTGTCATGGTCGTCGATCCGCCGCCGTCAAGATTGATGGCATCTACGGCTCCTAATGACTTCATGACTTTTGCACTTTCTTCAAAATTTGCCCCCACACTCCATCCCGGTGAGCGCCCATCTATAGTGACAAATAATAGATTTCCATTCTCTTTTATTCCTGCAAGCGTTCTCGGATTACGACGTTCCCCAAAACGATAATAAAACCCAGGATCTTCTTCCCAGTGAAAACCTTCCTCTACGGCATTAATGGAAATTTCTCCGTTTTCCAATAATCGAGGACCTCCGTTAATCATGCTAGTGGTTTGGTCTAATTTTAATGGCTTTCCATCCCCGATGATTTCACTTTTCACCTGAATCTTCATTCCTTGTTGGGCATGGTCACGAAGCCATTCTGCCGCTTCCCCCGTTCCTGCAAGAACAGAACCGCTGCTTGGAATCATTCCCCCACGATGGTTACGGATTTCTGCCACTTCCCCGGCATGATTCACTACCACTTCCACACCATCGCCCGATTCCGTCTTTTCTCCAAATACGGATGTATATTGGATAAGCTCACTTTCATCCATACAAGTATAATCATGTTTCGGGCGTTCTGTTGTCGTATCTCCTCCAACACCGCCACAATTGCGGATCAATCCCGGCTTACGATTTAATCCATCCACTTCCCTAACCGCACCATCGGATGAAGTAGCCTGAATGGACGTGGAAACAGATGCAATGTTGGCCTTCTCTTCAACAGAAGATAAAATCAGAGCTGAACGGCCATTTATCGCTTCACTGACAAGTTGACCTTTGCTAGCGAATATACCGGCAAGATCGCCTGGTGTTCCATCCTTGGCTCCAACAACAAAGTATCCAGCATTAATTCCTGCAATGGCATCATTTCTATCAGCCATTTGGCTCAATGTTTCTTTTCCTATCACTGCGTCATTTGCTAATTCAGGCACCACATGCCCTTGAAATCGATCCTGATCCACTTCAAGTACGTTCACTACCCAAGGTCCTGTTGTTTTCTCACCGTCTTCACCCGTATACACAGTCCGTAGACCCGAATATCCCTTATCCGATAACTTGTTTCTCATTTCGGCTGCATCCGCTTCCTGCTGATACTGGCCGATGCGAACAATGTATCCAAGTGGACCTTTTTCCCGGTCATCCAAGGCCCGATCCGGTTCCCTTATAATGCGGGCATTTTTGAAACCGTCTCTCTTTAAACCTCCCAACAATATCTTTGCCTGCTTCTGTGTTTCTACAAATGCCACATCCACTGTGAAATAGTCTTTAGAAGATGTTTCACCACGATTGATTTTGGTATACGTCAATCCAGGCGCTGGATTCATGGAAGTTCTTCGCTCATGCAAATAAGACGTTCCCAGCGGAAGCACATGACTTTTCATTTTCACCTGTGATTGAACATTCAATTCTGCTTGAACTGGAGTTTCAGGAATCGCATTTACAATCATCAATGACGCTAGACTAATAGAGGCGATAGGCAAAATTGGCTTTTTCCATATTCTTTTCATATTTTTCCTCCAATAAAGTTATGTCCTCCTTTAACTTTATTGTCCAAATGTGATGGAAAATTAAAAAGACCATTATATTTCAGTCAATTTTAAGTGAACAAAAATGAGTATAAATGCTCGAAAAATATTACAATTCATATTTGTGAAAGGACAACTTTTGGATATTTTCTCTTTGCACTAGTAAATCAACCTTTACTTTTAACAAAGCCTTAACCTTGCCTTGCTACCTAATCAGTGGATAGTATAAGTTAACGCGTGGGATTATCACTTTGGAGGTGAAAATTATGGAGACAGTAAAAAAGAACTTATTATTAATACCAACCATTTTGTCGGTTATCAATATTATCTGCCTTGCTTCATTCCTTATTGGACTTAGTATCATGAACTATCCAATATCAAGGATTTTAACAGATCTTGGTTTGCTATGCCCAATTATCGCAACCTTATCATTCTTTTATTTAGTGATTAAAGTCAAGGGTATAAAGCATCCCACATTGAAGTACTTCCATATCGTAAATGCGGTCACATTTCTTGTCCCAGTATGTATTCTTACCTTTCTTATACTACGTTTCTTGAACGATTGGAATATTCACTTTTAAAAAAACTGCTATTATAAAACCATTTTTTATTCAAACAAAAAAAGCCCTCATTTTTAGGGCTTTTTTTCTAAGCCAATTGCATTTAAGATTTAAGCATTATCGTTTTATTTTCATATATTATCCCAATAGTTTTGCAAAGGTATTTTCACCTGCAATACCGTCTGCAGGTATTCCCTTGGCCCTTTGAAATGCCTTAACCGCTATTTCCGTTCCGCTTCCAAAGATACCATCTATGCCATGTGGATTTTGCCCTTCCAAATAAAGTGCAGCTTGAAGAATATAGGTGATATTCCCTTTCGCCCCTTCCCTAACATTAGGTGATGCCGCTTTTGTTTGGGGTCCCCATATTCCATCAACATTAATCTTTGCACCATATTGTTTATTCAATTCGGTTTGGAAACCCTTTATCAAAGCTTTTTTAGTATTAGGACCATAATAACCATCCACATCTATCTTTGCATTATACCGGCTATTTAATGTCCTTTGGATGGACTTGATAGTCTGATTGCCGCTGTCCTTTGCAGGCGTATCTTTAACAATGACATCCGATTCGACTTGTGTTGCTGGTGGAGTGGTTCCATTCACTTTTGATATCAGTTTAGGCTTTGTTCCCGCCTTTAACTGGGAATAAGTTAGTCCGTCCGTCATATCCAAGTGCGGATAATCTTTAAAGTTTGACCAATCCCCGCCCCATGCAAAGCCCAAGGATTTACCAATTTCCGCTACCCGTTTCCATTTTGCATCAATTGTCCAAATGGCATTCTTTCCATCATCGCTGACAATGAAATAATCAATGGCTAGTCCATAGTTATGGTAAGATTGACCTGGCATCGCATTGGTCACTCTCGGTTTCGATAAATCACTATAGTTTTTTCCATCGTAGATATAACCCAGGCGTCCTTGACCATATAGCTTTGCTTGCTCTTCCATAGACCGATAACCTGCGCTGATTTGGACAAAAATGCCCTCTTCGTATGCCCGTTTAACCATTTCCAATGCTGATTCTTTTACGACTGGATGAATTCCGCTGCCCATATTCTTTTCCGAACGATTCAATAAAGTTTCTAATTTAACTGGCAATTTTATCACCTCCTAATATGTTATGGAACTTATTAGGAAATGCTTGTACACCCCCCTTGACGTTACAAAAAAAACGCCCTTTTAAGTGGACCTATTATGGATTCATCATCCATACAATTCTTGTAAAATAACAAAAGCACAACCCTTAATGGGACTGTGCTTTTATTTTATAAAGGCTAATTTCGATTTTCTTTTTCTTTGTCAATAGCTTTTATCAATTCATCCAGCTTTTCATTTCTTTCTTGATCTAATCTTGTCTTTGCATTGATGAATTTTATTACCTTAATTATGAAATAAACACTTAAAACAATAAGTCCCAGATAAAACAAAATCGGTATGATTGCAAAAAGCCCTATTAAACTGCTGACGTGGTCCATGAATAATCCCTCCTGAATGTAAAATATAGTATTATTATACAGGAAAAACAGGCTAAGAAGACCCCGTTCAAAATTTAGGACGGGATTAAAATATAGTCGTATAATTTTCGATATAATATCCTTCACTGTACTTAAAAAATATAACATTAAAGTCGTTTAAAAATCTAAGCTTTATTCAATGATAGCACCTTCGATTAACTAAAATATAGACGAAGTAATTTTCAAGTTCTAAATCATTTAATAATACATCAATCCTACGACTGCTGAATCATCCTCAGGTGGAATATTAATATCGAATATCCAGAAATTATTAATCAGCATCTCATAGCCTAAGTGATCGTGCTCAATATGTAACTGGGGATTTCACCAATCCACCACTATGGTAAATATAATTCTTGAATGAATAACGGAAACAGATAATCAATAATATTAAATGGTAAATTAATATTATTGATTTTTTTAGTTAAAAACATAAATTTAATTATTTATATTTTTAATTCCTTGTTATATAATCGAATCACACAAAAGAAAGGAATTTCATTATGGCTTATAAAGTAATTACAAATTGTCCTGTTTGCAGTGAAACATTGAAAATTACAAAATTACAGTGCTCTCATTGTCACACCACGATTGAAAATGAGTTTGAATTATCTAAGCTGGCATCTTTATCAAAGGATCAGCTTCATTTTGTGGAAGTATTTTTAACATGCAGAGGGAATATCAAGGAAGTTGAAAAGGAACTGGGGATTTCATATCCAACGGTTCGAGGTAAGCTAACAGACATCATTTCATCCCTTGGATATGTGCAGAAGAAGAAAAATGAAGTAGACGAGAAAAAAGTTGTCACCATGTTAGAGAGTGGAGAAATCACACCAGAAGAAGCTATTAAACTCTTAAAAGAGGAATAAGGAGGCATTTATCATGAAAGATGAAATTACAAGAGTGTTAACAATGGTTCAAGAAGGGAAGATTGATGCGAATAAGGGATCAGAACTGATTCAAGTATTAAAAGAGAAAGAAGAAACAGGTAATAAGCTTTTTGAAAAACCGACTAAATATTTAGATAAAACATTAAAAATTCGTGTTGTATCAGCCGAAAATGATAACGTCACGGTCAATTTGCCTATAAAACTCGTCAAGGTCGTATTAATGGCTGGACACAGCATCGCAGCTAGTATTCCGCAATCGGAAAAATACGTTAAAGATATAAACATAAACCTTATTATTGAAGCAATCGAAAACGAATTAGATGGCCAGATAGTTGATATTAAATCGGCAAACGGTGATACCGTTTCGGTCATCATTGATTAGTGATTTGCTTATGATGCATGTAAAAGTGAAAGCAAAAGACGTTCGGTTATCCATCCCAATTCCATATGCTTTTTTAAACATTGTTATTTCAATTTTGTCTTCAAAATTTTTCCAGCAAAATGCAAACAAATGGACAAAAGAGCACTTCGAAAGGAAAAAACTGGACTTTACCTTTCCGCTAATAGACAAAAAAACGCTAAAGCCTATCGTCAAGGAACTAAAAAATTATAAAGGGATCGTGCTAGTAGATGTCAAAGCTAAGGACGGTACTGAGGTTAAGGTTAGACTATAATTTAATATTGAATACACCTTGATTAATTATCCTTCAATTAAAGAGGATTTGTGAATAAATGCACTAAAACAAACGTGTGTTTTAGTGGAAAAAGGATATTTAATCAAACTTATAAAAATCTTATACTTAGGTAAAAAGTGTTACTCCATTTTTGAATCATTCCTTTTTCAAAATGGGGTTTTTACATTTGCTATTAAATAAGCTTAAGACTTATTTTTAATCGATCTTTATTTTAAGGCTACAAAATTGTCCTTAATAAATTTACTAATCGTACCTGCATATCCAAATAAAAAAGGCAGCCACAAGGACTGCCTCTGTTGAACAACTTTTATCATTCACTTAATGTTTACGGCGCTTGTCCTTTTTGCATTTACATTTACATTTACAATGTTTCCCAGGGAACCATACTGTACGGGGATCATTGTCCACAAAACATTTTTCCTCAAAACAACAATTTATCTCCATCCTAACACCCTCCTTACTATTGTATATGCATGTATTGGTGGAAGGTGTGGACAAGTTGCTTAAAGTTTAGAAATGAATGCAAATTAATTCATTTTCCATGATTCTGCACAATTTTCAATATGTATGAGGTGATTTTCGAATTTTATATATATATATAAAATTTTCATCGTATTTGGCCATGCTTCCTTGTTTGCTTCATCGTTGATTCCTAAATTCTTTTGTTCCAGCAAGAAAATCATATCACCAAATAAATAAATTATACTTTGGCAGCCATGTTGGGTTTCTCCGGGGATGTATGCTTCAATTTTCATATTTCCAACTTAACGGTGTTGCCATTGAGTCCAGTGAAGGGTCAGGAATAGAATAGTTGAACTCTTTTGCCGATTTTTGCATTCCCTTTCTATTTACATAATTATATTATGAGATATTAAAAGAAATGTCATATATATTTGAACTCAAATTTGGAAGTATAACTATAGTACAGAAAGGAATAAATATCTTTCATAACTAAACATTTCGATACAGGCGCTAATTCCAAGACTAATATTAGAGACAAGTGCCGACCGAACATATTCAAATGACTCGAAGGTTGTGTTGAATTATCCTTGATAAACAATTTCGCTATATTAAAAAGTGAAGAAGCCGTTTTAGGAAAGGTATGATGATTATCATCATGTAAATGAGAAAAAAAGGGTTGCACTAACGAAAGAATGAGAAAATCAGCCAATTTTTTTAGCATTTCTTCGGAAAAGGCTTGTTCGGTCTTTGTCGCTTGGATAAGCAGGGATTTCCAAATTAGCGTAGCCAGCGTATCCTTCTAGTATGCCAATTGAAAATGGTTCTTATCTATCAAAAATCCCTGACCTTACCTTGCCTCTCCTCCTTGGCTACCTTTAGACCAACTACCGGATAGTTTTTTTCCTTCATTAATATATGAGTACCCTATTCCTCCATGTAATGTCATAGCTTTTCTCCAACCAGGTCCAAACATATTTTTACAAGTAGATTGACAGTTTGGTTCACGGAGTTTGGCAATCTCCCGAAAGTTATTGACAATGATTATCATTCCTATTAATATGTTGAAGTAGTCATTGAAAATGAATATCATTATTAATTACACGTATTTTTTTGATATGTTTTTAACCTACACTATAATTAGTAAGGAGAAAATCAGAATGAAAAAGCTATTCATACCCTTCCTGCTCTTGTTTGCACTTATTCTTAGTGCCTGCGGGAACAAAGAGACAGCGAACGATAATAATGCATCCAAGACTAAAAAAGAAACAATTACTTATCAATCAGAAACAGGTCCTGTTGAGATTCCTAAAAACCCAAAAAGAATAATTGCTCTCTCTAATGGACCTAATGTATTGGCCTTAGAAGGTAATGTCGTCGGGATAGATCAATGGACTAATATGAATCCCCTTTTTAAAGAAAGACTAAAGGGAGTGGAAGTCGTATCAGAAGATAACCTGGAGAAAATCATTGAACTGGAACCGGACCTTATCATAGCGGGATCCGAGATGAAAAATATTGGAAAGCTAAATGAAATTGCTCCAACTGTAGTATTCACTTGGGGAAAATTAGATTATTTATCACAGCAAATAGAAATCGGAAAACTCTTAAATAAAGAAAAGGAAGCAAAAGAATGGGTTAATGATTTCAAAACGCGTGCAGCATCCGCAGGAAAAGCGATACGTGCAAAAATTGGTGAAGATGCAACCGTTTCTGTCATTGAAAATGATGCTAAAGAGTTTTATGTATTCGGAAATAATTATGCGCGTGGGACAGAAATATTGTATCAAGCAATGGAGTTGAAAATGCCTGAAAAAGTAAAAGAAAAAGCCCTTAAGTCCGGCATTTATGTCCTCTCATCGGAAGTGCTTCCTGAGTATACTGGAGATTATATTATCTTTAGTAAAAACCCGGATGTGGTTAATTCATTTGTGGAGACCGACACATGGAAAAATATACCTGCAGTTAAGAACGATCGTATATTTGAAATAAATAGTAAAGCATCCACATACAGTGACCCAATCACTCTAGAACACCTTCTGGAATTTTTCGAAAAATCCTTTCTTAACAAATAGTATGCAAAGCAGGAATTCTTTAAATAAGAATTCCTGCTTTAATGTGGTTTATACTTGAATTTCTTCTTAGAAAAACAAAAAACACCTGTGCCTAAATGGCAAAATCAGGTGCTTTTTGTTTAATTTTCTTCAAATTCTTTCATTCTCTCTATTAAATCTAAATCTAGCTGTTCTTTGTTGTCGCTTATATATTTATATTCAAAATACTTAATTCTAGCTGTTGGACCAAATTCACTTTCAAGCCAATTTGTATAACCTTCCTGTATCATTTACTAATAATGTCACCGAAAACCAAGGTACTTGATCGTTATAAGTAAAAACTTTTTGGAGTTCTGCAGTTAGTTGAAATAACTTATGTAGCTCTTTATTGTAAGCTCTCTTATCTACACTATATAGTTTTGGAATATAATGTGAAAAAACGTGTTGCTCCTCACCTTTGGGCTTAAAAAAGAAGAAAACTCCTCCTTCCCTCTCATTAACTTCACCATTAAAACACAAATTATGGAATCATATCATTAATCTGTTGTGCAATTTCACTTTATAGCTTGTTTAATTCTATTTCAATACTCATCAACATCAGCCTCCTGATTTATTTGCGATCTCACG
Organism: Peribacillus aracenensis; assembly: GCF_025175645.1. Classification (NCBI taxonomy): domain Bacteria; kingdom Bacillati; phylum Bacillota; class Bacilli; order Caryophanales; family Bacillaceae; genus Peribacillus; species Peribacillus aracenensis. The sequence goes on from NZ_JANZMJ010000004.1 coordinate 189,690, forward strand.
AATCACTGGGAATTGGCCTTCAATTTCATATTTAACTATAAAGGAATCAGGTCGCATTGAATTATTAGAATAGATTGGTTCAATGCTAACAGAGACTTCCTTGGGCATATCTCTTTCAATGCGTTGGCCCACTCAGTCTCCATTTCGTACCAAACTCCACCCTTCCTATTAATTTGACTATTTTGTGGTACAAGATTATCAATATCAGGAGGTCCATTAAATTGTGCTCCTGTTAAATGTCCGACATCATCATCTGCTAATTTGTCTTTTCCACCTACATTTGCCTGAGCATATTTATTTCTTTCAGCCTTTTTCAATACAAGTTCAGTAGCATCTACATTTACAATACGCCCAAGTTTATCGGTAGTAATCTAAAACCTGACGGCATGGCCGTGCATCATGCCCGCAAAGCTTCCGTGTCAAACCGACTATCATTATACCTATTATAATGCATATTCATTAACTAGCTAAGATCCTACTTTTTATAATTAGTTTAAATTAACTACAAAAAAAGTATAGAAAATCCAATAAATTTAGAAGTATTTTTAATTTCATCACAATATCAAGCGGTAAATTATACCTACCACAAGATAGCATCTGGGTTTTTAATAGTTTTTATAAAATTATAATAATTCTAATTATTCATGCGAATTAACTTTTATTAATCTATAATAAAGTAGATGAAAAAAATTAGGGGGGGTATCGATTTGAAGAAAAAGTTTATTGTTCCTGCAGTTCTATCGTCAGCGTTGTTGGTAGGTTCTATCCCAGCCGGTAATGTATTTGCGAAGCCGGTTGATTCGAAGGTGGCTAGTAGTGTACAAGCTTCTAAAAAGTGGAATGAGAAGGCAAGCGTTCCTGTTTTTGTGAAGGAGCGATTTGCTGAGAAATTCTCTTCTAGCAACCCTTCCAATGCATTAAATTATTTAAAGAAAAACGAAGGTAAAACTGGAATTAAAAATCCAGATAAAAACTTAAAAGTAAAAGATTCACAAAAAGATAAACTCGGTATGACCCACGTTCGCTTTAATCAATCAATAAATGGAGTGAACGTAGAAGGAACCGAAGTTATTGTTCATTTTAACAAGAATAATGAAGTCGTATCCGTCAACGGAAGAGTAAATCAGACGATTGCCGATGATGCGGTGTACACGACTGCCTCCTTAAGCAGTGATGCAGCACTAAATCAGGCACTATCATCTGTCAATGCCCCTGAAGAGCTAACGTATGAGCCAACTTCTGAGCTTGTAGTCTATCCTTTTGAAGGAGAGAATCATACAGCTTATAAAGTGAATGTTAACTTCATGGGGGATGAGCCTGGCAACTGGTTTGTCTTTGTGGATGCAAACACGGGTGAAATCATCGATAAGTATAATGGTTTAATGCATGCTGATGAAATGAAAACACAAAAAGGTGCTGGAAAAGGGGTACATGGTGCTCACAGGGAATTACATATTACCCAAGTGAAGGAACCTAAATCTGGAACTCAGTTTGCGTTAGCTGATTACTCTCATAATGGTCTTGATGGAATACTTACGTTTGATGCTAAAAATGATAATAGTTCCAGTAATGATACTCTATATGTGGGGAATTCTGCTGCATTTATCAGCGACTATGATCGGGCTCTTGTCGATGCACACTATAATTCGGAAAAGGTATATGATTATTACCTTAATGAGCATGACCGAAATTCTCTTGACGGTGAAGGGATGGCAATCATTTCCAAGGTCCACTATGGCAATAATTACAACAATGCATCCTGGAATGGGCGTTGGATGACCTATGGGGATGGTGACGGTGAGTTCTTTATTTCACTATCAGCCGGTCTTGACGTTGCTGCCCACGAAATGACTCATGGCGTCATCACTCATACAGCAAATTTAGTTTACCGCAATCAATCTGGAGCACTAAACGAATCATTTGCTGACGTCTTTGGTGCACTTGTTGACGACGATGATTGGGAAATGGGTGAGGATATTATGGCACCAGCTGCTAAAGCTGACGGTGTAACGAGATTGCGCAGCTTGAGTAATCCAAACAGTGTTGTAGTAAGTAATGCGGAAAGAGCTGCATATGGCAGTGGAGTCTATCCGGCTCATATGGATGAATTTTATCACATGCCAACTTCGGTAGATGGCGGCGGTGTCCATGTTAACTCCTCGATTACAAACCACGCTGCATACAAGATTGGTCAAGAAATTGGAAGGCACAAGTTAGGACAAATCTACTATCGTGCAATAAGCATTTATTTAACGCCAAATTCCGATTTTAGTGACGCTCGTAAGGCTATTGTTCAGTCTGCAATTGATATTTATGGTGAAGGCAGCAAGGAAGAGGCTGCAGCTGCTGCCGGATTTGATTCGGTGGGAATTTACTAAGTATATAATTAGATCCGCCCGCAGGAATCAATATTTTTAGCGGATTTTAGAAGAATATTGAAGTGCGTTTAATGTTCCCCCAGAATAAGAGCTTGGGGGACTATTTTTTCGGCATTAGGTAGCCCTCAAAAGAAGAAACCTTGAAAGGTATTTAGCCAATCAAGGGGTTTCATTCTATATTATGTTTTACTTTAGATATTCAGCTTCCCATTTATCTTGTTTTTCTACAGGGCTAAGTTCTGAAATATCCTCATATCCATAATTTTTTTTCATTTTTCCTGTGTTATCTAAAATGATAGTTAGGTTTGTCCATAGTTCCTGTCCTTGCTCCTTAAATTCTTCACGCAATTTCGAAAAACAATTATACAAATCATCATCAAGCCCATCAAACTCTTCCTCATCAACATTAAATAAATCTGTTATATCCAGACTATATACTGGTTCCCCTCCAGTTTTAGGGTAATAATAGAGAAAAACTTTTTTATAACCTTCTCTAAATTCAGCGTAAAAAAAAAGATTTGTTTCCAATCCTCTGGAATTATATTAATTAATGTATTCGCAATTTGTTGATATGTCTGCTCCATTATTTTGCTTTCCATCTACTTACCTCCTAAATAATTAGTTAATCTATCGGAATATTTTTTACCATCTATTACATAGTTGATTTTAAACTCACTTGGTCTAGCTGAGTGTGCCTCATATATGGGTTTTACTTTAATGGTTACTTCTTTCCCCTTTACTAAAGCCTTCTTCCATGTATTCTCTAGAGTCTTATATTCACTCCTATTTAAAGTAGCATTCATGGGTACTAAGTTATCTATTTCACCAGAACCTTTAAAGATAATTGCAATTAAATGTCCACCATCATCGTTTGATAGTCTATCGCCTCCTCCAACCTTTCTTTGGGCATAAGGATTTTGTTTTGCTTTACCAAATTCTAATTTAACTTCAGCAATTGCAATACGCCCGTTATCATCAGTGGTATATTTATATCCTTCTTTTGTTGTATACTCTACATTGGGTTTTAAGGTCTTCTTACGATTTACTTTCGTGTATTGATCACCATTTCTAACATTATCTATACCCTTAGAAATACTCTCCCCTGAAACTCCCTCTACTTTGCTATCCTTCACCGTAAATTTCTGATAGGCTTCCTTAATTGTCTGCTTTTCCATCATAACTTGGCGAAGGGGTTGTCCTCCGAGGGATACTTGTTCCATACTTACCCGTTTAGGGATTTCATTTTTACCTATTTCTTCACCTATATTTTTTAACGTGGTTTTTCCTGATCTCGCTATGTCTGTTATTGTAGCTTTTGCGTACTGTACCTGCTTTTGCGCAAATTCCTTGCTGTAAGGGACGAACTTTGTACCACTCGCTACTATATTCAAGGCACCTTGCCTGAGGTCAGTAAATCCATATATTTTCTAAAGAAAGTTTTTCTTGACCTGACGGCCTTTTTTCTGAGGTAACCGATATAACTAAGATGATACATATTCTATTTCAACAATGAAAAGACCTTAACTTTACCGTCAAGGTCTTATAAAAAATACAAACTTTTCTTATCCTCCATTATTCTTTCTTGAGGTATTCTTCTAAAATACTCTTATCATATTCAGATTCAGGTAAAAGGCCTAAACGATTATATTCCCAAATCACCCTTCTTTCGTGATCATCTGCATCTGATAGATCTTCATAATCATAGTTAACCCATCCGCTAACAATTTACATAACCTACTTTGTTGCTTTATTAGCGCGTGTAAAACAAGAACTTAAAGGGAAAAGCTGAACAACCCTTTGTATAACTACTTATTCAATGCTAGATAAAATTTGTTTTCTTATATTTGCATCAATTTTATTCTTTGAATAATTATCTTGTAAAATATCAATTAAACGATAGATCATTTCATCCGTTCCTTGGTTAATTTCTAAGAAATTATTTAAGAAATGATGAAATAGATCTTCATCCACTGATTCTATTGGAGCAGGTAAATATTTTTCCCCTTGCTCAATGTAAGCTTTCCAATCAGCAAAAGCAATTGCATCAATAATGCAGTTCCAAGCCTTCACCTTTAATTCGTTCTCCTCAAATTGCATTAGAATGAATAGACCTGTTTCATCAGCATTATCTAAAAATTGATAGATAGTATCTCCAGAAATGTTTTTGTTTTCTACCCAACTCCAGCATAAGTCAATTGCTCCTACTGCATCTTTATACCCAGAAGAGTTCGAAAGCATGCCAATAACTTTTTCAGACAAAGTTAAAAGAAATGCTACCTGTAAATCGGCGTTCATTTCATTAATTTTTTCTATCACAAACTTTTCCTCCTTATTCAATCAAAACTCCATTTTTCAAAATAAAGGATAATTTCCCTGCAGGTTTAACCCCTTCTACTGTCTCAGAAGATAACTTTATGGTTAACTCAGGGTACCTTTTACTTAGTTGCATGAATATTCCTGGTTTAACATTTGGATTAATAATTCCTTGTATACAAGTTGTACAGGCACCTTTTGGATTAGATTGATGTAAATTTAATGTACCGGTAACCTCCTCTGCCTTCAAACCTACTCTTTCAACCTCCAAAATGAATTCATTAATTACACCTTCCTCAGCATGTCTAGTAGATAAAGGATGGGAAGAAGGTGACTTAATTGGCCTATTGGGCATTACTGTGTCTAAATCAGGTAAACCTGCTTCTTTTCTAACTTTAGGTGAGCCACCCTCAAATATTTTACCTTCTAAACCTTTTACATCTGTTTTTCCAATAGCAATTGTTTGAGTTTCAGGAACACCTAGTTTTATTCTAAGAGTTTCCAAGTCCTCTTTCCCTATGTTAAAACCCGGTTTACTCCCAGTTCCATTTAAACCCTTACCACCATCACTCTTCACCGCAAACTTCTGCACGATATCCTTAATCGTCGTTTTATCAAATGTGACATGCTTGTAGTTGTTTCCATACGCCGTGGCTAACTCTTCGACTCTGATACGAAGAGGTACTTCCACATTGCCGATTTGCCGGCCGAATGCTTTTGCGTACTGTACCTGCTTTTGCGCAAATTCCTTGCTGTAAGGGACGAACTTTGTACCACTCGCTACTATATTCAAGGCACCTTGCCTGAGGTCAGTAAATCCATATATTTTCTAAAGAAAGTTTTTCTTGACCTGACGGCCTTTTTTCTGAGGTAACCGATATAACTAAGATGATACATATTCTATTTCAACAATGAAAAGACCTTAACTTTTGCGTTAAGGTCATACGAACAAGCTTTTCTTGCCCTACATCATTCTTTCTTAAGGTATTCTTCTAAAATACTCTTATCATATTCAGATTCAGGTAATAGACCCAAACGAGTATATTCCCAAATAACCCTTCTTTCGTGATCATCTGCATCTGATAGATCTTCATAATCATAGTCAACTTTAAATTTTCCTGAACTTTCTAAAGTAAAAGTTAAATTGGTCCATTGTTCTTGATTATTTTTTTTAAATTCATCTGATAATTCTTTTAAGACCTTTATTAACCTCCGCCAGGTATCTCTATACTCCCTTCTACTAATACTATATAATTCAGGGATATCATGGCTATATATGAGTGTATCATTAATATTAGACTGATAGAAAAAGAACGCAGTCCCTGTCCCCTCAGTAATTTCTCCATACAAAATTACATTACTCCATTCTTCTGGAATCATCTCATTTACAGTTTGAGCTATATTCTGATAATAATCATTTAGTTTTGAGTCATTCAATTTTTTATCCCCCTGCTCTATTTTCAAATGTTCTTAACTCCCAACGACCATCGTCAATTTTATACTCTATGTCGAAACTTGTAGGTCGAGTTGAACTTCCCTCATACACAGGATAAATTTTTACTTCAACTGTTTTAGGAGGATTACTGTCTAAAGCTTTTGCCCAAGATATTTCGAGTTTTTTCCATTCTCCCATATTCAGGTTGGCATTCATAGGAACAAGGTTGTCTAGATGACCAGACCCTTTAAATATGCTGGCGATTAAGTGGCCCCCTTGATCATCTGGCAAGCGATCTTCCCTTCCAGCAATCCGCTGTGCATAATTGTTTCGTTTACCACTGCCTAAGTCGAGAGAACCTTCTACACTTGTTATCCGACCCTTTTCGTCTGTTTTATATAGATGACCACTAGGGGATGTATATTCAATATTCGGTTTTAAAACTTTCTTCATTCGCTCTCTTGTATAATGCTTTCCATACTCCACTTTTGTAATTTCAATGGATCCGTTTGCTAGCACTACTTTGCCTGTACCCTTACCGCCATCACTCTTCACCGCAAACTTCAGTACAATTTCCTTAATAGTCGTTTTATCAAAAGTGACATGCTTGTAGTTGTTTCCATACGCCGTGGCTAACTCTTCGACTCTGATACGAAGAGGTACTTCCACATTGCCGATTTGCCGGCCGAATGCTTTTGCGTACTGAACCTGCTTTTGCGCAAATTCCTTGCTGTAAGGGACGAACTTTGTACCACTCGCCACTTTATCAACGACCTTCGCCGCACCTGCCACACCGCCGATTCCGAGTGCCATCAACAGCCCGTTCTGGCGCTGATCCTCGGTTAGCTGGTTGCCGAACATGTCTTTGCCGGTGACCGCTTCGCTGAGACCGTTGGCTGCGAGGAGGCCGTATATGCCGTATTCGGTTTTCTGGAGGAGGCTAAAGCTTTTTGTCGTTTTATAGGCATCGAGCGCATGGTCCGCTGCGTTGAGTCCTTTGGCGGTTTTGTAGATGGCGCTGCCGCCTTTGATGGCCCGGCCGGCCCAGCCGACGACGGGGATGAATCCAGCGGCGGCCATGGCGCCGGCGGCGATTCGTTCGGCATCGGACAGCTTGCGTCCGGTTACTGGATCGACTCCGGTTGATGCCCTGATTGAATCATAATATCCCGTGAATTCACCTGTAAAGGTTTTTGTCGTATCCCAGGCTTTTTCGTACCATGGACGGTTTTCGAGTTCTTCCATTTCTTGTTCGATTTTTCGGGCTTCGGCTTGCTGCTTTTTGAAGGTTTGATAGTCTTTCATCTGACTGGCGACTTCATCCTTCACTTGATAGACGTCACTATTCTTGAATGCCGATTGGTTGAACGTCATCGGCGAAACGTTGCCGTCCTGTTTGGTGGCATCAAGCAAGGCGCGGAAGAGGCCAACGGCCACGTTTTCCTGCCCGACGGACACATCATATTCCTCGACCAATTGCCGGTCGACATTCTCGACCTTTGTCATGGTATCATCCAGCCTTTGTCCGGCCAGCGTGATTTTTTCATTAAAGTCCTTTTGGTCGAACCTATCAAGAGGCAGGATATCGTCAATGCTGTCGAGGATCCTTTGGAGATCGTTCGCTTGTTCATCGACAAGCGACTTCGCTTGGTTGATGCCGTTCGAGACTTCCCCATCTAAAAAGGGAACCTCGACTACCGTATTTCCGGAGAGGTCCGCCTCATCCAGGCTGGCCGGAATGCCTTCCAAAAAACTGATTTGGGTCGTGAATAGTTCCATCCAGGCGTCCGCCACCTCGATTTGCGCTTCATAGAAGCTTTTGATGGCAGTGGCACCGGCCCCTTGAAACTCGTTGTCCAAGCCGACGATGCCCTGAAATTCCTTTTTCAGGGCTGCGACTTCCTTCTTTAGTTCTTCATATTGCTTGGCGCGCGACTTGGTTGCGGCCGTCAATGTCTTCGCTTCATATATTTTCATCGCGTAGGATACCCATGTGAAGACACATGGGCGATGGCTTCATCCTGTTCTTTTAATAAGTCAATGTTGGCACGGGTATCTTCCACATTTTTCTGGACGATTTTGATATATTGCTCGAAGACCTTTTCCAGGTTCGTTTCCCGGTCGATCCATTTCGAAGTGAATTCCAATTTATTGCTGCCAAGCTCGCCTGCCGGCAAATTTCCAAGCGTGACTGTACCAAGTGCCGTCTTCACCTGATCGACTTGCTTCATTACGGCAGGATGATTCAGTTTGATTGTCGTCATTAAAACAACCGCCTTTTTAAATCGGATATTTTACTTTCCAGCTGCTCAAATGCCTCTTCGCCTTTGTTCAAAAGGGAGTCGGCTTCGTGGGCTATATTCCCCGCTATGTTCAGAAGCGTATTCTCGGCATTCAGCTTTGTAATCATCGCCTCGATTTTCCATTGGTAATCGTCATAATCGTCATGAATGATACTGAACATCACATTATAGGCATCATGACGTGCTTCCTGAAATTGATCCGAGCGATTCCCTGTCCAGCTGCCACCTAGCTCAGGGTCATTTATTTTCCTAATCTCGTTCAGACACATGCTCTGCTCTTTTATAATATCGTTCTTCGCATTTTCTAAACGTTCAATTTTCACATTCAAATCAGCTTTTTTACTGGAGATAGCAGAGTGTATATTACTCAAAATATCTGCATAAACCATGAAACTCACCTCAGAAACAGTATAATCCTACACTAAATGTCATATTTTCCTATTTAATATTATAAGGATTAAAGTCCGAGAGTTAAATAGGGAGAAATATGCTATTTTGTCGGTTAAAAGAGAAGATTGGCATAGAAAAGTTCCTACATACCATATTCTATATACCCTGCATTTTACCAATTTTAAACAAGTGAGCAGAATGTCAACTCATTGGATTCCCTAAAATATTGCCCACTTCATTCAAACTGCCCTAAATTGTATCTGTGCAACAAATCATCCCGAACGAACTCCCTGCAAGTCGAAGATAGATGTGACCGCTCAGGATGTATCAAATCTCCAAAAGGCAAATCACCGACAAACTTAACTTCGCCTTCAAAATCCTGTCCGGATTCACCATCAAAACCGATGACTTTCACAAAGCAAGTTTTGTGACCGGTTTTCATAAAATCAATTACCGTTAAAGCATGATCATGTACATCACTCATTCTTTTTTCCTCCACCCATGAAAGCATTAAGTAAAGATATTTTTTACTAGTATTATTATAAAGAAAACGATCAAAACAACAAACCATGGTTAAGATCGCTAAAGGCATTAAACATACTTTCCCTGAATCGCTTTTACTTTATTTTTTTATGTATTTTGGTTGATTTATTAACTATAATCTTACTCATACTGGCGTTGCATGTCCTTATGTTTTTTACGTTACCCGGCATATACTTCTCTTAACATGTCTATGATTTCATATTATTCCCATCGAAGGTCAGTCTGGCAACGCCCTCTTCTATATAGATTTATAACCTGCTATAATCTAAGGATTGGAGGTGTGAAAAATGAAAGAAATCATCCAAATATTAGCTGAAATCGTCAATAATCTTCACGATTTCATCCTGTTCTTTGTGAGTGACACATTAAATTCAAATGCAACGGACAAAGATTTGCATTTTTGGATAATGGGAATCATCGGTATCATCATATTTTTGTTCGTGTTATTTTTATCTAATTTAATTTCCCGGATGCGTTTTGGGATAACGATACTCTCTTTCCTTTATACCTTTACAGTCATGGTTGTTTTAGTATTTGCCATTGAAATACAGCAAGCCCTTACCAGCAGGGGGAATATGGAGTTTCAGGATGCGGCGGTAGGCCTTTGGGGGTTCATCGTATTTTTCATGGTTTTTGCTGTACTATCATCCATTTTCCTTTTGGTGAAGAATTTTTTCAAGCAATCAAAATAAAGGTAACGATAGTTCACCTTGCATAAAACATTCCAAATGGCCTTTCAATAACCTTAAATTCGGATTTTGTATTGGCGGGAATGATAAACTCTCTGTAGCATCATCTTAAACCGGAAGGAAAGTTACAGAGAAGAAAATTTGATTCGGGGTAAATAAGCATATACTATCAATTACTTCGGTTCACTTTCATTGAATAAATCAATGCTGAACAGATTGAAAGAATCGTCGTCATTCATTTGTTCCTGGTCATTCCCGGATATATCAGGACTATTTTCCCTGCGGCGGCGATTCACTTCCCTTAATTCCGCTTCCAGAAATTCCGCTTGTTCATGGGAGAGCTTGATCGTGATTTCATTATTTTGATCATCTGCAGCTTTCAAGAGGACATAACTATCCGCCGCATTACGTAAAGTCACATTGCTTACTGTTAAGTTCATGTTCGCGAGTTCATATCTTGCCTTCATAAAGTAAAAAGAACCTCCATCGGAAAATACCGGTTAAAATAATGTTTATTAAATATACTCTACTTCAAGATATCTAAATATACAAATTCTTTGTTTGGAAAAGCCTTGAACTTAAAGGTCTACCTAAGACAAGAAATGGAAAATGATACGCCACGTCTTAAATAAAGGTACAGGTGAAGTAATTTCACTATAATATCCTGAATTACTGGAAACAATCGAACAATTGAATGTAACCCTTCCCAAAATCTGAACATATCCGATGTTGTAATATACGCCCCTCCATCCGCACCACCTTTGATTGGAAGGGAATAAACATTTGTTCTCCATGCTCCATTTTCTTCGTCAAGGTACCCTAATGCAGTATTTTTAGGTAGCTGATCCATGGAAAAATATCCGGAATTTTTCATTTCACAAGGCAGAAGGATGTTCTTGTCGATATATTCAGTAAATTCAAGAGCGGTTATTTCCTCAACAATCAACCCCAATAAAATATAGCCTGCATTATTGTAATGAAATCTTTCCCCGGGTTCGAACATCATCAGCTTATCTTGAAACATTGGCAGGAAATCTTTTAATCCTTTTATATGGTACATCGGATTTTTCTGCCAAAGCTCTTCAAAATCATCCATCACTGCTTCATCAAAGTAATCAGGAATGCCTGAAGTGTGTGTTAAGAGGTGATGTATGGTTACATTTTGGTTGAAATCAGGAAACACGTTCGGAAGACAGTCTTTCAGCTTGGAATTAAACCTAAGTTTCCCTTTTTGTATTAACTGGCAAATGGCTATCGCGGTAAACAGTTTACAACCGGAAGCAATTCCGACCCTTGTTTCGGTCGTATTCATGATTTCATCCGCTCGATTGGAATAGCCATATGCTGAACTATGGATCAGGTCATCTCCCGCTTTCACACCAATTACACCCGAGAATTCAATTTTCTTGCTCGTTTCTTCAATATTCCTGGATATATCCATATGTAGAGTTGACATTTGGTTTCCCCCTTTGCCGGTAAAATTTTCATTACTTATGTATTGACCAAGGTGCTTGTTATGTCTTGCAAAAAAAACCCGCATCTTATGTGATGCGGGATAACTTATCAGCTTCTTATTTCCACCAAGTATCATAAACGTTAATGGCTTCATTACGTTTATGTTCGGTTTTAGTATACCAACCTTCGATGATTTCAGCAGCTTCCGTTCTGATTTCCTTGCCTTCAAGGTAATCATCGATTTCATCGTAGCTAACGCCTAAAGCCGCTTCATCAGGAAGTAACGGTTTGTCATCTTCCAAATCGGCCGTTGGTATTTTCTTATAAAGACGCTCAGGTGCACCGACGAATTTCAGGATTTCTTTTCCTTGCCTTTTATTTAAACGGTATAATGGAATGATATCCGCTGCTCCGTCCCCATGTTTCGTAAAGAAACCTGTGATCGCTTCTGCTGCATGGTCCGTACCCAGCACGACGCCTTTATAAAGTCCGGCTAAATCATATTGTACCTTCATTCGCTCACGTGCTTTAACATTTCCCCTTAAGAAATTCGTTAGCTTTTCAGAAACTGCTTCTTCCACAGCTTTTACTGATGCATCCACAGCTTCCTTGATGTTGACTGTAACCGTTTGGCTTGGCTTGATGAATTTTAATGCAAGCTGCCTGTCATCTTCATCAGCCTGTACTCCATATGGCAAGCTTACAGCAACAAACTTATAGTCGCTGCCATTCGTTTCTTCGTTCAATTCGTTGACAGCGGTTTGGGCAATATACCCCGCCAGTGTTGAATCTTGCCCTCCAGATATTCCAAGTACAAAGCTTTTCAGAAACGTATTTTTCTTCATATACCCTTTTAATAGATCAACACTTTTCCTGAATTCAACTTCAGGGTCGATCGTTGGTTGGACAAGTAATTTTTTTACGATTTCTTTTTGTAATGGACGCATTGGCAAAGCCCCGCTTTCTAATAAAATAGGATTGTCATTTCGTAAGCATTCTTTCTACATTGGCTTTAACTTCATCTATATTCCTCATTTTATTATCCCAACAATCCTGGCTTAGATCTACCGGGTATTCTTCAGGATTAAGTGCACGCAGGTACTCCGGCCATAATACATGGAGATTTTTTTGCGTGAATGCCTTGATTTCATCTATGGTTGGCAATTCATAAATCAAACTTCCATCCTTGAAAATATCCACTTGCAGATCAACAGCATCGAAATCCGTGACGAATTTACTTAGGAAGGTATGGACAGGATGAAACATTTTTAATTTTTCCTGTTCCTGCGGCTTCTCATATTCCATCGCCAAATAATCACCTTCAGCATGATGGTTCACTTTATTGATGATGCGATAAACTCGTTTTAAACCAGGTGTCGTAACCTTTTCAGGGTTAGAAGAAATTTTGATGGTATCTCTCATATTCCCATCTTCGCCCTCTATTGAAACCATTTTATAAACGGCACCGAGAGCTGGCTGATCATAAGCCGTAATCAATTTGGTTCCGATGCCCCAAATGTCAATTCTTGCTCCTTGTTGTTTCAGGTTGATGATCGTATATTCATCCAAGTCATTGGAAGCGACAATCTTCGCATCATGGAATCCTGCAGCATCAAGCATACGTCGCGCTTCTTTTGATAAGTAAGCTAAATCACCGCTGTCAAGACGGACGCCAATGAAATTGATTTTATCGCCCAGTTCTTTGGCAACACGGATTGCATTCGGGATGCCAGAGCGCAATGTATCGTAAGTATCAACCAAGAAGACACAGTCTTTATGGGAAACAGCGTATTTATGAAAAGCGGTATATTCATCTTTATAAGCTTGGATCATGGAATGTGCATGAGTCCCTGAAACCGGAATGCCGAACAGCTTTCCAGCACGTACATTACTGGTGGAATCAAAGCCAGCAATATAGGCCGCTCTCGCTCCCCAAATTGCAGCATCCATTTCTTGTGCCCGCCTTGAACCGAATTCAAGGGCAGATTCTTCACCGATGACCTGTTTGATGCGCGAAGCTTTTGTTGCCACGAGTGTGTGATAGTTCACAATATTAAGCAGCGCAGTTTCTATGAGTTGAGCCTCACCAAGCGGTGCCTCCACACGTAAAATCGGTTCATTGCCGAAGACAAGCTCTCCCTCTTTCATGCAGCGAATCGCTCCTGTGAAACGGATGTTACGCAAATAATTCAAAAATTCTTCATCATAGTGCAGATCATTTTTTAAATAGTCGATATCACTTTCCGAGAAGGAAAAGTTTTGAAGGTAATGGACAATTTTTTCAAGTCCCGCAAAAATCGCATATCCGCTGTTAAATGGAAGCTTTCTGAAAAACACTTCGAAAACTGCCTTTCGGTTATGTGTTTTGTCCTGCCAATAAGTTTGTGCCATATTGATTTGGTATAGGTCAGTGTGTAATGCGTAACTGTCGTCATTGTACTTTTTTTCCATGGATAGTTCCTCCCAAAAGAGAAGCATTCGCTTCCCTTCTATTCTGTTGCGTTTATGGATATTATAGAATGGTTGCTCCAAGAGATCCTTTAAAATGTCCAAGCGCCCAATGGTGACCGGCATCATTGAACGAGGCCACAGCATTTTCATATACAAAGATTTTATAGCCTAGATTATAAGCGTCGATTGCCGTATGCAAAATACAGATATCTGTACAAACCCCGACCAAATATACATCGGTAATGTGGCGTTCCCGCAGGCGAATATCAAGGTCCGTTCCTGCAAAGGCCGAATAACGTGTTTTATCTATATAATGAACATTCTTTTGATTTTTATTTGTTTCATATTCCTCTTTTAACGCCCCGTAGAGTTCTCTACCCATTGTACCGCTAATATTATGCGGTGGAAACAAATTCGATTCGGGATGTAAGCGGTCTCCTTCTACATGTAAATCAATCGCGAATACTGTGTATTCACCTTGTTCGATAAAATCCTTGGTTATACTGACAAGAGCCTTTTCGATATCCTGGCCTGGCTTCCCGCAGGTCAATGAACCCCCGTCTGCCACGAAGTCATACGTATAATCTATATTGATCAATGCCTTTTTTCCCATGGCACGATTCCCCCCTCAGTAGTAAATAGAGTCCATGACAACCTCTGCATTAAATCGGTAAAGCTGTGAAGGCCGATAAGAATTACGTTTCGTTTTCTTCTGCATTCCTTTTTCATCCAGGACTTTCTCCAAAAACGGGAGTTTCGGCGCTTTTGCATAAAAAAGTGAGTCTGCGCTGATTTTCGCATCATCTCTGGCTGTCAGCAAAACCCGTTGCAGTTCAGAAAGCGTAAATTCATCCGGCAGGAAATTTTGGGCTATCGTCGTTTGCACCATTTCTTTTTTCATTAAATTCATCGCATCGTTTATAATTGTATAATGATCGAATGCAAGATCTAATTGTAAGGCTTCCTGAATCGTGAACAATTCAACCTCGGCTGCATCGTCATTCGCTTTTCTTTGATGAAGAAACTCTTCCTGGACAATTGCATAAAAGGCATTGGAGATGATCCATCCCCTGGGATCGCGTCCCGGCTGGTCATAAACCCCGAAATGCTTGACATGGAATCCAGCTACACCCGTTTCTTCTTTCAATTCTCTTTTGGCTGCTTCATAAGCAGTCTCGCCAGCATTGACAAAGCCTCCAGGTAAGGCCCATTTATCTCCTTCAACATTGGGGCTTCCTTCCTTATCTTTTGTGGCACGTTTGATTAATAATAGCTTCAAAAACATTTCAGGCGGGGCTTTCTCTGCCGTTTTCTTCGCAGTAATCGTAAAGATCGCAATATCTGCTGTGTATCCATCTGGAGTAATATATTTCTTTTTTTCCTGCTGAGCCATGGCAACTCTCACTTTCTTTCACTAAGTATGGGGTAAGTAATTAGTAAATCATTAATTACTAATTATAGTACTCTTCCTTGTGTAATTTAGCAACTCAAAATCAGAAAAATTTTCTAATTATTTAAAAAACCATTTATTTTCATACATATCAATAGCCCGGTCATGATGACCGGGCTTGTTTATTGTATTCTTTAAACGGGATAGACTCCATGTTTACGATCGGTAAATGTCAATTGTTTACTGCTATACGCTTCAAATCTGGCACTCAATTCATCTCGCAAGTCATTTGGCTGGATGATGCCATCAACAATCATTTCGGAGGCCAAGCGGTAGATATCGATATCTTCATTATACTCATTGCGCTTCTGTTCGATGAATGCTGGGCGCTCCTCTGGTTCCATCGCATTTATTTTATTGGCATAGACTGCATTGACCGCAGCCTCTGCCCCCATGACCGCAATCAATGCCGTCGGTAAGGCAAGAACGCAGTCAGGTTCAAAAGCGGGACCAGCCATCGCGTATAGTCCCGCACCATAAGCCTTACGGACAATGACAGAAATCTTGGGAACGGTGGCTTCACTCATGGCCGAAATCATTTTCGCACCATGGCGAATAATTCCCGCCTGCTCGACCTTCGTCCCAATCATGAATCCTGGAATATCCACCAGGAACAACAGCGGAATATGGAAAGCATCACATAAATTGATGAACTTGGCTGCCTTATCAGCTGAATCATGGAACAGGACGCCGCCCTTGACACGCGGCTGATTGGCTATGATCCCTATCGTTTGTCCATTAAGCCTTGCAAGCCCAGTAATCAATTCAGGTGCAAATAGTTTCTTGATTTCACAAAACGATTGCCTGTCTATAACCCTATCGATCAAGTCATACATATTGAAGGGTGCATTCTGATTTTTGGGAATCAGTTCTTCCAATGTTTTTTCGAAATCCGCAGGCAGCTCAGGTTTTACGCTTTTAGGTCTTTCTTGATAATTTCCTGGAAAATAGCTTAAGTATCTGCGCGCAAACGCAATGGATTCTTCCTCCGACTTGACAAGCACATCCCCGCATCCTGACACAGAACAATGCATTTTCGCCCCGCCCATTTCCTCTTCGCTTACTTTTTCGCCAATGACCATTTCTGCCATTCTCGGCGAACCTAAATACATGGATGCATTGCCATCAACCATTACGACAATATCACAAAAAGCTGGGATATATGCCCCGCCTGCGGCAGATGGACCGAACAATAGACAAATTTGCGGGACTTTTCCTGATAACTTCACTTGGTTGTAAAAGATTCGTCCTGCTCCGCGGCGTCCCGGAAACATTTCTACTTGATCCGTAATTCGTGCCCCGGCAGAATCGACTAAATAAAGAAGGGGCAACTGCAGCTTTTCAGCTGTTTCCTGAATGCGAATGATTTTCTCGACGGTCCTTGCTCCCCAGGAACCAGCTTTTACAGTCGAATCATTGGCCATGACACAGACCCTTTGACCATTGATTTTCCCGATGCCTGTAACTACACCATCAGCAGGCAATCCATCACTGGTACAATTAGCAAAAAAAGCGTCCTCTATTTCAACCCCTTCATCGAAAAGCAGCTCTAGCCGTTCACGAACGAAAAGCTTTCCTTTTTCAGCGTTTTTTTGATGATATTTTTCTAAACCGCCTTTTTTAATCGTTTCAACCGTTTCGGTTAGTTTATCCGTCGTTACCATCCCTGTTCCTCCTTCAATTGAAATCATTGGCCCTTAAAAACCGGTTTGCGCTTTTCCTTGAATGCTGACAGACCCTCCAGTCGGTCACGGGTTTTTAAAGTTGTCTGATAGCAGTCTTTTTCAATTTGCAATCCTGTTTTCAAATTAGTCTCAGCCCCTTGATTGATCGCCGCTTTTGCAGCCCTGAGTGCTAATGGGGCATTGACCGCAATTTCCCCAGCCAATTTTTTCGCTTCCTCAAGTAAATGTTGGGGTGAATATACATGACTGATGATTTTCAAGGCATGTGCGGTTTTTGCATCCAACCTCCTTGCCGTATAAATCAGTTCTTTCGCTGTCGGCATCCCTACTATCCGCGGAAGACGCTGAGTACCACCGGCGCCTGGGATGATGCCTAAAGATGTTTCTGTCAGTCCAACCTTAGCCGTTTCCGATGCGATGCGTATGTCACATGCGAGTGCCAACTCCAGCCCTCCGCCAAAAGCCGAACCGTTAATCGCGGCGATGACTGGAACTGGAAGGTTTTCTACAGCCGTAATCGTGTCACCAATCAACTTGACTGTCTCCCTGACTTTATCATCATTCATACCTGCTCGTTCCTTAAGATCCGCACCTGCACAAAACGCCTTTTCACCTGCTCCCGTTAAAATGACCGTTCGTAAATTTGAATCTCTTTTCAATTCATACAGCCCTTCGACTAAGCAATGAAGAAGTTCCGTGGATAGAGCATTAGCAGCATCCGGCCGGTTCAAAGTCACGAGGGCAATTCCCTTATCTTCATGACTGATCTCCACTAATGAAGTCATAAATCCACCTCAATTTCTCTTATTGTGCGTTATAAACAGCCATCTGATGGCTAGGCAATGGTTTTTCCAAAAAGCTTTGCATCATGGCCGCAGCCTTCATTAGTTTTTCTGGATTGATCCCCGTTTGAATTCCCATTTTATGTAGCATATGGATCAGGTCATCTGTTGCCACATTACCGCTCGCACCTGGTGCATACGGACATCCCCCTAGACCTCCGAGCGAAGAGTCGAAAGTGTCAATACCATAATTCAGTGATTCAAGGACATTTGCGAGTGCCATACCCCTTGTATCATGAAAATGGAGGGCAATTCGGCTTGTATCATATCTTTTTACTGCCTGTTCAAGGAACAAGGCAACTTGTCTTGGAGATGCGACCCCAATGGTATCACCCAATGAAACCTCATCGATTCCATATTCAAACAGTTGATCACAAACACGGAAAACCTGTTCCGTCGAAATCTCCCCTTCATAAGGACAGCCGAAAACGGTTGAAATATAGCCCCTGACCGTTTTTCCGCTGTTTGCTGCTGTCCCGATGACATCCTTCATTATTGGAAAGGTGTCGGAGATCGATTTATTAATATTTTTAAGATTATGCGTTTCACTGGATGACATGAACACGGAAATTTCATCGATATTAGCTTCAAGAGCCGACTCCAATCCCCTTTGATTGGGTACAAGGGCCGCATAAGTGACACCGGGATTGCGCTTTATTCCCTTAGCCACAAGGGCGGCATCACTCAATTGGGGGATCCACTTTGGATGGACAAAAGAAGTCACTTCTATATAAGATAATCCCGTATCAGAGAGCTGATCGATCCAATCCATTTTGCTTTGTGCAGTTATCATGACCTTTTCATTTTGCAGCCCATCACGCGGACCCACTTCCTTAATTGTCACTTTTTCAGGCCAATTCATCTTACCCCTCCGTCCTTTTATTCAATGACGGCCAAAATGTCGCCCTCATTTACGAAATCCCCCTCATTCACTTTAAGTTCTTTGATGGTGCCAGCTTCTTCGGCTGCAATGGGGATTTCCATTTTCATCGATTCCAAGATAATGATGTCCTGTCCGTCTGTTACACTTTGCCCCTCATTCGCTACGATTTTCCATACGCTTCCTGCCATGCTTGCCTTTAATTCTGCCATTTTACATTCCTCCTGATCATTATGTTTTAAAATATGCGTTATACAGTCAATTTTTTAATATATTTCGTAATGAAATCCGTAGTCGTATCTCCTTGGGAAAAAGCTTCATGAGAAATTATTTCCAAAAGCAAAGGAAGGTTTGTTTTTATTCCTTCTATTTTATAGTTTGCCAGCGCTTCTCTTAATCTCTTGATCGCTTTATCCCTTGAATCGCCGCTCACTACCAATTTGGCGATCATCGGATCATAAAAGTGGGATACGATGGAAGTTCCATGTACCGCCAATTCATGACGGATCCCTTCCCCTTCCGGAAGTTCCATGCTGGTGATTCTCCCCGGTGCTGGATAAAACGTTTTCGGGTCTTCAGCGTATATGCGCACTTCAATGGAGTGTCCATCCTGTTTAATCTCACTTTGAGTGAATTCCAATTTATTGCCCGATGCTATTTTAATTTGCTGTTCGACTAAATCCAGTCCCGTAATTTCTTCGGTGACAGGATGCTCAACCTGGAGACGTGTATTCATTTCCAGGAAATAAAAGTTTTTATCAACATCAACTAAAAATTCTAGGGTGCCCGCATTGCTATAACCGATGGATTTTACCGCTTTCACAGCAGCCATTCCCATCTTGTTTCTTGTTTCTTCGTCAAGGAAAGAAGAGGGAGCCTCTTCCACGACCTTCTGGTGGCGCCTTTGAACGGAGCATTCCCTTTCCCATAAGTAAACAGCGTTCCCAAAGGAATCCGCCAATACCTGAATTTCGATATGACGAGGCTTCTCAATCAGTTTTTCTATGAACATATCTCCATTGCCAAAAAACAATTGGGCACGTTTTTGATTCCCTTCGAAGGCCTTGGTCAGTTCATCTTCATTAGCAACGGCCTGCATGCCGATTCCCCCGCCGCCTGCTGCTGCTTTTAACATGACTGGATAGCCAATCTTTTCGGCAACGGCTGCCGCTTCTGCACTATCAATTAACGGACGTGAAAATCCAGGAACCAATGGGAGTCCCGCTTGTTCCATCTTTTTCCGTGCCTCGACTTTATTGCCCATCTGCTGGATGATTTCTGGTTTTGGGCCAATGAATATCAAGCCGGCTTCTTCGCATGAACGTGCGAAATCTGCATTTTCACTAAGAAATCCGTATCCAGGATGAATGGCTTCCACTCCCGTTTTCTTAGCTATTTCCAAAATCTTATTGACGTTTAAATAGCTTTCCTGTACTCTCGGACCACCCAATAAATATGCCTCATCCGCCAATCCCACAAATGGCGAATCCGCATCTGCTTCCGAATGGACGGCGACAGTAAGTATTCCCATCTTTTTGCATGTACGAATAATGCGTGATGCTATTTCTCCCCTGTTTGCGATAAGAATTTTTCGAATCATTCGATCCCCTCCTTATTTAGTGCGTTCCGATAGTAGATCAAGAGTTTGTTGCCGAAGCTTATACTTTTGGATTTTCCCGGATGCAGTCATGGGATAAGCATCGGTAAATTGAATGTAACGGGGAATTTTATGAAAAGATATTTTCCCTTTGCAATACTCTACCAATTCTTTCTCCGTGAGGGTTTCTCCCGCTTTCAGAATGATCCATGCCGCTACCTCTTCCCCATACTTCTGATCTGGAACGCCGAGTACCTGGACATCGACAATTGCAGGATGTTGATAGAGGAATTCTTCGATCTCCCGGGGATAAATATTTTCCCCTCCGCGAATGATCATATCTTTCAGCCGGCCGGTAATCTTGCAATAACCCCTTTCATCCATCACGGCCAAATCTCCCGTATGAAGCCAGCCTTCCCGGTCAATCGCCTGCTCAGTGGCCTCCGGGTTATTATAATATCCCTTCATTACATGGTATCCCCTCGAACAGAGTTCCCCTTGTTTGCCCCGCTGGACTTCTTCCCCGGTAACTGGATCGACAATTTTCACTTCCACTTTCGGCAAAGCCCTTCCCACTGAGGAGACACGAAGTTCGATCGGATCGTCCGTTCTTGTCATCGTAATTCCTGGAGACGATTCCGTTTGACCATAAGTAATCGTGATTTCCGAAATTCCCATCTTATTCACCACGCTCTTCATGACTTCAATCGGACATGTGGAGCCTGCCATGATTCCAGTCCTCAACGAACGTAAATCATACTTGTCAAAGTCATCGAGATTAAGTTGAGCGATGAACATCGTCGGAACACCATGAAGTCCCGTACATTTTTCGGCTTCAACGGTCTGAAGGACTACTCGTGGATTAAATTCCACGATCGGCACCATTGTTGCCCCAACAGAAACCGAGGCCATCGTACCAAGGGAACAGCCGAAACAATGAAAAAACGGAACCGGGATGCAAAGCCGGTCAACTTCGGTAAGTTTCATGCATTCCGCGACATTCAATCCGTTGTTGACCAAGTTTGAATGCGTCAGCATCACTCCTTTTGGAAATCCTGTCGTCCCAGATGTATATTGCATATTAATCACATCATCTGGAGCCAATTCCTCCATCCTCATGTCAAGTGACTCTTCCGAAATGGATTCGCTTCCGCTTATGACATCATCCCACGAAAACGTTCCGGGATAACGCGCTTCACCTAAAACGATGATATTTTTCAATTTTGGCAGTTTCTCAGATTGTAATTTTCCAGGTTCTGCATTTTTCAATTCAGGTACGATTTCGTATAGCGTATCCATATATGAATGATCCTTATATTGTTCCATCAAGATGATCGTCGTCGCATCCGATTGCTTAAGCAAATATTCCAGTTCACTTGTACGGTAATTAGTGTTGACCGTAACCAGCACCCCGCCCATTTTAGCAGTGGAAAATTGGGATATCAGCCATTCCGGTTTATTGGACGCCCAAATGGCGATATGTTCCCCTTTTTTTATATCGAGTGACATGAACCCCCTGGCCGCCTTTCGGCAAATCTTTTCAAATTCGCGATAGGAATGGCGGAGGCCCAGTTCATGATACACAACCGCTTCATTATCACCATATTGTTCAGCTGTTTTCTCAAGCAATTTCCCGATAGTCATATCTAGCAAATCAGACATCAAACTCCTCCTAATCAAATAAAAGTAAGAATGAACGCGTTTTGCTGTATAGATAACATCTGCTTTTCACCAAAATGAACCAAAGCATCACCGTTCATTTTACGTTCCATAAAGATTAACAGCCTAATTGTCTGGCGATAACGATTCTTTGAATTTCGGATGTGCCTTCACCAATTTCCAATAACTTAGCATCTCTTAAATAGCGTTCCACTTCATATTCGCGCATGTAACCAGAGCCACCGTGTATTTGAATCGCTTGGTTGCTGGCCCGGAAAGCGGTTTCACTTGCAAATAGCTTGGCGTATGCCGCTTCCTTTGCAAAAGGCTTTTTATTGTCCTTTAACCACGCCGCCTTATATACCATATTCCTCGCCAGTTCAATTTCCATCGCCATGTCTGCCAGCTTGAATTGAATGGCCTGGAAATTTGATATGGATTTACCGAATTGTATGCGCTCTTTTGAAAAAGCTAAAGCTTTTTCAAAGGCAGCCTGAGCGATACCGACGGCCAAAGCTGCAATGGAAATCCTTCCCCCATCCAGTGTGAATAAGAATTGTTTGAACCCTTTGTCTGGATCTCCCAATAAATTTTTCTTTGGTACCCGGACGTTATCCAGAATGATTTCACAAGTATTGGAAGCCCGCACTCCCATTTTTTCATAATTGCTATTGATCGTAAGACCTTGGGTATCGGTTGGCACGATGAATGCCGAGATGATATTCTTGCCCTTGGAATCTTTGCCCGATACAGCAGTGACGGTAACGGTTCTTGAATAGCTGGCATTGGTGATCCATGTTTTCTCACCATTGATCACATATTCATCACCTTCCAACACGGCAGTGGTTCTAGTACCGCCAGCATCGGAACCCGCATTAGGCTCCGTCAACCCGAAAGCTGCCAGAGTTTCACCGGTCGTGATTGGAACCAGATATTTTTGCTTCTGTTCTTCGGTTCCAAAATAGTAAATTGGACTTGCTCCGAGCGAAACGGCTGCTGCATAACTTAGGCCGGTTCCCCCGCACGCTTTGCCAACCTCTTCAACTGCAATGGCATATGAAATCGTATCTCCGCCCGAACCGCCATATTCTTCAGGAAATGGAATTCCAAGCAACCCGAGTTTTCCCATTTTTTTGAAAACATCCTCCGCAAACATGGACTTTGCATCCAGCTCAATCGCAATGGGTTTAATTTCCTTCTCGGCAAATTCCTTAACCATTTCCTTAATCATCTGCTGTTCTTTTGTAAGTGAAAAATCCATATATTCATTCCCCTTTCAATCGAGACCGACTAGTTGGTCTGTACAAATCAAGTTAATTGTTTAATCGACTACAACTTTGTTCTTCAGTAGAAATGGCTGGGTGATTTCCGCATCTTTTTGTTCATCAGTCAATAAGGCATTCAGAATTAAATCTACGTAAATATCACCGATTTCATCAATCGATTTTCCACCGTCCCTTTTGTACCATTTGTAGGACCAGTTGACCATGCCCAGAATTGACATTCCGGTAATTTCCACTGGCAATTCGCTGCGGAATACTCCCTTGTCAATGCCTTCTTTGATAACGGAAAAAATGATTTCTTTATATAATTGACGCTTTTTTTTGATTGCTTCAACATAAGGTGGCTTTAAGTAAATGCTTTCTTGATAGAAAACTGAGATGTGTGGTTTATAGAGGTCAAAAACTTTAACGAATGATTGAATGATCTTTTGCATTTTTTCTGTTGGATGGGTACTTTCTGAAATGGCTTCCTGTGCTTTTATTAAAACATATGAAATAAAGTAATCATGAATGACAAATAGGAGTTCATCCTTGGAAGAGAAATGGTGATAAAACCCCCCCTTGCTAGTTCCGCATGCCTTAACGATTTCGTTGACGGAGACACCATGAAAACCATGCTGATCGAAGAGCGCCAACGATGTTTCAATTATTTTCTCTTTTAACTCCGTAAGACTGCACCTCCCTTGTATCCGCTTACATTTAATCCAGAATAAAGAGATTTATTATGTATAAACTGGATTTATTTAAATTTTACCAAATATTTTAAAATTGTCAATTTTTAAATATAAACAAAAAACAGCCCTCAATACCAAGAGCTGTCAACCTACTTTATGCTTGAATATGACTCATTCGATGCTAACCCTTAATGCCATTCACTATTTATTTTTTCCCTTGACCGGTTTAACTTGGGCTTTTACAAGCTGCCATCCATGGTTATACTTCCATACTGATTTGATTTCCATTATCGAATCACGTTCATCGAACCCTTTTACATTTTGGACTCCCACAAGCGCTTTCCCTTTTCCAAAAACGTTCTTTAAGTTTAATGAAGAGTATGGATCAACCAAAAGCTCTGTCGGTTCATTTAGTTTTCCATTTAGATAAATGCCCATTTCATCAAAAGCTTGTTTTCTGGAACTGACATCTATCACCACAGGCTTTTGACCTTCAATAATGACTTCAGCTTTGTATCCGTCAAGAAATTGGGCCATTACAGGAACGGATGGAGGGATTTCCAGCTCCTTCACTTTTCCATCCTTGAACGTATAGGCATAACTGGTTATCAACCGCTCTCTACCTTCCATCAAAACCGTGACCAATACATCCTGGACCCCATCATTATTCAAGTCGGCAACCTTGAGATCTGGATTATATCCAGCTTTAAGGGGGACGCTGATTGTACGGCGATTGCTTTCCACACTTAACTCGATTTTCTTCAGAAACTTGCTTCCTTCTTCATATGGCAACCCCTGAACCTGGATGATGTCTATTTTCTGGTCACCTGTTACATCTCTTTTTGTTGAAATATAAGTGCCATCGACCTGAAAATTTTTATCATGTGCTTCAACTGCTTGATAGCTCAAAAAGAGTGAGATGACTAAAACCGCATATTTTAGCAGATCTAACTTTTTCATAGTGAAAACCTCTCTTTTCCAAGATGAACTAATTTGACATTTGCCGCCGTTTGAACTTTCGACGCTGATCTTTCATGAAGATGGACCAGAAATAATAGAACCCTGGCACTAATATCGCAAAGCCCACGATATATGTGGCAAAAACAGCCCGGAAAGATGTTGGATCGGTAAATCCTGAGAGAATCGTGACATTTGGATATATGATATAAGGTAAATGTGCGATACCATAAACATAACTACCGATTAAATACTGAATGATAATCGCTATTACAGCGACGCGAGGCATTCCTTTAACCTCCTGCTTAGAAAAATGGGGTAAGTACAGTGCTATCCCGCTAATGATGAAAAAAACTAGCGAGACGAATAACAATGCCGAGTTTTTCATCATTCCTTGGTAGATCCAATACGCTTCATTTTTTAACGTGAGCATAACCAACAGAGCCATGACTAACATAAGCGGTCCCGTTATCATCGCATCCCTGCGATATATTTTGTATGCTTTCATTTCATCAGCCTGTTTTGAGTAATCAGACAGTAGCAAAGATGATAAAAAAAGCGTGCTCATGATTCCAAACCCCACAAATGCATACTCATTCGGACTCGTGAAAAGTTTAGATAGATTCAATTCTTCACTTCCTCTTACGCCTTCGACAAATCCAAGGTGGGTGATGGGCAATACACTGATTAATAGCCCGGGTATGATTAATCCCGTCAATCCTGAGATATATGTTAACGCTTTTTCATATTTGTCTACGCTATGCGAAAAAACCAAGAAAGCGCTCCTAATACATAGCAGGACCAATATCAGGCTCGCAGGAACGATCAAGGCTACTCCAATCGGGAAAACCGCACCTGGAAATAAACTGTAAATCGCAATAACAAGACCAACAACAAATGTATTGGTCACTTCCCAAGTCGGCGATAAATAGCTATTTGCAATCTTCGTAGCATTCGTTTCTTCCTTTTTAATGTAAGTCATCGCCCAGAAGCCAGCGCCAAAGTCCATAGAGGCCATGATGGCATAAAGAAAAATAAAGCCCCAGACCAATGTTATTGCAAGAAGAGCATCACTCAACCGCCTTCCCCCCTTTTATGAATTCGAATCAAAATGCCTTACATCTTTCTGTTCTGCTTTATAAATATCATCCATAACGGAATGTCGTTTAAAATAATACAAAAGTGTAAATACGACAGAAACGCATAAAATGATATATACAATAATGAACATCGTGAATAAAAATCCAAGGTTTTCGTACGAAGTGACCGAATCCTCCGTAGTCAGCATCCTGTATATCGTCCATGGCTGTCTGCCTGTACAAGCAAAAATCCAGCCGCATTCAATCGAAATCACCGAAAGCGGACCTGCAGCTACAAACAGCCAGAGAACCCATTTCGGATAAGTCTCCTTTTTCAGCCATTTATTCCATACCAATGCAAACAGTGCTAAGGCGATTAAGCCGGAACCGATGATGACCATGGCGTTGAATAAGATATGGACATAAAGCGGGGGCCAATACTCTTCAGGAAAATCGTTCAAGCCGGTCACGACCGTATCGAAGCTATTTCCGGATAGAAAGCTTAATAACCAAGGGAATTCAATCCCATACTTCACTTCCTGGGCTTCCCTATCGGTATAACCGAACAAGGTAAGCCCGGCATGGTCCTTTGTTTCAAACAACCCTTCAGCCGCCGCCAGTTTCTCCGGCTGTTCCCTATATAAATGCTGTGTAGTCGCATGACCGTTCAATGCCGTCAAAAAAGAAAAAACCAAACCCAATACAATACTGAGCCTCAGTGCTTTTTGGTGAAAATTAAATTCAGCAGTGCCATATTTATTTTTGAGCATCTTATAAGCTGCAACTGCCGCTACGACAAAAGCACCTGTCGTATATGCAGTCAGGGCCGTATGACCTGCCGTCACCAAGAAACTTGGGTTGAAAAATGCCGCCCAAGGATCGACATCGACAATTTCCCCATTTTCAAACCGGAACCCAGCCGGTGTCCCTTCAAAAGCATGGACATTAGAAATCAAAACCGCCGAAGCCATTGCGCCGAATGCAACAAAGAATAAACTTACGATACGGGCCCATGGCTTAATTTTTTCAGCAGCATACACGTAGATTGACATGAATAGCGCTTCAACCATGAATGCATAAATCTCGATTTGGAATGGAAGCGCCATGACACGTCCAATCACCTCCATGAACCCAGGCCATAATAGAGACAGTTGCACACCCGCGATCGTACCAGTCGGAATCCCGACCCCAAGCAAAACCCCTAGTGTTTTGGTCCAGCGTTTAGCCATGACAACATATTGTAAATCCTTTGTCCTTTGATACATCAATTCCGCTGCCAACATCATCATCGGCAACCCGACGCCGATCGTTGCAAATATGATATGTACAGCCATATTCGTCCCGAACATCGCACGGGCCATTTGTATATGATCCATACTGTCTTCCTTTCCAACCTTTGTCTCTTGGTAGTATCTCCTCTGTAAAGGAAAATATTTAATAATATTCCACAAACTAAATATTCATGGTTTTGTAGAAAGACAGTATTTTACTTGATGATGTTTTTTGTTGATTGTTCTATTTAAATATTCTATCGAGGTTATTATTGGGATATACCTACTCCGTTTGATCGCTTCCTAATCCTGCTTGCCGTCATTTCGAAGATGTTTACTCCGCTTCCACCAATACACCTGTCTGCCCCGAATACAATATACTGCACGTTCCTTCTATATTTCCCCGCTTGGTACATAGGCTGCCAATCAATACGGTGTGTTGTTTGCAATCTTAATTGCTTCTTCGGACCCGTCAAAAACAAACATTATGCAGACCGGTCGAAAGATCTCTTTTTGTTATATCGTTATTTCGTTCGTCACATCAGCAAAGATAATAGATTTCACATAAAAACCTCCGTCCACACTTTTGGATTGCCAGAACCATCTGTTAATTTATGGTTCCGCGCAACGAACGGATCACCGTACAAACACCATTGATAACACTATCGAGGATTGCAGCGAATTCTTCAAAGTTCTCTAAAGGACCATGTATTCATTTTTATCATTCTTTCAATAAAAAAGACACACATAATATAGTAGTCTATGTGTGTCTTTGCTGGAGTTTTCAATTTGATCGATATTGATGAGGATTACACTTTCCTTCCATGCACCTCATAGGTTATAAGTCACTATATGAAAGTTAAGGATAATCTACGCTTAAAAACATAGCCACATCTTTGCTTTTTTGTTTTCTCTGTTGCCGCATACTTGCCCGATCTAATGCCGTTTCATGTAATTTTTTTTCTTCTTCTGTCTCCGGAATAACTTTTGGAACACGTGTTGGACGTTTATGTTCATCAAGTGCAACAAATGTTAATAGAGCAGTCGCTGCAATTCTACGAACACTGCTTTTTAAATCTTCAGCAATAATTTTTACAAAAACCTCCATTGAAGATGTGCCAGTCCATGCTACATAAGATATAAAACACACTGAATCTGTTGTACGAATGGGATGTAAAAAGTCAACGGAATCTGTTGAAGCAGTTACACATTCACTTCGACTATGACGTGCTGCCGAAATCGATGCTACTTGATCGACATCACTCATTAATCTGCCGCCAAATAATGTATTATGATTGTTCACATCATTTGGAAATATACGACTCGTTCTTATCACCCTTGATTCTCTGCAATATTTTGCTTCTATAAACCCGTCCTCCTAAAACATGGGAGCTGAAATCATCACCTATGTAAACTTTTAGTATATGGTTATATTATGATGCAATTTTGAGCTTTTTATCCTTAAAACACTTTCTTCGGCGTACGTAGCTTAGTATTCCGAGAAATGCGCAGCTTGCTTATCATCTGGAAGTACATCTGTAAAAAGTAATGGGAAATATGTTTTAGGCAACGCTATTTATGTAGGGATTGCAATAAATCCTACAATGATATGACTAAAACTCCATTTTCAGGCTCTAAATATCCAGAAAAAGGGTGGAATATATGAGGTTTTTGATTGAGGGTGTTACTTTATCCAAGATCTTGATAACTTTTACTGGTTTCGCCGGCTAGAAATAGGGAAAATATTACATTTGATAAACAAGTTGAACAAATGCTTATTTCAGCTCCAAAAATCTAATTATCATCATCCTGTTGAGACGTTCAGAAGTTAACCAGCTTTCGTGGTTCGGTGTAATAAAAAACGCTCAGAGCATTTTTACTCTAAGCATGATAAATGCAAGTGATCCGGTTACTCCATTAAGCCCTTGTTAGCTGAATAGCAAATATTTAAAAAGGATAAGCATTGTAGACTTCACCAATAATACCTTCTAATTGATGAACACCTAGATCGGTATTTATCATTATGACTAATCCCGTTTCTAAATAAGGATAAGCCACCATCATACATTGAAAACCAACACCCCAACCAAGTGATGAAATTTCAATTCCCTTTTCGTTTTTATCTAGGAAAACTCCTAGCCCAGTCCACTCCTTACAACCTTGGGGATTTATAACTTCAATTGCTTTACATACTGAAAGCTTAAGCTTACTTTCACCATGTAAAGCATTCATTAATTCAATGACCAAAAGAGCTAAATCTGTAGGCGTTGTCCATAACCCAGAAGCTGCTGGATATGGATAAATTGGATATTTTCCATTTACTAATTCTCCTCTTTTGTTGTGACCGCAAGAGAAATATTTTTTGGTTGCTTCTGATGTTGGAAGTTCAAATATGCTATTTTCCATATTTAATGGATGAAAAATATGTTCATTCATTACTTCCTTAAAAGGTTTTCCAGTAACATCTTCTATCAAAAGCTGTATAATGCAAAAACCTGCGTCTGAATATTGAAAGGTGCTCCCAGGCTCATACTTAATTTCAATAGGAGCTTTACAATAGGGTGTTCTTCCTTCTAATATCTCGACCATTGTGGGATTTTCCATCCTCGAATTGAGATCAATAAAACTTCCTTCGGGGTCAATAACACCAGATTGGTGACTCAGTAAATTTCTTAAGGTAACTTTCTTATTTTTATTTAGTTCATTATGAGGAACTTTCCACGATAAAAGTTTTTCATTAATATTTTCATCTAGATCAAGAATCCTTTGTTCCGTCAATTTCATCACTAGAATTGAGGTTAAAAATTTACTGATTGAACAAGCACTAAAAATGGAATTACTTTCCACTCTTTTATCTGTTTCCACTTCAAGTAAACCGAAGCATTCTGTACTTATTATGTTACCACCATCAATTGCTGCAATACTTAATCCAGTTACATTATAATCTTCCATAAGCTTTTGAATGTTGATATTTTGTGTTTTGATACTAACAACCCCCAGTTAACTCCTATGTACAAACGTTTAATATGCAACTCTATTAATCTGCCCGTTTATTGAATAAGAACCGCTTATATTTTACCATAAAATTCAAGTTGTTAGTTTTTTATCCTGAGAGCAACAATCTTTTAGCAAACAGCCGTTAGAAAAGAATCCTTAAGGGCAAAAGTTCACTCTATGTTTCTATCGTTTGATTTTCCGTAATAGAAATACGGAATACTATAATAAAAACCTCTGTTTTTTTCGAAATAAGGTTGCGAATAGATTCTTCGTTATTGTTCAAAAAAGCTGAACATTTCTCCTATAACTTTCTAAATTAAATTCGTCCCGATTATAAATCGTAGTCTTTAGATAGTTAGCTTCCCAAAAAACGGCACTTATTTATTAACAATATATCAACATTTTCATCTTCTTCCCCTTTAAATTTTCTAAAAATTGAGTATTCCACATAAAGGATAAACCTAGAGGAATATGATAGCAATAATCAATCATGACAAATTATTGAAGATTCTTCATAATTGGTAACCCAATAGGAATAAGATAGCATAAATCCCATAAAGGAAGTGTAATTAGAGAGGAGAGCAACACTTTGTCCTTTTTCAAAGATCCGCTATCACCAGATCAAATGCTTGCTGTTATCAGAAATGGCCTGGGGTCTTCCCAGATCCCCAAAAAAATCATTATCATTGGTGCCGGCATGTCTGGATTGGTTGCAGCATCCCTTTTAAAACAAGCAGGGCATGAGGTTACGATATTGGAAGCAACCGGGAGGGTCGGGGGACGTATCTTGACTATACGTGAACCATTTTCAGAAGGTTCCTACCTTGAAGCCGGTGCGATGCGCATTCCGAATTATCATTACTTAGTTGTTGAATACATCAAGAAGTATGGTTTACGACTCAACACTTTTGTTAATGCGACTCCTAATGATCCCATTTATGCCAACGGAATCAAGACAACCGCTGCCGTATATCAACGGAACCCGGATATACTCAGGTACCCTGTAGCTCCCCATGAAAGAGGTAAAACAGCTGAAGAATTACTCAACATGGCAATTAAGCCTGTGACTGACTTCATCAATCAAAACCCACGTAGAAATTGGGAAATAGTCATAAAAGAGTTTGATAAATACTCCATGAGCTTCTTTTTGCAGTACAACCCAGTAGGTATAAGTCTTTCAACAGGGGCGATTGAAAGCATCAAAGTCCTAATGGGATTAGAAGGATTCCCGGAACTTTCTTTTCCTGCCCTACTTCGGGAGCTTATGCCACTCTTTAAACCAGACATAGAATTTTTTGCAATCGAAGCGGGAAACGATCGGCTTCCTTATGCTTTTGTACCGGAATTGAAGAATAATCTCAACTTCAGATATGAAGTGACAAAGATCATCCAACATGATAATCAAGTAACCATCCACTCTAAACATACTCAAAGCCAAAACCCCTTAACGGTTACCGGTGACCTTGCCATCGTGACTATCCCACTTCAATTGTTGCAATTTATAGATATTGAACCCCGGAACTCCTTTTCCCATAATAAGTGGAAGGCAATTAGGGAGCTCCATTATGCTGCGTCCACGAAAATCGGACTTCAGTTTACACATAGGTTTTGGGAAAAGGAAGGAATCTTCGGTGGTAAATTGACCACCGATTTACCCATTAGATTTTCTTATTATCCCAGGCAAACGAGCAACCAGAGTGAATCCGGTCTCATCTTAGCAAGCTATACATGGGAAGATGATGCCACTTTGTGGGATATGCTTCCTGAGAATGACCGTATACAACACGCATTGAAAAATTTGGCCCAGGTCCATGGAAAACAAGTATACGATCATTTTTTATCAGGGGCTTCTTATAGCTGGACAATGAATCAGTATTCATACGGTGCTTTCTCCATGTTTAAACCTGGTCAGGAAACGGACTTGTTTCCATATATCCCAACACCTGAAGGAAGGGTCCACTTCGCCGGTGAGCATACATCAACCGTTCCAGCATGGATTGAAGGAGCCATTCAATCCGGCATCAGGGTTGCACATGAAGTGACGAATCTGCCTAGAACATTCAGTGAGCCTTTTTAAAATAACCAATCAATCAACTAAAAGGCACTTGACATAAAACCTTCCCATTTGGAAGGTTTTCTTTTGACCAGTCACTTTATCCCTCCTTTTGAAACGACGTCTACGACCCTAATATCCACTTCATGATGAATGACAGCATTACCGAAAATTTCGTCCCATTTCTTCTTATTTTTCTCCCAAAACTTTGGATGCTGATTTTCCACACACCTAATATTGATCGTCAATTGATCCCCGTTCAATTCCGTCTTGATTTTCTTCCTTGTCCTATTGATCACTTCAACACTTAATGGTTTACCGTGTTGGACCGCTTCGATTATTCCTCCCTTTACCTCACCATTCAACCAATTTAATGCAGCTATATCTTCATCATTCATGACCCCGACCAACTTTGAATTGTTGATCACCCCTGCACCCTCCAAAATTAATTTCCCGCCCCCAATATCAACGGCCTGAATGGCAAAGGTCTACCCTCTCCGTAGAAGGTTCACCAAACATTCGTTTTTTCCTTTTCCAGGTACAAGACAAAACCATTTGCCATTCCGTCTATAAATAAAAGCGTTTTTCCGTCAAAAATATGCTCTTTGGCTGTTTCGTATGTTTCCACATCCTGTTCCCTGACTGAACAGATTTTTGAAATGACCAGCATCACGTTGGAAACCGTGTGCCTTGATTCGACCTGCGCAGCCGATAAATCCAGGACTATTTCATTGAATGCTGGATAATCCATCGTTCCATAGACAAATACGAAAAATCCGAAACTCCATAACCGAGATGAAAATCTGTTTAAAAACTACATCATCCTGCATATCCAATTCAGATTTCAATTATTTGTCCTTCTTTTGATCCAATTTAATATAGAAATGGTTAATTTGTAATTAAATTGCAAATGCTAGGATAACTAGCCTTAGATTAGAGGTGACAACATTTTGTTCAACCGCGGAAAGTTCAAAAAAAAACCCAATCAACCAAACGATAAAAATGATGAATTAAATAAAGCTTCGGAAGTAAGGGACCTTTTCAATACCCTTTCTTCTTCCACTGATTTCGTAAACCATCAAGGAACATATAATGGCATAGGATATTGGGTATCCTTTTATCGCTCTTTAATCGATGCAAAGGAGCTTCACGAAAGTATTCTTTCTGTCATACCGACTCTGGAAACGATAAATTTGGAGCAAATAAAGGAAAACGTACCTATTGAAAATACACTGATTACCAGCACCAAGATTATAATCGAAGAAAGGATCATGAGAGGCGAAATTGCACTTCGCTTAGATGGAAATCTTGATGAATGCCTATTAATCAATGTTGCAGCCCAAAAAGGAAGACAAGTTGATAAGCCTGAACTCGAATTTGGGATCATCAGTGCTCAAGAAGCGTTTGTCGAGGATATTGATATTAATCTGAATCTAGTTAGAAAAAGGCTGCCTATCCCTGGATTGCAAGTAAGTGAAAAGACTGTGGGGTCATTGTCTAAAACAAAAGTGGCAGTGTTATCAATAGAAGGGATCGTTGATCAGGAAAATGTAGATAATGTTATACAAAGGATCAATGACATAGAATTTGATGAAATATTGGATGGGTCCAATCTCGCGCAAATGCTATATGATAATTCAAATACCTTATTTCCCCTTTTTCTAAATACGGAAAGGCCTGATCGCATCGCAAGTGCACTGGCTGAAGGTAAAGTAGCCTTGTTAGTCGATAGGTCATCCTCAGTACTCATTACTCCGACCATTTTGTTGGAATACTTTATCACCATGGAAGATTATAATATGCCTTGGGTTCCGGCATCCGCTTTCCGGTTATTAAGGATATTCGCGGTCGCTTTTTCGATATTTGCCACTCCTATTTATGTAGCCGTTCTTACTTATCACTATGAACTGATCCCTAAAGATCTTTTGGAAACGATCGTCACTTCAAGGAACTTAATCCCATTTCAGCCATTGATCGAAGCATTATTCTTGGAGATTTCCATAGAGCTATTACGGGAAGCGGCTGCCAGGCTGCCAACGAAGGTGGGTCAGACATTAGGTATCGTCGGCGGTATTGTAATCGGTCAAGCAGCCGTTGTTGCTGGTTTGACCAGTAATATCTTATTGATCATCGTTGCCCTCTCGGCATTGGCATCATTTGTTACTCCTATTTACAAAATGGGTAATGCCATACGGCTGCTGCGGTTCCCCTTTTTAATGGGAGCCCAAATTTGGGGGGGACTTGGCATAATCATTACGGCTGTGTTTTTGATGACCCACCTTATCAAATTAACGTCAATGGGACACCCGTACCTTGAACCCATATACCCATTTCGTTTGCGAGATTGGAAAGACAGCTTTGTACGTCTTCCCTTTAATGTTTTCAAGTCACGACCTGTGAATTTACGTCCTGATGATACGTCCAGACAGCCACAGCCAAAAAAAGCAAGAATCAAAAAAAATGATTTTAATGAATGATCTTAAATGAGGGGCCTGTATGAACCAAGCTGGTGTTAATGAAAAATATAAGGTATCACCGTTCTATGTGTTTTTTTTAGTGCATGCCATGCAAACGGGAGTAGGCGTTTTAAGTTTTCAAAGAGTTTTAGCAAAGTCGGCGGGAACTGATGGCTGGATTTCGATACTACTTGCCGGACTGATCGTTCATATATTGATCTGGATCATATATAAAATATTAAGTATCGTCCCAGGTGATATCATTTCTGCCAATAATCATGCATTCGGAAAATGGATTGGGAATTTTTTCAGTCTATTATTCATTTTTTACTTTTTGATCCTTGGGATGGATATGATTATCAGCTATATAAATGTCATACATGTTTGGATGTTTGAAGCGGTAGCTTCTTGGGAGTTTACAGTGGTTTTCTTGCTTCTGATTTATTATATAAATACGGGAGGCTTTCGTACAATTACGGGAATTGCCTTTTTAAGCGTCATTTTGTCTTACTGGATTTTCTTTGTCCTATTTTATGCCATGAAATACTCTGAATTCACCAATTTGCTCCCTATATTCGACCACACTCTATTGGATATACTGAAGGGAACCAGAAGTACTTCCTTAACTTTACTTGGTTTTGAAATGATCCTGATGTTTTATCCGTTCATCAAAGATGCTAAAACATCACAAAAATATGCTCATGGAGGGGCATTAACAACAACCTTATTAACCGTTTTCACTTATTTAGTTTCACTGATTTTTTATTCACACAAACAGTTGGAGCTGACTATCTGGCCGACACTTACAATGACCAGCATTGTCGAACTGCCCTTTATCCAGCGATTTGAATATATAGAAGTTTCTTGGTGGGCCATTTTTGTCATACCCAACATGACTATCTGCTTGTGGGCTGCCAGCAGGGGTATCAAGCGCATATTCAATGTTCAGCAAAAGTATCCATTATGGGCGATATCCATTATTATCCTGCTTACTAATATATTTGTTTTTGATCAAGATTCCCTATATATATTGAATAAAATCATCAATCCATACGCCGTGCTTTTCCTTTTATTATATTTGCCTCTTCTTTTAGCCATCGTTTATATAAAGAAAAGGAGGAAACATTTATGAGAAAATTATTTCTTGTCATCTTGGCTTTTCCCCTCCTTTGCAGCTGTGCCGAGCCAAGAGTGGTTGATGAAGTCAATATGTCCCAAGCCATTGGCTACGATATACGAAAGGATAAAATAATCGAAGGAATGTTCATCATCCCTATCTTCCAACAGGACAAGATGGGTATGTATCAAATCTTAACTGGAACATCAACAACAACGAGTGATGTTCAGGCCATCGTATCCAAAAAAGCGGATAAGCCGGTGATGCTTGGACAAACACGCATCGTTTTATTTAGCGAAAAAATCGTACATGAAATAGGAATGACAGAACTGACCGACTATCTCTACCGTGAGCCTCAACTTGGAAACAGGGTCTTTTTGGCCATCGTTGAAGGAAAGGTCAAGGATTTCGTAAATACAAAACCACCAAATACGAATGTAAATATTGGAGTCTATTTATCGGATTTGATCAATCAACAAATTGAAACAGGGAACGGCCCGGAAACAAACCTCCATCTTTTTTTAGGAAACTCTCTAGAAACAGGCGGCGATTCGTTTCTTCCTTTGTTTAAGTTAATTAATAAAGAAGTTGCAGTATCAGGAGTGGCCTTGTTTCATGAAAATAAAATGGTCAGTAAAGTTCGAACGGATGATATGTTCATTTTCAAGACGTTAGTTCAAAACCATAGGCGGGGAATTTACAAATTCAAATTAAAAGACAATAAAAGTAGCAATATCGTAGTGGAAAGTATACGAAGCGGATCAAGTTTTGATGTATCCTCCTCAGAGAGAAATCCGTCCATTACGATTAAGCTCAAAATTAAAGGACAAATCAAGGAATCCATGCGAAGTGACAACCTTACCAATAGAAAGATGATAAAAAAAATTGAAAAGGAAATGGAAGATGATATATCCAAGCAAGCAAACCGTCTTATTAAAGGTTTTCAGAAAAAATCCCTTGACCCGATTGGATTGAATGAAAAATATCACTCCAAAAATAAAAAAATAAACTATGAACAATGGAAAAAGATCTATCCCATGATGGACATTAAAATAGAAACCAAAGTTGACATTCTCCAAACCGGGGTCTCTGAATAATAAATTTTTTAGGAATCCTTTTCGAAAGGAGCGGACTTTTTGAAAAAACATGAAATTTCAGTCATTGCAACTTCAGTGTTAGGTATAAGTTTAATCACAGGAATCTCTTTTGCTTTGCTTCCGCAGGTAACAATAAAAATGAATTGAACTCAGATAAAGTGACCTTCTTTGTCTTCCCGTCTTCTGCGATTTCCAGTTCAGTTGCTGTACCTCAAAATTATAACCGGTTATAGTTTAGTGGAACAGTCCCTCCTCTGGAGAGGTATAGCAATACAGAAAGGCAGGCAATCGGAATCTTAGAATCATTAAAAGCAGATTTGAAAACTAAGGGACTTTCCCTCGCTGATTGCCTATGTCCTGTTCTTTAATACAAAGGAAAATTCAGTAAAAACCGCTCGTTCCACAGTAGGGGTGCAAAGTCTGGTTCCGCCGGATTATCTTATAGAGATTGAAACAGAGGTAACCTATAAAAATAACAGCAAG
The DNA here is from genome assembly GCF_025175645.1 of Peribacillus aracenensis. Classification (NCBI taxonomy): domain Bacteria; kingdom Bacillati; phylum Bacillota; class Bacilli; order Caryophanales; family Bacillaceae; genus Peribacillus; species Peribacillus aracenensis. The sequence continues at coordinate 227,227 of NZ_JANZMJ010000004.1, forward strand.
TCAAAAAAAAAGACGATGAGAGTGAATGGTCATGTTTCAATACCGGTGTTCCGGGCTTTGTCCGCTGAAAAACTTTTGAATATAAAAAGAGACAGGAAAATATACCTGTCTCTCGCTGTATTTAATCAATCATGAAAATTCATTCCATCCGTCACTTCTTTAACGATGCCCGCATTGATGACAAAGTCACCGAAATGCTCTCCTTGCTGACGTTCTTTTGCATATCGGGAAAGAAGTACACGCAACTCTTTCAATATCTCTTCTTCACCGATGTTTTCACGGTACATTTTGCTTAATCGGCTTCCGTCGAATGCAGCACCGAGATACATATTATATTTGCCAGGTGCCTTACCGATAAAACCTATTTCCCCAAGTGCATGCCGGGCACAGCCATTCGGGCAACCGGTCATGCGTATCGTAATTTCTTCGTTCTTCAGCCCGTTTTCATCTACGATTTCCTCGACTTTATCAAGCAAAACCGGCAAATAGCGCTCTGCTTCGGCCATTGCCAACCCGCATGTTGGAAGTGCCACGCATGCAATCGAGCTGCGTCGGAGCGCCGAATGATGTGCACCATCCGTCAAACCGTATGTTTCAAGCAATTCTATGATTTTTTTCTTTTTCTGACTTGATACATCTGCAATGATCAGGTTTTGATTGGCCGTCAAACGGAAATCACCAGTATGAATCTTTGCGATTTCACGCAAACCGGTCATCAGCTTGTAATCATTGGAATCGGCAATTCGGCCACCTTCGACAAATAGTGTAAAATGCCATTTTCCTTTCATGCCTTTTACCCATCCATAGCGGTCACCATTATTATCAAAATGATAAGTTCTCGCTTCATCCAACTTCCATTCTAAACGATTTTCCAATTCAGCCTTTACCGTTTCGAGCCCAAGCCGGTCAACCGTATACTTGAACCGTGCATTTTTCCGTACGGAACGGTTTCCATAATCACGCTGAATCGTAATGACTTTTTCAGCCACATCCAGTATTTGATCTGGGTTGCAAAAGCCGATTACCTTTGCCAGTTGGGGATATGTCGCCTTGTCACCATGGGTCATTCCCATACCGCCGCCGATCGCCACATTAAAACCAATGAGTTTTCCATTTTCAACAATGGCTATGAAGCCAAGATCCTGGGAGTAGACATCAATATCATTGGATGGAGGTACCGCAATGCCGATTTTAAACTTCCTTGGCAAATAAAGCTTTCCGTACATTGGTTCGACCTCCTCCAATTCAGGAGTACCGACCACTTTTTCTTCATCCAGCCAGATTTCATGGTACGCCCTTGTACGTGGCAAGAGGTAATCACTCAATTTTTTCGACCATTCATATACTTCGGAATGGATTTCGGATTGAAATGGAATCGAATTGCACATTACGTTCCGGTTTACATCTCCGCATGCAGCGATGGTATCCAGCATGGAAGCATGGATTTCCTGAATGGTTTTTTTCATATTCCATTTCAAAATACCGTGCATTTGAAATGTTTGTCTTGTGGTCAATTTCAAGGTCCCGTTACCGTATTTTTGAGCAAGGTCATCCATAACAAGCCATTGAGAAGGCTGTGCCACCCCGCCGGGCATGCGGACACGCAACATAAACTGATAGGCAGGCTCCAGTTTTTGTTTCTGACGCTCATTGCGCAGATCCCGGTCATCCTGCAAATAACTGCCGTGATGTTTCATTAGTCGATTGTCATCATCCGGAATACCGGCACTAATCCGATCCTGCATCACTTTTCCAAGTGTACCTCGCAAATAATCGCTTTTGTCTTTAATTTGCTCAACATCACTAGGCGGGCCTTCTGGTGCTTTCAATAGTGCTTTCAATAGTGGGTTCACCATGTTGTTATCTCCTTTTCCTCCAAATTTTCAGTACACATCACGTTGATAGCGTTTATTTTGTTGTAATTCTTCAAGATAAGCTTGCGCATCAGCATGGCTCATATTGCCTTCTTTTTCAATGATCTCAATAAGCGTATTATGGACGTCATGTGCCATGTTTTTCTCGTCACCGCAAATGTATACTGCTGCCCCTTCTTGAAGCCATTCGTATAATTCCCCGCTGTGCTCGCGCATCCGGTTTTGAACATACACTTTTTCATCAGTATCACGTGAAAAGGCAACATCCATTTTCGTAAGTACGCCTGTTTCCAACCACTTTTGCCATTCAGTCTGATAAAGGAAATCCGTGACGAAATGCTGATCGCCGAAAAAGAGCCACGTTTTCCCTTTCGCTTCCGATTCTTCGCGATCCTGGATAAAGGATCTGAACGGAGCTATACCCGTTCCCGGTCCAATCATGATTATTGGAGTGTCTGGGTTCTTCGGCTGCTTGAAATTCTGGTTATGCTGAATGTAAACAGGCAGCATGTCACCAGGCTGTAATCGGTCTGCACATAAAATGGAGCAGACACCTTTTCTTTCTCGTCCGTGACTTTCATACCGGACAGCCCCGATTGTCAAATGCACTTCATCCGGATATGCGGATAAGCTACTCGCAATTGAATATAGGCGGGCTGGAATTTTCCGGAGGATCGATACGAATTCTTGCGCCGATTCACCCCACGAGCCAAAATCACGGACAAAATCCAGCAAATCACGGCCTTCACGATATTCTTTTAATCTTTCTTCATTACCAGGCACTAAAAGCTCCTTTAAATCTTCGTTATCTGAAAGCTGACCCGCTTGTTCAATGAGGGATTTTGTCAAAACCGTAATTTCAAAATCGGAGATGAGCGATTCCCTAAGCTGACGAACATCTCCCTGTTTATTGACCTTCACGATTTCTTCTGGGTCCCAATTGAGTTCCTTAAGAAGCATATCCACTAAATCCGAATCATTTTTTGGATAAATACCAAGGCTGTCTCCAGGTTCGAATGCAAGACCAGAGCCCTCAAGAGATAACTCGAGATGATTTGTCTCTTTATTGGAGCCGCGACCGTTCAAGTTTATATTTTCAAGCACTTCCGCTTTAAACGGATTTGTTCTCGAATACGTTTGTTCACCTACTGAAGCCACCGTTGCAGGAACTGCAGCAACAGAACTGCCTTGCCCTTCATTTAAACTAGAAATGACTCCTTCCAGCCATTCGGAAGCAGGCTCATCATAATCAAGGTCGCAGTCCATTCGCGGAAATAACCGTGTCCCGCCTAGTTCCTCCAAGCGTTTATCGAATTGTTTTCCCGTTTCACAGAAAAACTCATATGAACTGTCCCCAAGCGCCAATACTGAAAAGCGGAGACCTTCGAGGCTCGGAGCCCTCCTGCCATGAAGATACTCATGGAAAGACAATGTATTATCCGGCGGATCACCTTCTCCATGCGTGCTAACGGAAATGAGGAGATTTTGGACTTTTTTCAAATTGTTGAATTTAAAGTCACTCATGGATGAAATGGTAACCTGATAGCCATTACCCTCAAGCTTACTCGCCGCATTTTCTGCCAGCCCTTGAGCATTGCCCGACTGTGAACCATAAAGAATGGTCACCTCTTTTGATACTGTCTTTCCGCTGCTTTGAGCCTCCAATACCGGAGCGTCGGCTGAACTCGTATTCGAAACTGACAAAGATGCAGCCAGATAACCGCTCAACCAAACTTTTTGTGTTTCTGTCAAACTAGGCAGGAGGCTGTTAAGGAGCTCTGCCTGCTCATGATTAAAGGGACTGTTACTTACCTGAAGTTGCACGATTTCCACCTCACAAAGGGATATTAACTTATCTTAGTTGATTCTTAGGTATAACGAGTGGGTTAAACATTTTTATTTCCATCCATAAAATAATTAATTCGTTTACTCCTATAGACGAAGTCGGTTTTAACTCCAAAAAAAATTGAAAATACAGACATTATAGGTTCATAGCACGCTACAAATAAAAAATAAGGTTATAAAGGACATTAACCTTCCCCAGCTTATACTCTTCCTAAAATAAGTTTCTCATTAAAACTTTACTGGAAGGCGCATCATTAGTAAAATATATATAATTTATTGTAACTATTAAGAATATTAATAATAAGGAGAAATTTCTATGTACTATGATGCTCTAAAAACATTTGTGACCCTAGTGGAAGTCAAGAATTTTACTAAAACAGCAGAAATGCTTCTTATGTCGCAACCAAGTGTTAGTTTGCATATAAAAAAATTGGAAGAAGAGTTCCAAACCAAATTATTTCTCCGTTCTCCAAAATTCCTGAAAGTCACCTTAACGGGAGAAATTCTTTACGACCGGGCCAAGCAAATGATCACAATCTATGAACAGACCAGACAAGACATTCAGGAACACGATAGGTCCATCAAGGGCGAATTGAAGATCGGAGCAAGTTTTACAATAGGAGAGTATATCCTCCCTTCTTTACTCATCGACCTTCAAGAGGACTATCCTGAACTTGAACTTCAAGTAGTAATCGGTAACACGGAAGAAATCGTCCAAGCCGTTCGGCTATACAAAGTGGATATTGGTTTAATCGAAGGTCAAACTAATGAAAAAGAGCTTTCTGTTCACCCATTCATGCAAGATGAGCTATTCATTGTGTCTTCTAACAATCATGAACTCGCTAATCAAGACGAAGTCGGGATTACTGATTTACATGACCAAGCGTGGGTAACAAGGGAAGTTGGATCTGGGACACGTGAATACCTTAATCACGTCATACGTTCAAATGGATTGAAAATTAAGTCGATACTCACGATAAGCAGTAATCAAGGAATTAAAGAAACACTTATAAAAAACGGCGCAGGGCTGGCCCTTCTATCCCGAAGTGTAATTGAAAGGGATGTACAAAATAAAATCCTTTCTATTATTCAGGTGAAAAATGAATTCTTTAACAGAACACTTTCGTACGTCTATTCCCCAATTATGGAAGATAAAAAGAATGTCAAAACTTTCATAACTGAATTAAACAAAAAATGGCCTATGAAAGCAAAGCCGATAGGATGATCATTGAGAAGCATGCTCGCTTATTAATGCTGTATGTAAACCCATTGATAGGTTTAGAGCTAATTTTATACATGTTAAAATCAATTTAAAACTACTACAAAGGGCAACGAACAAGGAAACAGAACTATCTTAGATACCCCCCATTATTAATATCAAACGTTGCGCCTGTATAATGCTTGGCTTTATCTGATAATAAGAAGACAACAGTATCGGCCACATCTCCAGGCAGGACAGGTGTATGGATAAGTTGGTGACTTACATACTCCTCTTTTCTCCATTCAGGTATGGTACCCATCATGGGAGTATTAACCATCGTTGGGGCAACAGCATTAACTCGGATGTATGGTGAAAAATTCATGGCACAGCTTTTCGTTAAACCTAATATGGCAGCTTTTGATAACCCATAGATTGCATCTGAACTGCCCTCTATTCCTGACACTGAAGACATATTAACGATAACTCCCTCACTTTGGCTTTGGAACAATCTTTTACCGAACATTTGTGAGAGATAAATAAACCCTTTAACGTTTATATCCAGGACTTTATCAATTTCATTTACTTGATAATCCAGTATATTTTTCGCCAAATAAATTCCAGCATTATTTACTAAACCATCTACATCAGCATGTTCTGCTTCAACATATACAAAAAATTTAACCACCTCTTCATGATTACTTACATCTAACTGATATGTATGCAGGGGATATCGATTGTCCAGTGACAGCATTAAATCATTTAAAGAATGTTCATTAATATCGCATGCAAGTACTGAAGCCCCCTCAAATAAGCATTGTTTCACTATTTCTTTTCCTATTCCAGAAGCTGCGCCTGTTACGATTACTTTTCTATTTTTGAGCACTTATTAAAGCTCCTCTCTCTATTCATTGCTGCTGTTAACTAGATTGTATCATTAGCGTTACCCATTAACATCGTTCAACTCCTAGTTTATTACAATTTAGCGAAATTAAGAAATCCAGTAATCTCCCCTTTTTTAATCAAAGAAAAGACTTTATCGATATTTCATTTCATTATATCGTTCTTTTCTGAAAATAATTAAAATCATCTACACCAATATTTGTGATAACAACGTTTTAAGATTCCATAGAATATTTGTAATTCTTCTCGTCTCTTTACCCTTACCGATAGGGTTTTATTTGCTCGTCTATCTATGCTGAATTAATTATAAGGAAAAGAAAGCAAAAATTAAATATCCCAATCTCTCAGTGATATAAATGAGAAATTGGGATATTAATAAAATTTAGAGCCTGTCTGTTGCTCTAACTCTTTAAGGTAGCACATGTTTTAAAGTGGTGGATTTTGCACACCTAGATGAATCCAATCTTCTTTTGGCGGCCCATAAACCCCAGAAGGTTTTATTCCTGCCTGACGCATCAGAACCGTAACTTGTCCGCGATGATGAACAATATGCTTGATTAGCCCCATAAGAATGGAAGCATTTGTTTCCTGTCTTCCAAACGCTTCTTGTATTTGTTCCAGGGATTCGTCTGTCCATTGCTGTTCAATTATTTTTGCTACGTGAGAACTTACATTTTTAAAAGTGATGGCAATTTCCCGAGCTGAAGATGGAACGTTTTCCGAACTTTCTATCCGTTCTATCTTTAAACCGAAATGGGCTAGATAATCTGGAATGTTCGTGGTGAAATGCCATGCAATTCTTCCTAAAGTGCGACCTTCAGGATAAACTTGTTGATCTAATGAATCATCAGTCAAACCATCCAAAACATTTTGAGTCAGTATGGCTTCTTTATTCCATTCTTTAATAAAATCCGCAACGGTAATATACATATAATGCCTCCCCTATTTCGATAGATAATTACTTAAAGTACATTATATAATGTGAAACACACATAAAATAACTGTGAGAAATTTCTTAACGAATTTCTCAAGATTTTATCCATTAAAGAGAGAAGTATTGGCGTATAACGATGAAGCTCCACCAGAGTGAACAAATAGAATGTTATCCTCAGGCTTAAAGGTGCCTTTTTGTATTAAATCGATGAGTCCCGCTGCCGCTTTACCCGTATATACCGGATCCAGCAAAATCCCTTCCGTTCTTGCCATTAACTTGACTGCTTCCACCATTTCAGGTGTAGGCAAAGCATAACCCGGTCCGACATACTCATCAAAACAAGTAATCTCCTCACGAGGAATTGAATGTGGAATCCCGATGTGTGCTAACGTTTCGTTAACTAGCTGATGAACTTTCTCTTCTTGTTCGGCTTTTCCTCTGCTTACGTTTATCCCGATCACTGATATTCCACTTTGATTTCCATGAAATCCTGCGGCCAAACCAGCATGCATTCCTCCGCTGCCGCTTACACAAACAACTGCTTTCAAATCAATCCCTTGGTCAAAGGACTGTGCCAAGATCTCCTGTGCGCAAGCCACATATCCCGTTGCACCAATGACATTCGATCCCCCAACTGGAATGAAGTAAGGTCGCTGACCTTTCTCTGATACCTCTTTAGCCACTTTCTGCATTTCTTTCATTAAATCCGCACCATTAGGGACAACTATAATTTGGTCAGCCCCCAATAAATGATAGAGAAAATAGTTCCCGTTAAAATCCGGCTCTGAATTTTTTGAAAGTCCCTCTTCCAACACAAGGATGCATTTCATTTTCTCTTTAACGGCAGCAGCTAGTGTCAAGCGGCAATGATTGGATTGAATGCCTCCACATGTAATCAACGTATCCGCGCCTTTTTCCAATGCATCGGCAACAAGGAATTCCAGTTTTCTTGTTTTATTTCCCCCAGCCGTCAAACCAAGCATATCATCGCGTTTAACATAAATGGATGGGCCCCCAAGAACTTCAGAAAAATGATCTAACCTTTCAATCGGTGTATTTGTTGGTGTATATCGCTTTCTGGGAAATTGTGCTAAATTCATTCAAAAACTCCTCCTGTATTCTCTGTTGTACAAAGAAAAAAAGAATATCAATCTGATGTTCTCTTTACTTTAGATAATAAATAATAGCAAATGTTCCTTTTCCATCATAGCATCTTTGGGTAATCGAGCAAATTCAATGCACTTCTAGCAGGATAGAATTCTCCATATACAACAATCATCGCGGCAAAGTGACACATATCAAAACCGATTTTCACTGTAAGTTTGCTTCCGCTTATTCTATGACACCCTTGTTTCCCCTAATATTATCAGGCAGTTCCCCAGTTTCAGGACGGGTGGGGTTTCCGAATTTTATACCTTGCCAATGAGGAAAGATAGCCTTGTGAGCGTGTTTGGTTATAATTGTTTCATAGATCATTTAAACCACATTTTTATATGAACTAAAACTCTAAATCATTTTGTTGTGCCAAAACAGAAACGGACCCTCCGATTGAATAGTATAAATAATTAAAAGTCTGAAGCATTGCAATGACTTCAATCGTTTTTTAAGATAAAATAAATATACTTGTATATAATTGGATTGTAGAAAGGAGCACCATGGAAACCAATCACTATCAATATATTACAGAACAAATAGAACATTATTCTTCTAAGCCCTTAAGGGAAGCTATATTTTTTGTTATAAAAAATGCGATCATTGAAGGGATTTTTTTGCCTGGAGACCGTTTAACGGAAGATGATATCGCTCAACAATTCAATTGTAGCCGTACACCGGTTCGTGAATCTTTGAGGAAATTGGAACAGGAAAATTTGCTTCAGGTGAAACCTGGTATAGGGATGGTCATTTCCAATGTGGATATTGAACTTTTACAGCAGGAATTGGAAATCAGGAAAATGCTCGAAAACTATTCGATACAAAAAGCTTGTGAAGGAATTACGGAAGAGGAATTAAAAAAACTGGAATGGGCAACGGATAAACTGCAACAAGCAATTAATAGTAATGACCGAATAGCGGCAAGTCGAGCAAACATTGAATTTCACCGCTTATTATATTCCTACTCGAGAAATACCTTTCTCCAAAAAACTACGGATTCGTTATGGTTATCTTTTCGAATTTCCTTTTTATCGGCCCGTAATGAAGAAGTTACAATGGTTGATAAATCTTGGTATGAGGAACGAAACAATGAGCACTTACAACTAATCCATGCCATTCGTGACAAAGATGTAGAAAAAGCAATAAAGGTCAACACGATCCATATCCAAAAAAACTATGATTATTATCTTGATTACATAAAACATGTATCCGAATAAAAATTAACATTAAAGGGTGCCTAATTGCGAGTATTCAGTCCGCAATTGTAGGAACCCTTTTAATATATAACTCTTCAAGGCAACATTGCGAACGATTCTGGGATTATATCGGCCTTCCCTCACTTTTTCCGGCTGTTCCGCTGCTTTTTCCAACCTTCCAATGATGCATTCGTCCGAACTTGGTATTCCATTCAGGATCATTTATTTCATATCAACTGTTTTGCATTATGAATCCAAATGCAATTTCACTTTTTGGAAGTCTTCAGGCGTGTCAATGTCAAATCCCCACATCGAATTGTCAAAAGAAACGGTCTCTGTCACCGCCTCATATTTTTTGATGATGCTTTTACCGCCTTGATCACCATTTATTGAATGGAATTCACTGAGTAATACTTCATCCACTAGTATCGGATGTCCTACTTCCCCTTTATATTTTGGTCGAACGATCCGCACTCCTTCATCTTTACACTCAATATATTTATCTATTAAAGATTGTATGATGACACGGGAAATAAGGGGCTGATCCGCAAGGAAGATCATGACTGCATCCACATGTTCTTTTATGGATTGAACTCCAAGTTTTAGAGAAGTGGACATTCCATCAGCATAATTCGGATTATGAATAATCTTCATTTCTGGATAGTCTTCACTATATTGACGGATTTCTTCTATATATTTACCGGCAACCAAATAAATGGGCTGCACGGGGCTGCCAAGGATAGAATCAATGGCATGACGAAATAGAGGTTGGCCCCGCAAAGGAAGTAAAAGTTTAGGTTCACCCATTCGAATCGACATGCCTGCCGCAAGTATGATTGCGCCTACTTTAAGCATGAATCTTCACTTTGCCATGCAAGGGTGCAGGAAATCTTCCATTTCTAACAGACATCAATTCCGACACAATACTTAGTGCAACTTCTTCCATCGTTTCAGCACCGATATCCAAACCAATTGGTGAGTGGATTGGACCGCTGTTGAAGTCTGCTCCAATTGTATTAAGCATTTCCGTTGTACGGGATATTGGGCCAAGCACCCCAATATATCGTGGGGCACTTTTCAAAGCCACTTGTAGGGTTTTCTCATCTATTGACTGGATATGATTCATGACTACCCACCATGATCCAGTAAATTCAGAAGGGTCTATTTCATCTGGGCATTTTTGCAAATTCGAAGCCAATGGAAACAACCGCTCATTATTGAAACTCTTGCGTGAATCCAATACCGTTACGGAAAAGCCTGCTTTTGCTGCCAATTCGACAACTGGAACAGCATCCATGCCAGCCCCGGCAATAATCAATTGTTCACTGGGCTTAATAGCATCAATTAGATATCGTTTTCCCTCCAGATTCACCAATTCTGCCCGAGTTTGTGTATCCATTACCATCCTTGCTTTTTCAACGACTTCAGATGGCACACTTCCATGATTTCCAATGAGGTTACCATATTTATCGACGATTAAACCATTACCGGAGGATACATCCAATATCATGGTGAAACTCTGACCTTTTTGGACAATTTGATATGTCATCATCCAGAATTCGTCATCTGGGTCAATAGGGAGGATAAATATATCCAATTTACCTTTGCAACCTATTCCCAACCCCCAAATTTCATTCTCGCTCAAGTCATATTGGTGTATAACGCAAGTGTTGGATTCCATGGCTTTTTCCGCCCAGCCATATAAATCGCTTTCCAAACATCCGCCACTTATCGTACCAAACATACGGCCGTCCGATGCCATCATCATTTTTGCACCTGGAAGTCTATATGCTGAACCCTTGACACCTATCTGCATGACCATTGCTGCTTTTTCGTGCCGCTCCCATGCGGAACTTATATTTTCCAGCACGTCTTTTAATTCTTGTAACCTTGACATCCTTAACCCCTCCTCTAAATCTGGTATTCACATATTGGGAAGCAGAAAAAGGGAGACAAATCGAAAATGCCGTATTTGTCTCTCTTCCCCATTCATTTTCAATGATTTAAATCAGAGCACTAATATCCTTTTCTGACTAAGAAAACACTTAAAAAAAGGGAGAGGGCAACAAAACATAAAAGGGCAATAAACCCGCCATTATATGAACCGCTCATTTGACTGAATAAACCGACAACCATGGGTCCAAGAGCTGCAATTAAATAAGATACACAGCCGAAAACCCCACTGATGCTCCCCATTACCTCGGGTGATGCGACACGGTGAAGCATGGTCATGGTCAGCGCAGCTGGCATAAACAAAAGACCAATCAATAAAATGCTCAAGACGGCAGCAACTGTGCTGTTAGCAGTGAAAAGGGAGAAAAGCATGAAAATGATGATAAGCCCACATGCCCCGCCTACAAAAATCGCCCTCTTCATGAATCGATCGGATAGAAACCCAGCCACCACTTGTACAACAATGGCTAATGCGAATCCACCGGCATTTATAACAGCGGAATTTACAAAAGCAATCCCTTTTTCTTCTGTCAAATAACTTGGTAAAAAGGTCGAAATCCCATAGTAGGCAATGGAAATGCAAGAATAAACAATCGTTAAGATCCAGAACATCGGACTCGCAAGAACCGCTTTAACATTATCTTTACTTGCTGTTGGAGTTCCCCCCACTTTTTGATTACTTTGAATATAGTTTAATTCCATTGAATTAACCGCATAATGCTTAGCCGGATTATCTCTTGTCATGATCAAGAATAAAATCAAACAAACGACAGATAATGACGCAAGTATGAAGTAGCTTTCCCGCCAGCCATATGTGGAGGCTATGATTGCTATTAGCGGAAGCCCAAGAACCGGTCCTATCGCATTTCCGTTATACCAAGTTGTCTGTGCCTTTGCTTGTTCATTCTGCGGGAACCAGCTTGAGGTCAATTTCAATGCCATTGGATACAGGACTCCTTCACCGATTCCCAATATGGCCCTGGACCATAAAATCGCACTGATGGAATCGGCCATTCCACCTAAAACCATCGCAAATGCCCACAGAGCTATCCCGATGAAACCGCTGCGCAGTGCACCTATCTTATCAACGATAAAGCCCCAAGCCAATTGACCAAAAGCATAAGTCACTAAAAATATGCTGCTAAGTGTTCCTTTCACTAAATTACCGTCAATACCCAAATCAGTTAGAAAAGGCTTGTTGGCAAGCAAAATATTAATATTTGCCTTATCCATCATGGAAACAGTGAAAAGAACAAGCAAAGGAAAAGCCGTGAAGAACCAACGGGTATTCGTCATTTTGCCCGATGGATCATGCAGTTGTGGATTTAAATTATTCAAAAAAATCAGCCCCTATTATCATGAAAATTTTCGTAACTAGTGTAATCCCCTATTTACACCTTCCATTTTCATGCTTGTCTGTCTTTCTGTCATGGTATAGGGTGTAATCCATCAACAATGAATCTGAACTGCTAAACGAATTTTTTAACCTATTTCGATTTTGAACTTTTTACTTTCCGCTTCCTTAATCCAATTACGGAGTTTGCTTGGGCTAATGGGCAATTGATTGATCGTGATTTCTAATGGATCAAGCGCATCAACAACCGCATTCGCAATGGCTGCAGGCGGGGAAATGGCTCCACCTTCACCTACTCCCTTGATGCCAAGTGGATTCCTGGTAGAGAGGAATTCTTGATGGGACTTTTCTACAGTCGGGATTTCCATGGATGTCGGCAATAAATAATCCATATAAGATCCGGTCAAAAGTTGGCCTTTCTCATCGTAAACGACTTCTTCATATAGAGCTGCACCAATTCCCTGGGCTATGCCACCCTGCACTTGACCATCCACGATCATTGGATTGATGACCTTTCCTGCGTCATGAACAAGACTATATCCTTTCAACTCGACTAAACCTGTTTCCTTATCCACTTCCACCATGGCTATGTGTACGGAAGATGAAAAAGTAACAGTAGGCGGAACGAAATAATGTGTGACTTGCAGGCCTGGCTCCATTCCAACAGGCACCTTGCATCCGTTTCCTGGACGAGCCGCTTTAGTAATTTCCTTATAGGTCACACATTTTTCAGGATTGGTCTTAACAAAGACTTTGCCATTTTCCATTTGTAAATCCGAGGATTCAACTTCAAGCATGGCAGCTGCGACGGCCAATACTTTTCCCCTTAATTTCGCTGAAGCAATTTGAATGGCCGATCCAGCATTCACTGCACTCCGGCTTGCATATGTTCCGGCCCCAAAGGCCAAGTTCGTTGTATCGCCGACCCTTATTGTAATATCATTTGGACTAAGCATTAATTCATCCGCACAGATTTGGGAGAATACCGTTTCGTGACCCTGCCCCTGCGGAGATGATCCAAGGTATGCCACGACCTGACCGCTACCATCAATCGTGACATAGGCACTTTCGAAAGGACCAGCACCGGTTCCTTCTACATAAGTGGAAATGCCGACACCGACTAGCTTTCCTTGCTTCTTCAACTCTTTTTGCTGCTCTCTGAATCCTTCGTAATCAACCATTTTCAACCCTTGATCCAATGCAGCGGGATAGTCCCCGCTATCATAAATCAGCTTCGCACCATCTTTAACCAATATCCCTTGGTCATAAGGCATATCCTCCGCTTGAATCATGTTCTTTCGCATTACTTCCACTGGATCTTTTTTCAATCTTCTAGCGACCATATCGATAATTCGATCCATTACGAAAACCACCTCTGGTCTTCCTGCCCCCCGGAATGGAACATTTGGTGTTTTATTCGTTAAGACAATCTGGCAAGTAACATCATAATTTGGAATCTTATATGCTCCCCTTAAATGGTAGGCACTATTGTAGGCACATGTTAATCCAAAATAATTTACAGCACCACTATCTATAATGAAGTGATCTTTAATTCCCAAAATAGTGCCATCCAAATTATAAGCAACCTCAACATCATGGATTTGATCCCGTGAATGGCGGGCACTTGTCATATGTTCTAGACGGTCTTCAACCCACTTGACAGGTCTCTTCAATAACTTCGAAAGATATGGAACTAGGATTTCTTCTGGGTGAACACCACCTTTTGGGCCAAAACCACCCCCTACGTCAGGTGCGGTCACCCTGATTTGCTGTTCAACCAAATCCAATGATCTAGCAATATATGTTCTAACTTCAAAAGGAAGTTGAGTGGAAGAATAAACATGAAATTGGTCTGTACGGTTTTCATAGGTGGAAACGACCCCCCTCGTTTCAAGCGGGTTGGAAGAAACTCTAGGCGTTCGGATTCTTGCCTTAAGAATATGATCTGCATCTTTAAGCGACTGTTGAACATTTCCAGTCGTAAGATGGAAGTCTGACTGGACGTTATTCTGTAAATGCTCTTGAATCAATGGTGCGCCTTTTTCCAATGACTTGAATGGATCGACAACCACTGGTAACGTTTCATATTCCACTTTTATTAAATCTGCTGCATCTTCGGCCACATACCTGTTATCTGCAACGACGACTGCAATGGGTTGCCCTACATACATCACCTTATTCTTTGCCAGGACATCTTCATAACAAAAATGGATAGTGGGATTGATCGCTTCCTCTAGATTTGGCGGCAAAGCACAATGTGATTCAAATTGGACAAGAGGCTTTATGATTCCATCAATATCCATTCCGGTGAGAATGGCATGCACCCCCTCCAATGCCTGAGCTTCGGAGATATCAATCCCTTTTATTGTGGCATGTGCATGTGTGCTGCGGACAAAGACCGCTTCAACCATATTGGCCATTCGGATATCTCCCACGAATTGCCCTGTACCAGTAACCAAACGATAATCTTCCCTCCGCTTAACACTTTGACCAACGTATTTTGTCATGCCTATTCCCCCCTTAATTGGACACAGTTTGGGCAGCCTGCTTCACAGCTTTAATAATGTTGGAGTAACCGGTGCATCGACATAAATTTCCTGAAATGCATGTTCTTATTTCTTCTTCACCCGGATTTGAATTTTCTTCCAGGAACCTTGAAACCGTCATCAAAAATCCAGGTGTACAAAATCCGCATTGCAGGGCATGATTATCCGAAAATGCTTGCTGAAGGTGATTAAGCTTCCCATTATCCTGGATAAGTGACTCCACCGTCTTGACTTCACATCCATCCGCTTGGACTGCAAGCATTAAACATGAGCGGACGGGATCACCGTTAACATGGATTGTACAAGCTCCGCAAACTCCATGTTCACAGCCAATATGTGTTCCAGTAAGGTACAGGCTCTCCCTGATAAAATCCGATAATAGCAATCTAGAGTCTACTTCCCTCGATATATCTTGTCCGTTTACTTTTAGATTTATCTTAACTCCATCCATCACATCACCCTGCCCCCTTGTGCACGAATGGTCGCTTGTTTTAAGGCCCGGATGACCATCGTACCAGATAGTTCCCTTCTATATTCAGCAGTACCATGGAGATCGGATTCAGGTTCGATCATCTCCATTGTTAAAACACTCGCATCCTTATATATTTCCTCAGTCGGTTCCTTTCCAACCAAAAGCCTTTCTACATCCCCTAAAGCTGTAGGAACAGAATTCACGCCACCTATGGCTAATTTAACCTCAGAAAAACTTCCATCTTCACTTAGATCAACTACTGCAGCCACCTCGACCAAACCAAAATCCCCATGCCTTCTGGCCACTTCAACAAATGCCGATCCACTAGTCGGCCTTAATATCGGGAACCGAATCTCTTTAACCAATTGATCCGGCTGTAAGGATGTAAGCATATAGGTTAGGAAGAAATCTTCAGGGCTTACTTTTTCTTCGCCGTTTACATCGGCAATGACTACTTCTCCTCTTAAAGCGGTTAAAACGCATGGTAGCTCCGCAGATGGATCACCATGGGCGATACTGCCACCAACAGTTCCCCGATTGCGTATTTGTTCATGGCCTACCCACCGTATTGCTTCCGATAACAATGGACACTTCTCCTTAACCAACTCTGATTTTTCAATTTCCCTGTGTTTCGTCAAAGCACCGATGACCAGTGATTCACCTTCTTCTTGAATATAGCTCAACCCCTCAGCCCTGCCTATATCAATAAGGTATTTTGGCGTTGAAAGTCTCATATTCAATAATGGGATCAAACTTTGTCCGCCGGATAAAATCTTCGCATCTTCCCCGTATTCTGATAAATAGTGTACAGCTTCTTCCAAACTCGAAGGCCGAAGGTAATTAAACTTAGCTGGTTTGATAGGAACCCCTCCATTCGTGATACACCGTTTAAATGCTTTGAATGACCGGCATTAAATTCTTTGATGAGTTTTTAACTGTTTCTCCATATCTTTAAAGAATTTACCTGCCATGAATTTTGCAATACCACCAATAACCCTGCTTCCCACACCAGCGATCATTCCACCTATATCTGCGTTGCATTCCCAAATCAATTGACAACCATCACCATCAGGAATGATTTTACAGTCCATTTCAGCAGAAACAAAACCTGGCTTCCCGCTGCCTTCAGCATTTAAAATATACTGATAAGGAACTTCCAAGTCCTTCAATTTCACCTTTCCCGTGTAGTCACCTTTTACAGCTGCAACACCAAGCTTAAGTTCAACATCATATTCGCCAGCTGCAACCAATGAAAGGTTTTGACATCCTGGAATGGCATTCTTCAGCAATTCCGGATTATGCATGGCTTCCCAAATCACTTCTGCGCTATAATCAAAGTTTATTTTTCCGGATATCTCCATTTTTCCAGCCCCCAATTTTTACAAATCTTTTTAACTTTTTGCTCCCTAGAAAAAATAACATTTCCATCTGCATACATGTATACATCTTAATTTAAAAAAATTCAAAGCCAATAACTCCTTTCAATAATATTTATATTCTGAATTGTTTGTCAATTATTTTTTTCCGTTTTGTTGTTAAATTTGTCACTATTATGCCAACCGTACAAGGCCATGGTTGAAGTCCACTTCCTGCCCATTGCCTTGTATATGCTTTTTACGGTTTCACTAGTACAGTAAGTTAATCAGCTGAATAGGAGGGTAAATGGCTAGGATTTCGATTTAATGTCCACTGGAGTTCGTTATTTCTTTACAAGTGCTCTGCTGAAACCTTTTGATTGATCCATCGTTACATGTTTACTCATCAAAACGTTCTAACAATTCAATAATGACTTTATAGGTCGATGTGGTATCCATATAGGCATATCGGCCTTTTCCGTTAAAAAAGTTACCTGTCTGTATGACCGGATAGCCCATTTCTTCTAACATCTTCATTTTATCCTCCATGTCTTTAACGACAAAAGAGATATGGTGAACACCCTCACCATATGTTTCAAGATGATCTTTCCACGTACTAGGTGATTCGCCCGGCTCGATCAATTCAATTTGAATTAACGGGGTATCGATGAACATATATTTTGATTTCCCTTCAGTGGGCTTCCCTTTGTATATCACGTTTGTAATATCGGTTGAACAAGAATGAATGATGGGAGGTCTTTCAATACCTAATAACTTACAATACGCCTTTGCAGCCGCATCCAGGTCTTTTACAACTAAGGCTAGCTGTTCCACTTTGTTGGTCCCTAATAGCGGCTGAACGCTTGCATCCTCCGGTCTCTCCCATGCCGTTTTTCTTGGCTCTGCACTTTCAAGCAGTTCAACTAATGTTTTGTGATCATCCAGTGTATCCACATATACATATCGGCCGTCACTTGAAGTGAATTCACCTGTTTGCAAAGCTGGGTAGCCGCTATTCTCCATGATTGCCAGCCTCTTTTGGATAGAGTCTACATCAAACGCTATATGGTGAATCCCCTCACCTACTTCATCCAGGAACTCTCGCATCGTTCCTGGATTTTTATCGGGTTGTATAAGTTCGAATTGTACGGTTGGTGTATTCAGAAAAGCCAGTTTGGATTGTGATCCCGTTGGTACACCTCTAAAAGTGACTTTCGAAACAGAACTGTCACCGGTTAGAAATGGTTCTGCCTTCTTTATGCCCAGCAGTCTTGTGAAAGCTAGATTAGCAGCCTCAATATCTTTTACAACAAATGCGAGTTGATTAATCTTCCTATTGCCCAATAGTGATTCAGCCATACTTATAAACCTTCTTCCCATAGTTTATTTTGAAATGAACTCAACCCAATCCGCGAACTGACAATCCTCCATCACTGGAGATGACTTCGCCGGTAATTGCACGCGCTGCGTCCGATGCTAACAGGACATATGCGGCTACATGATCTTCGGGCATCTGTGCAAGCTGAAGAGGGTTTCTTTTTTTAATGCTATTTGCCTTCGTTTCATTATCCACGATTTTAACGAATGGACGCAGGGGAGGAATGACCGATAATGCTGTCAGAGTGCCGCCAGGCGCTACAGCATTCACCCTGATGTTAGGAGCAAGTTCAAAGGCAAGTTGGCGCATCAATCCAATTTGGGCATGCTTGCTTGCTGTGTACCACACCCCGCCGCCATCCGGATAAAAACTGGCACCGGATACGGTGAAAATAATATTGCCATTCGTTTTTTGCAATTCTTCAAGAGCGGCTTTAGCACCGAAAAAAGATCCTTTAACGTTAATATCGATCAAAAAATCATATGCTTCGGAAAGTGCATCTGGAGTTACATCGGCAAATTTAGCAAATCCATCAAAGACACCTGCATTAGCAACGAAAACGTCCAGCTTTCCAAATTGCTCGACTGTGGCCTGTACAGCCCTCTCATTGTCTTCATATTTGCTTACATCGCCTTGGTTAATGAGAATCTCTTCACCAAATTCCTCTTTCATTTTCTTTAGCGTTTCTATCGAGCGGCCGATGATGCTGACTTTTGCCCCTTCTTGTATAAAACGTCTAGTGACAGCCTCTCCGATACCTGAATTGCCCCCGGTAATCAACACTACTTTATCCTTTAACGCCATTGCCATTGAAACCAGCCTCCTTGTTATCTCTTTTTACCCAAGTCAATATTATACGAAGATAGCAAGATTTCTGGTATTTATCGTTGATTGATCAACAATGAATATCCGTTTGGAAAGTTTCCATTTACCTTCTTCGAAAATGAATTCATCATTTCGTTCCCCCGAAATCAAATCATGTTGAATATCCGTGCTGCGGCTTCGATAGATAAGCAAATAGCTCTTTACAACTGCCTTTTCACCTTCAACATAGTCTTTAACGCGTACATTAGAGACAAAACGCCGTGTTCTTGACGGCGGTATTTCCGCCCAAGCATAATCCGTTTTCAAACGATCCACGCGCAGTTTAAGCAGCTCAATATCATCATTAAATGTAAACATTTCCGTTGAATAATCCGGGCGTTCCACACCTTCTTTATTTACACGTACAGGCATTTGATAACGCAAGCTCGAGTGCATTAAATCGAACCAGTCATCAAATTCAATATCATCCAATAGTTGAGCTTCATCATACAGCCACTGTTCAAATTCACATTTGAGCAACATTTTCTCCACATTCATTTCCGTTCCCCCTCCCGCTTATCATTTCGTCATTAACTCAAGCCAGTATTTGTAAAAATTCCTTTGGCTCGCTTCAGTGAATTTATCATCGTAAGCAACACCCGGTCCTATAAAATCAACTGGTTCACGATGAAGGCCCATTGTATAATTGTAGGTTAAATTCTTTAGGAAAGGCATTGGGCCTTGGGCTGCTTCAGTAATATCCGTAAACACTTCCGTATCATCCTGTTCGAAAATACCGGATGGGCTAAAGGTCAATATAAATGAATCTCTTGATCTATCTTTCCAATCTTGGGAGGCGTTCTTTTCCACGAGCATCCAAGCGATCACTTCCATTTTATTGTGACCGATTGGCCGCCACATTCTAATTGAAGTGTTGGAGATGAATTGGTCCTTGATTTTTGTATGGGATATTAAAAATGATAAATTGGGGAAAACGTTCCCAATCATATTCTTTAAGTTTGATAACACTCCATATTGTTCTTCAGACAAATTAGTTTTAAATTCTTCTTTCAATTCTTCCGGGAAAGCGAATTCAGGGTTAGGTGTCCCTAAGTTCAGTCCATGCCCGTTATCTGTATGGATTTGAAAACCGCGCTTTGAATAGGTAGCATTTGGAACCATGCCCAGTTTGGCAATGGAACCGTGTGTGACCATCGTGTGATAGGAATCACCAACAAAGTTATCGGAACCAACTTTCCAGTTGGAATTGACAACGAATCTTTGCGGAACCCCGATTACTTCCATTTCTGCACGACCTACGAGTATATCCAAATACCATTTAATGTCTCCAAGAAACTCTTCAAGCGGCTCTGCATCTTCATTCCAAGTTCCAAATAAAAGACCTTTATAGGATTCAAGCTTCACTTTGTGAAGGCCCATTTCCGACCGGTCAAGGTTTCCCCCGTATATGTCCTTTTGTAATGGCACCCCTACGAGCTCACCAGTGTTTTTGAAATTAAACCCATGGTAGGGACACGTAAATAATGACTTGTTTCCTTTATCTGCACGGCATAGTTTCATTCCGCGATGTGTGCACATATTATAAAACGCCCTGATTTCCCCTTCACCATCACGAGTGATGATGAGCGAGTAGCCAGCCAGTTCACGGGTCATGAAGTCTCCTTTGTTGGGTACTTCAGAATCATGACCGATAAAAACCCATGTTTTCAGAAACACTTTTTCATGTTCTATATCATAAACCTTTGGGTCTCCAAGGAGGTATGCAGGTATAGCGCCTTCCTCTGGTTTAACCGTTTCATTCAGATAGTCAATAACTTGCTGTTTCGACATTTCTTCTAAGGATTTATCAGTTTTAAGCATACTTTTTCTCTCCCTTCCAAGCTTTACACCATAAGTCTTTACCCGATTTGAACGCTCTTTTCCTTATTTTGCAGAGTAGCCAAAACACTTAATGCCGCTAGATAACTCGTTTTCGGATTATTTGGCATCGGATCATTTTCCACTTCCAATTTCAGTTTCCCGAACGAACCTGACGCTTCTATCAGGTGATTGTTTTTTAACACATTCGGATCGGCAATGATTTTCACTTTCGTCTTTTCAGATCCAAGACCAGCCATGGACAGCACAATCGCAACATTAATGTTTCTCGGAAACTGTTTGATCGCTTCTGCAGCAGACCCTTCAAATAATACCGTTTCTTCTGTCACTGTAGAACCTGCAGGCAATGCGTTTGGCGGTTTTCTTGTGGTGATGCAAACAGATTCAAGGCCATTCACCGCCTTTGCCGACTTAAGTACATCGAGACCTCCAATCGCACCAGACGGAAGGAGAATATTCACGTTATTCATTTTGCAAATCTGATTTGATTGTTCTTCAAAGGCACGATTCGCCATCACGCCAATGCTGCTCAGCAAGAGATCCTTCCCGCTTTTAAGCACTTTCAATGCATACTCTTCAGCTGCTTCGATCGTTGCAGCCTCTATGACTAATTCTACATCGGATTGAAGGAGTTCATCGACATCACTATATGGCTGAGTCCTGAATTCTTCAGCTAGTTGTGCCGCGATTTCTTCACGGCGGGCATAAATCGCAACGATTTTCCCACCTGGAAGAAGCCCGTCCTTATTAATGGCCTGAAGCAGAAATTTACCGATATTACCGCACCCGATTAAACCTAATTTCATGTAGTTTCATCCTTCCTCAATCAGCAAACCCGTATGAGTCCGCAAAAAATTCCAGCCCGCAATGTCTTGTTTCCCGGGAAACACCACTTTCTTTTAATCCTGGGAAATCCAGAGCCAAGTCGCTGAATACGGTATGATTATTATGGAAAACAGCACCAGCTTCAAGGCGATCTGCCATTTCGACAGCGATATCTTCATTCTCGGTCCAAACAGAAGCACGCAAGGCAAACTCACTATCATTCGCTAATTTTACAGCTTCATCAATACCATTGAAAGGTAAAATTGGAATGATGGGTCCAAATTGCTCCACTCGAACTAATTCGCTCTGCTGATCGACGCCTGTAATAATGGAAGGACACATATAATAACCTTTATCCCAAGTTTCCGGATTCAGCTGGATGCCAGTCGTGATTATATTTCCTCCTGATTTAGCGGTACGTTCGATCAAGCCATTCACAAAGTCATATTGTGCTTTATTATTCAATGGACCCATTGTCACGTCAGGCTGAATGCCATCACCAATTACCATCCGGCTAAACTCTTTGGTCAGCTTTTCCACAACCTCATCATAACGTGATTCATGGACGTACACTCTTTTTACTGCAGAACAGACTTGACCCGCTGCTCGTAATATCCCCATCCTCAAACGTTTGATGGCTGCTTCATCCATATTGGCATCTTCCAAAATGATGGCAGGATCATTTCCGCCCAGTTCCATATATACCTTTTGCAGATTTCCAGCTGATTTCTGCATGATATCTTTTCCGGTTTCCGTACTTCCGACAAACGCCAAAGTCCGTACGCGTGAATCGGAACATAGTTTGTCGCCGATCGCTTTTCCTGATCCCGAGATTATATTGATGACCCCTGGAGGAAAATGTTCAGCAACTACTTTTAAACAGGTCATTATCGTTAACGGGCAATTCGTTGCAGGTTTTACAACAACGGCATTGCCTGCCAAAACAGCAGGTATGACCCGTTTAAAGGTTAATATCATTGGAGAGTTCCACGGTGTGATAATTGCCGTGACACCTCTTGCCCTTCTTCGGATCTGGACTTTTTGTTTTCCAGGGAGCGCTTCAGGCTTCCACCAATCAAGTAACTCTGCTGCACAGCCCTTCATGACTTCAACACAGCGCAGTAAATCCTTTTTAGCTTCAACAAGTGTTTTGCCATTTTCACGTACAAACACTGTAACATTTTCCTCAATAACTTTTGAGAGTTCTTCTGCCGCAGTGTTCATCCGATTGGCCCGTTCCCCGATATCAGAGCGAGACCACGTTTCAAAAGCATTTTCTGCCGCTTCAATCGCGTCATTCACGATTTCTTCAGAGCATTTCGCCACCTGGCCAACTACTTCCAATGTATATGCCGGATTTACTACATCGACTTTATCCGCCGATTCTTTCCATTCTCCATTAACTAGGTATTTTCCTGAAACAAATGGGTATGTCGAAATCATTGTCAATCCTCCTTATAGTTTTTTGGGCTTGAACGCTTCCGCAGCTCCTGGAGGTCCGCCAAATGGCTTGGCCATAGGGCCCACAGCTTCCATATCAACAACGATCATTGAGGGTTTACGTCTTTCCTTCGCCTTTTTCAGTTGGGATATGAATTCATCTCCAGAACCAATACGGACAGCATCAAAATGCATGGACTCAGCCAGTTTCACAAAATCAGGACTCAATAAATCCACGGCTACCTGCCGACCATATGCGGCTGATTGAATATTGCGAAGAACCCCATAGCCTGAGTCATCGAACAATACGATGATAACTGGTAAGTTTTCTTCGGCTGCAGTAACCATTTCCCCGACATTCACCATAAATCCACCGTCTCCAGCCATAAGAACAACGGTTTTATCCGGACACCCCATTTGGGCACCGATTGCTGTTGGAAGACCTTGACCAATTCCGCCGCCTGATGCATGAATGGATGTTCTCGGTTCATAGATTTCAAATAAACGGCTGCCCCAAACGTTTGCCTGTACGGTTACATCACGAACTAAAATGGTATCGTCTGGTAATATCTCCCTCATGCCATCTACAAATTGCTCAAAAGGTCCAAGCGTTTCCCTGAGTTGAGCGCGAACTTCATTTCTAAGCGAAAGAACTTCTTTTAAATAAGAAGGCTCCGCATGAACTGATTGTTCTTCGAGTTTTTGAATGATGGCAGCTAACATGCCTTTTGCATCACCAACCAATCCTAACGTGGCTTTATAGTTCCTGTTAATGGCCTGCCAATCCGCATCGATCGCTATATGTTCTTGTGGCACCGGCACTTTCCAGTTGGATGTTTCATTCCCCCTAAACCTTACACCTACGCTAATCAATAAATCTGCATTTCTTAAAAACTCTTTTGTTGTTTCATATGCTGCAAAATGTCCGATGCATTGTTCGTGGTTTTCTGGAATCGACCCTTTTCCTGACTGACTTGTTATAACCGCTGCACCAAGGAGTTCCGCTAATTTTTGCAGCTCTTGCGATGCATTGGCACTAATGACTCCACCACCTGCCCATATTACAGGACGGCGTGCGCCTACGATTTTTTGCACGGCTTTTTCAGGAATAAATGGCAATGCATTTGTTTCAGATGTTGAGGCCCGTAGCCCCTCGAGTGAAAGATCTTCTATGATTGCCGATTGAAAGTCAATCGGGATTTCCAATGTAACCGGACCCGTTGGTGCAGTTAAGGCTTCTTGGATCGCCTTCCTTACCACTGCTGCAGATTGGTCAGGGTTTCTAAGCCTCACTGCATTTTTACAAGCTCCTCTCATCATTGAAAGCTGGTCTTTACACTCATGTATGTATCCTTTGCCTGTACCAAGATAAGAAGAAGCCACCTCACCGGTAAGATGAAGAAGGGGGACACCAGCTGCCCATGCTTCCACTAGTGAACCAGCAGCATTTCCTGCCCCTGTTCCGGTACTTGTAATCACTACACCCAATTTCCCTGTGGCGCGGGCATATCCATCAGCCATATTTACGGCACCGCTCTCACCGCGTGAACAAATGAGTTTGATGCTCCCTTCTCTAAGAATTGCATCATAGATCGGCATATTGTGAATACTGACAATCCCGAAAGCAGCTTCCACTCCTGCATGAACAAGCTCCTTTACGATGGAATCGGCGGTCGTAAACTCTAGTTCTTCTTGTATTTTCATCTCGTTATCCTACCTTTTTTAGTAATATATTTATAGTGCCTTTCCGATCGCTCCTGCCGTCTCAATCGTCGAACCCGCTACATAACTTGCTTTGTCTGAAGCAAGGAAAACGATGACACTTGCAACTTCTTCCGCTTCACCAACGCGGCCAAGAGGGATGTTCCGTTTTTTCGCAAGGTCTCCGTAATACTCATCCGGGTCCATATCAGGCGCATTTTTCAATCTTCTTCGCTCCCATTGATCCGTCCGGATCAATCCAAGACTCACTGAATTAACCAATATATTGTCAAAAGCCAATTCCTGAGACAAGGTTTTGCTTAAATTAAGGAGACCAGCCCTTGCTGCTGCAGTCGCTACCATATGACGTTCAGGTTCTTTAGCAAGCGTTGCATTAATATTAATGATTCGCCCTCCTCCCCTTTTCAATAAATGAGGATGCGATGCACGAACGGCATATATGATGGCAAAGAACTTTAACTGAATCTGTTCTTCCCACTGCTCATCCGTTATGTCAAAAAAGTGACCCATCACGCTTTGACCGGCTGCATTCACCAATATATCGATTCCGCCAAACCTCTCAGCGGTACCATTAATGAAAGAATCCACATCCGATTTTGAGGTAACATCACATGTTGATGCAAAAATATCTGCCTTTTCACCAAATGAAAGCAATTGTGTTTGTGCACTCTCCATACGCTCTGCACTTCTGCCGCATATAGCCACTTTCGCTCCCTCAGCCAGAAACATTTCTGCTGTTTTTAATCCCACGCCCGACGTGCCGCCCATTATGACAGCCACTTTCCCTTGCAATCCTAAATCCACTCTCGTCACTCCTTTTCTAAACCATTTTCCTTAAACGCTTTTCCTAACTACACACAAGAATAATGGGAGGAAATCAATATCTTCCTCATTTTTCCGCCATGATTGAATCATTTATCCGAGAATCAACCCAGCCTGGATCGGGATCTCCTCCCATTGCTTTGCGGGCTTCTGGTTTCGGCGGACCTGCAATCCCCCATTGATCCATTAAATGCGGAACCCGTTTCCATACACGTGCTCTCCACTCCGATTCATCTTCGATCGTTTCCAGATAACATGTATACTCCATAACAAAACCGCCTGGGTCTTGAAAATAACAGAATATATTGTCTCCAGGCCCATGACGTCCAGGTCCCCAAAGTTCTGACAAGCCCGCTTTTCGCACATTGCTTATTCCCCGCATCAGTTCATCCACGGAATCGACCTCGTATGCGATATGATTGACTGACGCATGCTCATCTTGATTGAAGGCAATGGAATGATGTTTCCTGTTGCATCGCAGGAATGACATTTGGTGCTCACTCCAATCAGTAACTTTAAACCCAAGTACATCCGTGTAAAACTCGACGATCATATCCAAGTTCTTCGTGTTCATTACAACGTGGTTCAGTTTCACTGGATCAACATTTTTCTTGCTCCATATAGACGTTTGTACTTCCACCCAAGCCGAAAGCTCTATTACGCGGTTTTCCGGATCAATAAACCGCAGGCCATAACCGGCACCTGCTTCATCCAAATATCCAGGCGGTTCAATAATTCGAACGCCCTTCGACTGTAATATCCCTGCTGCACGATCCACCGCATTTTTATCGACCATCCCAAAAGCTATATGATGCAAACCACGTTTTTCTCCCTTGTGAAGGCTTAAAATATGATGTTCCGGTCCAGCCCCGCGGAAATAAACCGTATTCTCCTCTTCCGGAACATCCACTCTATCCAGTCCCCAAACCTTTTCATAAAACTTTGCTTGATCATCGAAATTCGGAGTTATCATGCTTATATGCCGTAAATGAGTAATCCCAAGCATTTTTTATACCTCCCATAATTTAGATTGGCCCTTAGATAAATTGCATGGGCCATATTTAACAATCTAATCGAAAAGGGCGCCTCATTAATTTTCATAATGCAGGTGCCCTTTTCGGCTAAATAATCAGTCTTTAATAATGGCTTCTCTTTCTTTAGCGCGCTGTTTACGCAGTTCTTCCAGGTCACTGCCTTCAGGATATGTCGGTAAGTTAGGCTTCACTGCCCCTAACATCACGAGCATGCGCGCCTCCACATCCCCGTCATTTCTAATTCCCCGATAAACCCCTGGTGGGCTGCTGATGCAATCTCTCGCACTTAATTTAATTTCATGCACTTCGCTGTAGCTATCCTCTTGAATTAATGCCGTGACTTCACCCTCTAGAATGAAAAACACTTCCTCAACATCGTCGTGAAGGTGCAAAGGACCGATACATCCCGGAGGCAGCACCATTGTACTTAAAGTGAAATGTTCACCTGCAATTACATTCGTATCGTTATTGGCAGTGGCACCACGTCCGATATATCTCATCTGTGCGCGTCGATAAGCGGGATCGATTTCTTCCTGGAACTTCAAGACATCCCAATCAAGCGAACGGTCTTTCAATCGGGCAACATATTTTTTTTCAAAATCCTTCACTGAAAAAGCTTCTTTTGTCATTTTAAAATTCCTCCCTTATTGGTTGTTACTAAAACGAATCATGTTTTACAAGCAAAACAATGTTTTGTCTATGAATTAAGTCTAAAATGAAACCGCTTCAATGTCAATTAATTTTTAGAATATTTAAAACTATTTTTATAATTCGAACGCTTGGCGCTTCGGGATAAACGTATAACGATTTAATCTAATATTCGCTTTTCTTAAACAAAAAAAAGTGTGGATACCCTATTGGGAGATCCACACTTTCGAAAAAGGTTATTAACTTATTAATAGATTGGGCCTCAGGTAAGGTCAGACATCTTCGTGTTGATACGGCTTTACCCCGCTATATCCCATATAAACGGATAACTGCCGAGAAACTTCCAAAAGTTTCGGCAAGGCAATTTTATCGATGAAATCCTCCTGGTAAGCAGACTCAGTTGCCACGACATTCAAGGCAGCTAATACTTTCCCAGTCCGGTCAAAAATCGGAGCGGCAACAGAACGGATGCCAGGGTGGAATTCCCCGCTTGTCATCGAATAACCATTCTGCCGGATTGAATCCAGCTGTTTTTGAAATTCACCCGGCGCGGTGAGTGTTTTGTCTGTATAAGGTGTCAGGTTTGAAATTTTGAACATTTGCATTAACATTTCTTTCGGTTGATATGCCAAAAGTAATTTTCCATTGGCCAATGCATGTGCCGGCAGCCGTAAACCTATGTTCACATTGACAGCGGATACACCTCTGATTGGGGCACTTCCAACATAAACAACTTCCTGCCCATCCAAAATGGATAGATGGCAGGAGGCTCCGATTTCATCACGCAAGCTCTCCATATATGGTTGGACAATTTCCTGGAACTTCAAGCTATTCAAATAGCTGAATCCCAATTCAAGAACCTTTGGGGTTAAACTATAACGTTTGGTATGTTCATCCTGAGACAAATAACCGATATTTTGTAATGTGAATAATAAACGATATGGTACCGTTCTGCTTACTCCCAGTTGTTTTGCAATTTCTGAAAGAGACAAACTCGGCTGTACTTCATTAAAGAGCTTTATGATTTCCAATCCTCTAACCAATGAATTAGCGCTATATTTCTCTTTCTCTTTTTCTTCGCTTGCCATTCGAGAATTCCCCCCGTTGTAAATAAATCTCATTTCCTCCTGAATATAACCCATTCATTAAAGCTTTCTTCATACCTACAAAGAAGAACTTGCAGTATATGTACATTTTTTTCTGGAAGTTCTGGAAGATCATTTGTTTAAAATAGAATAGTGTATATGTGTCAATTAAAGCATATTTACATATATAAAACTATGTGGAAGTCTAGCTTAATTGACGTATCAATAGAAAAGCTCGATACAACCAAATATAACGAATATTACAAATGAAAACAAATAAAGAATTATACATCGATATATTCTGCAAAATCATAATTTTTCCATATTAAGTATTTCATATACAAAACAATAT
>NZ_JANZMJ010000050.1:0-27789 GCF_025175645.1 Peribacillus aracenensis
TTTACAAACGTTCGACAGCATGAAGCATTTCAAACAAGAACTAGAAGATTATATTTATTATTACAATCACCAACGAATTAAGGTGAAATTAAAAGGCATGAGCCCGGTTGATTACCGGGTTCATGCCTTCAAGGTTGCCTAACTAAATAAAGTGTCTAACTTTTTGGGTTCACTTCACGACAGGATGCTTTAAAATTACTAAAACACATTGAAAGCCACAAGCACCCTCGTAACGAATGATCTTTTCTTTCTGCTATCCGGCTGGTTAGAGGCTATAGAAGCAGTTCTAAATATATTAGTTTATAATATGACCCCCGCAAAGCTTCCTCTTAATACTTGCTCATTCTGGTTTGTGCATAGGAAAGTTGCCAAAATAGATATTCTACCATTATCTTTCTTTTCAAACTTTTCGATCGTTACTTCACATATTATTGTATCTCCTGTAAAAACTGGTTTAATAAACTCAAAATTCATGGTACGAGCCAGTACATTGTTTTCTCCACCAACTTTTGTTGGTAAACAAGCAGTCAACAACCCTTGAATAACAAGTCTTCCCTGTTCATCGGGAGTAATATGGTGATTCCCCTCATCCCAGGATACTTTTGTGAACAATTCAACATCCTCTTTAGTGAAAGTCCGTTCAAATGTAATAATATCCCCTACGTTTAAAGACAACTTTATTCCCCCTTTTATTTTTATCCTAATTTAATCGTTTTTTCATTTTAAATGTGACATATATTCAAACGCCGTTATTCAATATACGCTTTTTAAACAATAAAACAGTAAATTAAAAAAGACGTAATATTCATGAGGAAAACTCCTTTCAAGTAACCCATATATTACATCTTAAAATCAATTGGTATATAGTATATTATTGCAGGATTATTAGGATAACTTCACAGAAAACATATCATTATGATTCAAAAAGAACATAACTTAATTTCTAAGTTACATAATCAACCGTTTTGATAAATGCTTGGAAATCCGTATAATCCTCAGATGATGCCCTCTATAAAAACTTACCCATACTATATGAGTAAAAAGTTATTTGGATTTACATATTTTTTTCTATTGTCAATTAAAGCAATACAGTGAGCCAACCGCTCTACCCCTAGTTTAATTTGACTCTCATTCACTTGTGAGATGCATAATCGAACGAGATTTTCCTTTTTATATTCTGCTAAAAACATTCTAGAGGCATCATCAACATATATATGCTGCTCGTTTAACATATGAACCACCTGTTTTGCTTTCACATTTTCGGGTAAACTGATGGAAAGATAGAAACCGGAAGTCGGTTTTGAAAAAGAAGTATTGGCCGGCAGAAATAATTGACATGCTTCTTGAAGGATTTGCATTTTAGTCCTATATAGCTCTTTAACTTTTTTGAGATGGCTATTAAACATACCGCTTTTTAAATAGATTTCTAGCGCACCTTGAGAAAGAGCTGAACTATTAAAATCCGAACTAAATTTATATCGTATGAAATTGTTAATCATTAATGCAGGAAGAACGACAGTACCAATCCTTAACCCGGGGAGAAAAATTTTCGAAAGGCTTTTAATATAGATCACTCTCCCAGAGGGATCAAAAGAAAATAATGGATCTGATTTTGGATTTGGATCAAGGTCTCCTAATATATCATCCTCCACTATATATACATCGTATTTCTCAGCTAACTCCACGATTTTTTTCTTTTCGCTATTCGTATAACAATGTCCAAGTGGATTGTGAAATCTCGGGATAATATAGAAAAATTTTATATCATTATTTCGAAAAATGTATTCCAGACGATCAAGATCAATCCCTTCCATTGATAATTCAATTCCAAAAGTAGTAGTTTGGTGCAGATTGATTGACTCAATGAATCCGAAATAAGTAGGCTGTTCAATTAGAATATTGTTTTTTCCATTTGGAAATGGCATAGACACTAATAAATTAAGGGCTTGCTGGGAGCCAGATACAACGACTAATCTTTCTGGTTGAGTGAAAACCTGTAAATTTTGCAGATATTTCACCAACTGTACTCGTAATGAGTAAAGCCCTTGTTGATCAGAGTATGTAAAAAGCTCTTCTTTATAATGGTCAATTGCTTGATTCATACAATGTTGAAATTCCACATAAGGCATGACATTTTTATCTGGACCTGCAGACAAAAAATCAATTACCCCATTTTCTTCCGGCGCTTTTTGGTATTCATTCACAACATAGTAGCCGCTTTTAGGAACAGAATAAATTAAATGCTCTTTTTCAAGTTCTACGTATGCTTTAATGACCGTATTTTTGCTACATGAAAAAT
The DNA here is from genome assembly GCF_025175645.1 of Peribacillus aracenensis. NCBI lineage: Bacteria > Bacillati > Bacillota > Bacilli > Caryophanales > Bacillaceae > Peribacillus > Peribacillus aracenensis. Next base: position 2,300 of record NZ_JANZMJ010000050.1, read on the forward strand.
ACTCAGATAACTGACGAACAGAAGGCAGTTTACTGCCTGCAATTAGCGAACCATCTTCTAGTCGAAGCTTAATGTCTTCCATTATCTTTATATATTTTGAATTCATTTAATGATCCCCCTCCAACTGTACCAGGACAGATAGGTAAAAAAATCGTTTATTTTTATTAACTGCACTCATAGTATGTTAATTATATCAAAACTGTTTTTTAAATAAGATAAAAACGGTACAGATGTGGTACAAAATATAATTGGGGGTCAGAAAAGATGCGGGGAGTAACAAGAGAAAAATTCGGATTATTATTAGGATTAGTGGGAGTCATTTGTTTTAGCTTAACACTCCCTTCTACAAGTATTGCAGTGGAATATTTTGGGACTACGATCGTTGGTTTAGGAAGAACAGTCGTAGCCGCTATTTTGGTAGCCGTTGTACTAATTGTTCGAAAGGAAAAACTGCCTTCTCTTCGCCAATTCAAACGTCTACTCATTGTTGCTTTTGGTGCAGTTTTAGGATTTCCTCTCCTCACTTCTTGGGCAATGGAATCCTTACCTGTTTCTCATGGAGCTGTGGAATTAGCTCTGTTACCGTTAGCGACAGCCGGATTTGCTATATTTAGGGCAGGTGAATTCCCCTCTCTCAAATTCTGGATTTCAAGTATGATCAGCTCATTAGCGGTAATTATATATGCCCTTCATCTTGGATTCGGCCAATTGCAGATTGCCGATTTAGCTTTACTGGCAGCAGTGATCATTCTGGGACTTAGTTACGCAGAAGGGGGAGAATTAGCGAAAGAATTAGGTAGCTGGCAAGTGATTGCCTGGGCAATTATGATTGGTGCTCCATTTTTCATTATTCCAGTTGGTCTAAACCTGACAACTGAAATGCTTCATGCCCCAATACAAGCTTGGATTAGTTTTATTTATCTCGCAGTGGTTAGCCAGTTTCTAGCATATGTTGCTTGGTATAGCGGAATGGCTATGGGAGGGATAGCAAGAGTTAGTCAGATTCAATATTTACAACCATTTTTGATGATTCTATTTGCAACAGTATTTCTAGATGAATCCATTACAATTTTCACTCTTGTAATAGCAGTGATTGTTGTCTTTTCTGTTATATTAGGCAAAAATGCTCCCGTATCAAAAAACGGAGCTATATCAGAGAAAAGCTAACTGAATGAAAGTTAACCTACATGGAATTATGTGACCGTTCATGTTTACGGAGAAGTCGAACTGCAAGAGGATGAACATGAGTTAATTAGCGTCCTACATGATATGCTGTCGAAGTACGAAGCTCCTGAGAAGTTCATACAGTTTGCAAGATGTAGATGCTGGGTTTCTCGCTGGTATGAACAAAGGAGTTCAAGGATGCAAAATAAAAAGCAACAAAATGAAGGGAAAGCTAAGTTTAGTCAAAATCATCCATTGCAAAGACAAAAGTTAAATGTTAACCAACTGGAACAAATTTCAAATACGAATGAGCAACAGATTTCACTAATAATGAAATCAAATCTAAAAAAATAGCATGAATGTTTCTGCACTAACGGGAGCGTTGATCACATAAGGATTAACGCTCTTTTCCTTTTTGCACATTAGGAATCTTCTGGCTTAAATTTCATTTTGTAAAATACTTATTTGTAAAAGCTTTCATATTCATTGGCCTTCCAGAATTCTACTTCTTAGATTCACTGTCTTCTTAACCGGATTCTGTTTCTCATCATGGTTCATCGTTCTCACCCCAATGAAAAAAGCACCCAAATTAATGGATGCCTTCTCCTTTTATTCATCAATTTTGACTTCTTTCAATAGATCATTTCTATATGAAATTGCATCTCGTTCAAAAACTTTTTTAAACCTATCTTCGTACTCTTCGCGGGTTATTAGTCCTTTTTCACCCAGCAATTCTACTATAGCTCTAACCCTTACTCTACTCGACACTAATTCGTTTGTCATATTGGATAATAAAATACTGATTTTCTCATAATCATCATTCATTTTTTCATCCCCTTTGTTTAACTAATTTGACAAAAGGGACAATTTTCCCTGCAAATAAAAGCACCCCAAATAATAGATGCTAATGTTTTTCATTAGGGAATTGGAGTTAAAACAATGAACGGAACATTCTACTTCTGTCCTCATCAATGTCATTGTCTACTGAGGCAATAACTGACACTTCATTGTCTGTACTAGATTGTGAATTAGAGAATAAGGAAGTTATAAAATACAGGGAAAAGAAAATCATTATATTACGATACACACAAATTCCTCCTTTATCCATATGTTCCTCTTTTTATAAAAATTTTAAATCATTCGATTTCTAAGTATTACATTATAATTCTTCATCGCTATGATTTACTTTTTGGGGTGTAGGCGTTAATGTAACCGGATATATTCACAACAAAGGTGATATGGATGCGACAGATAATCAGGTTGCAGCAGAAGATAATAAATGTTTAGGTGCATTAATACTCATCTCTGACGAATCCATTACTGTTCAATCTGGCAATAAGAGTAGCATTGACCTAGGGTTTCCTTCATTCCCGAGTAATATGATTAAGGAAATAGCTCACGCAGAAATTAAATCATTCGTTATTAATTTTTGAAGAAAAACAATGAACATAAACACCAAGGCCTACTTAAAGGAACGAGATGTTTACAGAGTAGAAGTTTCCCAGTACATATCCTAGGTATGAACCTAAACATCCGCCTTTTCTTTGCATACTCTATATCAATGAAGAATAGAGGAGGAACCTCAAAAAATGCATTATATATACACAGATGAAGATATAAATTTAAACGATATAAGAAGACGTATTGGTTTTGGTGGTGGAGGTCACTTTGGAGGTTTTGGAAGGCCTTTTGGGTTCGGGAGACGACCTTTTGGGTTTGGAAGGCCTTTTGGGTTTGGGAGACCATTTGGGTTTGGGTTTCCTTTTTTAGGTGGTCTTGCTGCTGGAGCTTTGCTTGCAGGACCTTTTTATGGCGGCTATGGTGGGTATTATGGATATGGATATGATGGATATGGATATGATGGATATGGATATGGATATGGATATCCAGGCTATGCACCATATCCGGACCCATATTTATACTATTATTGAGAAAAAAAGTATGCGACTAATAACCAGAACGAATTTGGATTTGTAAAGATAATCTACTTTAAAAGCCCTTCTCACATTGAGAGGGGTTATTGTAAATGTGTTAAATGTGGTTCGTAACAGAAAATATAAAACATAAATAATGTTGATATTCCTAGGTAATAACCTAAACTTCTTCCTTACCTTTTCATACTCTAAATCAAATTGAAAAATAGGGGAGAGATTACTTGGAATGTGTGAATTAAATGCAGATATAAATATAGTTGATTTAAGGAGGATTACTTTAGGTGTTATTGATCCCATTGGAGGGGTTGGACACATTGGTGGAGTTGGACACATTGGTGGGGTTGGACATGTTGGTAGTATTGGGCATGTTGGTCCGGTTGGTAGTATTGGATATGGTGGTCCCATTGGAGATTATGTTGGTATTGGTATTAGCTATGGACTTCCTTTCGCAGGGGGACTTGCTGGTGGAGCATTTCTTTCAGAGCCCTTTTATGGTGGAATTGGTGAATATGGATACCCCGGATATACTCCATATACAGATTCGTTTTCATACTACACTTATTGAGAAAAGAAGTTAGTGACTAAGATCAAAACGAATAAGAAAAATCCCTCCTTAGCTTGGCTTGATCTACCTATTTATATTTAAATATATTAAATGATTTAATACATAGAAATGTCATTTTAGTGCAAATTTCAACAATCTATGGTTCTTGTAAAGCGAGAGCAGTAACAGATGCTACCAATTATACAAAATCAGCAACAACAATCGATGTTTATGGAGAAACAAATGGTACTTGTAAAATACTACAAACTTTAGATAGCGCATCCAGATGCTGGTCCAGTAGGAACCCAACTTTCACAGGGAGTTTCAGTAATAAGACACCAACAAAATAATTCACTATATCTCGTTTAGGTCTTAAAGACTGGAACAGTAATCCAGTTAGTTTACAAGTTAATATGCCTATCACGAATTATGGTGATTGGGCATCCAAATTATTAACGTATATCATTAATTAAATAACATTCAATCGATTAATACAAAAACGCCCCTCTCGATAAAAGACGGGCTTGTTTGTATGGCGTATTATTGGGGATAGTACAATAATACTTATCTCCATTCATTTTCTAATTAACCTAAATTCCCCCACGATTGAGGAGAATGGGACAGCGATGATTGCAAAAGGATTATTAAAAGTGTATTTACTTTATTTACAAAAAAAACGGAGCCCTACCCCACTCGATTCGAAAAGGGCTATTATTAATCCTTAACGATTACACTAATGATATCACTGAAGAATATACTCAAAGTTAAGGTGATAGGTATTTTTTTAAAGGTTTGATCTATTGCCATATCCGATGCCCTTCTTCCGAAGCCAATGCATCTGCTTTGGTAACATGAACAGTGCCAAATGGATGGTTAGGAGGAGCATATATCGAATAAAGTTTTAGAGGAATGTTACCTGTATTGGTTACATTATGCCATGTGCCAGCAGGTATCATTATTGCAAAATCATCATGGACGTTTCGTACAAAGTATAAATTATCCTGTCTATTCCCCATTTGAACAACCCCTTGACCTTGCTCAATACGCAAAAATTGGTCAACATTAGGGTGAATTTCCAAACCAATATCTTCACCAACTTTAAGACTCATCAGTGTAACTTGCAAATGTTTACCTGTCCAAATAGCAGTACGGTAGGTAGTGTTTTGTTTCGAAGCCTCGTTGATATTTACTACAAATGGTTTTGGTCCATAATCTTTTGCATCAGTATGATTTCTTCCGTTTGATGTTTGTAAAAAACCCAATTGATTAGCATTATTAGCACGCCTATAATCAGGATTTCTCATAGGTACATTAACATAATAAGGATTTTGATATTCATAGGGATGTATATAAGGAACATAATACATTTTTCTCAATCCTTCAGTTTTTAAAATTATCTTATGCACTTATTGAGTAAATGTACTATTAACAGAGCTATAAATAAAAAAACCATCTCGATAAAAAGATCGATGGTTTTATTCCGAGGGTTATTGAGAATGTATTCCTTCAATCAATTTTTATTTATCGCAATAACTGTGAATATAAAAAAATAGACACGTTCTTATTTTTTTAATAATGATGATATGATATCCACCTTCAACACCCCTTTTGCCCTACAAATTCGGCAAAAGAAGATGATTTCCTGCAAAAAGGCATCCCGAAAGAAAGTATTAAAAAACGCCTACCAACGGTGTAGACGCTTAGGATATATATTCAACAAAAGACGGAATGCGGAGCAAACCATCCTTAATTATAATTTCTGAATTTCACTCTACATTAATTTTTAATAGGGAGAGTGCTCATTCATTTTTTGAAATTGTTCATATAATAGGAATACAGGGATACTTGTCCAAAATAATGCGACCTTGAAAAGTAACTTAAAGTATAGCAAAAAAAGGAGTGATATTTTTATGCCTAATCACGATGATTGTTGTATAAAGAAAAAACGATGCGATCATGACCATCACGTTGATTGTTGTATGAAGAAAAAACGATGCGATCATGACCATCACGTTGATTGTTGTATGAAGAAAAAACGATGCGACAATCACCATCATGATGATGGTTGTATGAAGAAAAAACGATGCGACAATCACCAGCATAATGATTGTTGTTTGAAGAAAAAACGATGCGATCATGACCAGCATGATGATTCTTGTTTGAAGAAAAAACGATGCGATCATGACCAGCATGATGATGGTTGTATGAGGAAAAAACGATGCGACAATCACCAGCATGATGATGGTTGTATGAAGAAAAAACGATGCGATCATCACCAGCATGATGATGGTTGCATGAAGAAAAAACACTGCGATCATGACCAGCATAATGATGGTTGTATGAAGAAAAAACGATGCGATCATGACCAGCATGATGATGGTTGTATGAAGAAAAAACGATGCGATCATGACCAGCATGATGATGGTTGTATGAGGGAAAAACGATGCGACAATCACCAGCATGATGATGGTTGTATGAAGAAAAAACGATGCGATTATGACCAGCATGATGATGGTTGTATGAAGAAAAAACGATGCGATCATGACCAGCATGATGATGGTTGTATGAAGAAAAAACGATGCGATTATGTCAATCATGATGATAGTAACTGTAAATTAGAAAAAATTCAATTCCAACTTATACAACAGCAACAAATACAAGAGCAACTTCAAGCTCAACTTCAAGCCCAGGCGCAACTTCAGGCTCAACTTCTAGCTCAACTTCAGGCCCAGGCTCAAAATGATACCGATACTATTTCAAACGTAGGTAATCCAATTGTGAATGTAAATGTATCCTATGATACTCTCTAGTTATATCAGTTAGTGTCATAGTGAAATTAAATGCCGGAGATACCGTAAAAGTTTTTGCTTCAAGTACAACTCCGGATGTCCTGTTGCCAAGGAAAGCAACTCGCTTGAGTGAGCTAGCTCCCCGTACCCTAACGCATAAATAAAAAAAGCTTAAATACGAGTAATGTTACAGAATACCTGGAAAAGTTGGTTATATCCGGGAATGAGGTAGAGGTACCTACATTCACTCCATCTACCATTCCGGTTTTTTTGCATCTAGATTTTGGGTTTATGCCCATTAAAGAACATTAATAAAAAAATCTTGTTCAACTAACAGGTGCGTTCGTTCATTAAAAGATAAAAGGAGAGTACATTATTTAGTACACTTCATCAGTTAATTAAAATTATTATTCGAAAAACTCTTTCGTTGGAAAAATGTTAGTAGATTCTTTTATAAGCGGGTTATTTCCATTAGCCAGACACTCACACAAGTACTCCAACAACACCTACGGCAGCAAAACCATATAAAACTAATCTTGAAATGATCCAAATCTAATACTTTGCAGGGATGTTGGCAGCTTCATGCCAAAGTCTACCTTATTTAACGCATTCAGCAGTTTCTTAAAAAGGGCTGAGTTGCCTTCTCCTCCCATCCATTCCCTCCGTCATACACATGCAGTGCTCCAGCTTGAAGCTGGAGTGGATATGAACTATGTTCAGAAAAGACAGCGTTGCTATAACTTCTGATGTTTAAGCACATATAAGCAAAAAACTCGAAAAGAAAACGTAGACAAGTTTGAGGAATACACCAATGAAATCATTGATTAAATTTTTTTGTTGAATTTGGTGGGCAAATATCAATTTCATTTATATAACTTAGATTTGCCCACCAAATAATAAACCCCTGACACCAAGGTGCCAAGGGTTTGAGATGCAAACAGCTAATGCCATCATTATTCAACCTGTGAAGGATGAAAAGTCCTGCAAAGACCTTGTGAAAGATTCCAAAAAGGGTCCGGCCATTAAAACAAATACTTCTTTCTTAAAACAAATTATTAAAAACAATAAACGTAAAGCTGTAGCACATTGGGTTCCAAATGTATTTAGTAATCTAGTAGGGTCATTCTACGAAAAAGCTGAAACTATACAGGTATTCTGGAAGATTATTAAGCAATGTAATAGATTGGTTGATTATTCTACTAACAAAAAAGCCTTCACTAGGGAACTAGAAATAGCGATTGGCACCAAAGTGTTCAAGGAATTTGCTATGAAGGTTAAGAATGGAGTTAAAAGGTATTAAGGACTGTTTGCTTATTTTGATGGGATTGTTAACAAGCTTATAAATGAGCTTTATTCTGATGCTGAGTTTATGGTCAACCTTAATTAAACATAAGGCCAGGAAATACAACAAGAAAGGATTTCCTAATAGACCAAGTGGTGAAGACGTTGATATTAGTTAGTTAAAAGGGCTAAACCTATATTTTCAAACAAAGCCTTGTTAAACTATAGTGATTTTGAACCATCCTTCGTAGCCTAGATTAACCAAAAGTAAATGTTTTTCAATTTACCTTTATTATTTTCTTCATGTGTTTTTATTCATATTGATTCAGAAAATATTTATTAGTTGAATTAGAACCAAGACTGTTGGACTTGTTGAAGATGTTGTTGAGCCTGTTCAAGTTGTTGCTGTGCCTGCTGATATTGTTGTGGGTTTGCATTAGATTGAGCAGTTTGAAAAGCCCGTTGTGCTTGTTGAGCCGCAATGATAGCTTGCTGATATCGTTGTTTATGTGTCATGTTATAAGTCTCCTTCACTATTCACCATTTTTACGAAAGTCTAAACCACTAGTCATGTTTATTATGAACAAAAATTTTATGAATATTCATAGGCAAGGGAGTGTAAAGATACTGGTTATTATGATGTGATGTACAACATCTTAAAAAATAACTAAAAAATAAATCATAATGCAACGACGCTTTTATCTTTTATTCAGCTGATTAGAAGAATCCTTTCGACCTAGAAAGGCCCTTTCTGACAGCTAAAGATGGTGATATTATTTCTGTCCATGTAAATTATAAACTTGATTAAAGAACCATTTCATCATTGGAGGGGTAACAATCGTTGTAACCAATATTACAACTACAACAACAGCAGACATTTCTTGAGTGAGTAAATTGGCTCCTAAGCTAATTGCAGCACTAATGAGTGCCACTTCTTCCCTGGAAACCATCGGCTGAACCTATCCCTAATGAACTATTCCAGTTAAATCCTCCCAGTTTTGCACCAGCTGACACACCAATCAACTTTGTTAGTATCGCTACTATACATAAAGATATAATTAGTCCTAAAATTATCCCTTCTATACCATGTTTTTTATAATACGCCACCCAATGCTAGGACTTTTGTGTCACTCGTCAACTAGAGCTTATGTAAAAGATGGTTTTAATTAGGCAGTAACTCCAGGACAAAAGGAAACGAACTTATATTTATAAAAATTACTTTTAATATATATATTCTAACGAGGTGTATGGTCCTGAATATGACCTTCTTTTTCGAGTGATCAATCAATAAAGAGAACTGACGTCGGTATATCAAGTTCTCTAGTAAAAATTTTTCTGTATTCTTTTTTTGTTATATGAGAAGAAATTTATAGTGGAATCATAAAAAATCAGTCCCTACTGAACCTTCTCATTATTCTTTCTTATCATTATTCTCTTGGTTATTCTTTTCTGAAATTCGTCTTTGATTGGCTTTCGTCTTAGCATTCACGTGGTTTGCATCATTTTGTTTATTTTTTTTAGAACCTCTTGCATCATTACTCATACTTACTCACCTCCCGCGGCAACTTATATATGTATGTTAGCATACTCGTGCCTCCAAATTTTATACGTCTTTTGGGAATCGTTTTGTCGTTTTCATCCTCTGTTCCTCCTGACAAACCATTAAGACGTGTAAACTGTTTTAATCCTGTATATCTAACTTTATTAAATAATAGATCTAATTCATGGCTATATTCAATCGTTTATGAATCACCAGTCCATAGTTTAATGCTGATGTTTCCATTTTGGATTTTAGATCATTTTATTCCTTCGCATATTTCATAAGTTCCATTTCTTATCCCCCTTGAAGCAAAAAAGGGCATACAATACTCATCTTCTACATGCACAAAGTCAAACTCTAAAAACTGTATAGTTTCTATGAAAAAATAGTTGATAAGATTGTTGAGACTAAAAAGATGGCCAATAAATATTGAGTGACTGCTCAATATTTATTGGCCCAGGCAAGGATTTTCTATCCTAGGTTTCCACTTGCCTCTACAATTTGATTTAGAAACTGTTCAACCTCTTCCTGACTTTTTCCAAGTTTACTTACAAAGCGGTTCAGTTCCTTCCCTTCTTTAAAAGCAATAAAGCTTGGGATTCCGTACACATCGAGCTTCTCTAATACCTCTGGAAAATGTTCACGATTTACCGCAATCATATCCACTTTTTCTCTATACGCTTCTTCCAAGATGGGCATAAATAAATCGGTATGCTGACAGTCTGGGCAATATTCGGCATAGAATTTGGCCATAACTGGTTTTGTTGATAAAATCGCCTCTTCAAACTCTTGTTTTGTTTTAATCTCTTTCATTATTAAAATCCTCCCCATATTTGGTTCTCATTGATAGATTGATTGTTTCCACTATATAATTCACTTGCATCAAGATATTTTTCGCAATCCAGAGCAGCCATACAACCACTTCCCGCAGCCGTAATGGCTTGGCGGTATTTATGATCTTGAACATCCCCGCAGGCAAATACACCTGGGATATTCGTTTCGGTTGTACCAGGATTCACCATGATATATCCCATTTCTTCCGTTTTGATTTGATTATCTAAAAATGCTGTGTTCGGTTTGTGCCCAATGGCAATGAAAACACCATCAGTTTCCAGAACTTCCTCTTTTCCTGTTTCGCTGTTTTTCACTTTCAAGCCAGTAACGTGTCGATCCCCTGCGATCACTTCTTCAGGAATGGAATTTAAGCTCCACGTAATTTTGGGATTCTTTTTGGCACGGTCTTGCATAATTTGGGAAGCTCGAAGCTCCTTTCTGCGGTGGACAACCCGAACCTCCGAAGCAAACTTCGTTAAAAAATTTGCCTCTTCCATAGCAGAATCTCCTCCCCCGACAACGATAATTTTCTTTCCTCTAAAGAAAAATCCATCGCATGTTGCACAGGTGCTTACCCCACGACCAATATTTTCTCTTTCCCCTGGAATCTCCAAAAGTTTCGCTGAAGCTCCCGTTGAAATGATTAAAGATTGCGTTTTAAGCTCCCCTATTCCTTCCACCGTTAAGGTAAAAGGGTTATTGGAAAAGTCGACTTTTTTAACCCAGCCTCTTTTAAACTTTGCTCCAAAAAACTCCGCTTGCTTTCGCATGTTCTGCATCAACTCTCGTCCCATAATCCCTTCAGGAAAACCAGGAAAATTCTCGACATCTGTTGTCAATGTCAATTGCCCCCCTGGTTCAGGCCCTTCAATGACCAAAGGACTTATGTTAGCACGTGCTAAATAGATTGCTGCGGTTAACCCAGCAGGTCCAGTTCCTAGAATAACGGCTTTATACATCGCTTACCTCCTTATCTCTTATCATGAATATTAATTAGCAATATTCGTGCCAATCTTTAATTCCTTGCAAAATCACTATTTTTTCAGCCACTTATAGGTTAATCATTCCTATTTTCTATCACGTTTGAGAAAAATTTTTTCAAGACCAAGAAAACATGTAACAAAACGGTGGATTAAAAGCCAAGAAAGTTATAAAGGAAAGATACAAGATAGTTGTTGTAAAACTTGAACAATATTTGCAAATCCATTGGCACCACTAAATCGAATAATGGTATAAGAAGGCTAGAAAGACATATGGGAAACAGCATATGGCAATACCGCCAACATTTATGGAAGCTTATCACTGTAAAGACACTTATAGTCACAAAACGAGGAGCAAGCGAGAGCCTAAGAGGATGATGCGCGCTTTGGTTTATCATAAAAAACCAGGACCACATAACGGACAAGGAAGCGGAATTTTTATTGTTCCAGCACAAAATAATGAATGAATTCATTTCAAAGCAAGGGTTAATTGAAGCATATAATCAATTTCAGCAAAGAAATAAAGGGAAGCCGTGGATCTGGTGGATTGGTTTAAAAATTGGAATTAAGTAAAGAAAGTTATTGTTTGTATTGTCAGAGAAGGTTCCCAAAGCTCGAATGGTTAAAACCTCTTTATAGTTGGACCAGTGGGGAGCTGGAAGGCTATTTTTGCGGGCTACACAGTTACCAGGTAAAAGCTTTCAATGATCTCCAGAAGAAAGCGTATGAGGAATATAATAGAAAATAAAGACCCAATCATACTCATTTACCCATTCATAAGATATGGATAAAAGGTGGTGTATTAGACTTTGGGCCGTCTGGAAAAAACATTATGGTCCACCCATGAGACATTATAAATTAAGTGATTGGCGTCTAGATGAATTTGGTTTCCGTTATCATCCTCATCATGTTTACCTTTACCATGTTAATCCTTATTAATTGACGTAAGTGGTAAAGCCGGCTTTTTTAAGGTGGCTTTTTATTATGATTAGTTGTAAATCCGCATTTTCTCCATTAAATTCTGAATGTGACAAAATGAAATTGTGTAGCCCGCCTCTGCTTAGAATGTAAGGACAGACCGGACCACACTTTCACTATTTAATCGATTCTAAGCAGGGGAGTATTCAACCCGCTTTTCTTTTGCAAGATATAGCCCCTCTTCGTCTAAAGGGGTGTATACCCGAAATTTTCTCAATTGCTTTCCATAAACGTGGATTGTGATAGCTGGTTTATTACCTACCCCCTCCAAGATATGACAGTCTGCTGGAGGCAGTAGCTTTCCTGTATTCTGCTCTTTTACAATGATGGTATCAGTATGCTGTAACTTAACAATATTGCCCCCGGATAATTCCTCTAATCGTATATAATTAGTCACTTTAACCTTACCCGCGACAACTCCTTCTGCTCCCCATGTATCATCGTGATCATGAAGAGTGGTCTTCTGGCCGGGCTTCCAGACTAGCACGATCACTTCGAAACGATCCTCTGGGTCACAATACAACAGATGCCGCGAGTACCCTCCCTCACTGGGTCTTCTTTTCTCAGAAGGAAGCCATGATTGGGATTGAATTAATTTACCAACTAACCTTTCTGCTTCCACAACACATTCGTTATCATTCTGACTCCGTTCCACCATAACCGTCATATCTTGAACAAAATTTTTGATATCATATTCATTCGTGTGATCCATTTTAATTCCTCCCCAATATTCTGATGTTTTACTTTCCTGTATAGGAAAGTTGCTTGACTGCTTGTTCTAACTGTAGTAGAGCCTTTTCCATAGTAGAGCGGGGACGCGATATCATTCTCATAAAGCCTTCTCCCCCTAGACCGTGTGAGCTCTTGTCGTGTCCAGATCCTTCCCACCGGATTATGCGGGCTGCAAAGGATTAACATTTTAACGGAAGAATCAATCTGAGCCTCTAAATCTGCAAAATCCATCTCCCGAGTTTGAAAATTTTTTCTTAGTTATTCAAAAAAAGATTGCAACTGAAATTTGCAATCCCAAGGTATAAGTTATAAGATTCTGTCGTTCTAACCTGCGGAAAAGTGCCGAGTAACGAGTTTTCCATTTTTCCGCAGCATAGGGATACCTGCCCTTACCTATGAACAAAGTCTATTTAAAAATTGTAATGTCCGTTCATGCCCTGTATTTTCAAAAATTTGTTGCGGTGTTCCTTCTTCAACGATTACACCTTTATCAATAAATACGACTTTATCCGCTGCTTCACGCGCAAAATTCATTTCATGTGTCACTACAACCATGGTCATTCCTTCTTTAGCAAGTTCTTTCATGACCTTAAGAACCTCACCAACTAACTCAGGATCTAACGCGGAAGTAGGTTCATCAAAAAGCAGAACTTCAGGTTCCATAGCCATCGCCCTTGCAATTCCTACACGTTGTTGTTGTCCACCGGATAGCTGGGATGGATAGTGGTTCGCCCGTTCCGATAATCCTACCTTTTTCAGCAATTGAAGAGCCTTCGTACGAGAGGCTTCCTTGTCTTGTTTACGAACATAAACAAGACCTTCCATAACATTTTCAAGTGCAGTCATATGAGGGAACAAATTGTAACCTTGGAAAACCATACCCGTTTGTTGACGGAACTTAATCACCCTATCTTTTGGAACTGGTTTTTTATCCTGAAAATCCAAAGAAAACTTTCCAAGTTTGATGGTCCCTTTTGTAGGCGTTTCCAATAAATTCAGGCAGCGTAACAAGGTTGTTTTCCCTGAACCCGATGGCCCAATAATACAAACTGTATGGCCTTCCTCAATTTTTAGATCGATTCCCTTTAAAACCTCTGTTTGTCCAAATTGTTTATGCAGGTTCTTTATTTCAATCATGTATATTTCCCCCTATCAAATTAGCCAGTCACATAACGATCGAGCCGTTTTTCCATCTGTCCTTGAGCATTCGAAAGAACAGTACTGAAAATCAAATAAATAAATCCTGCTAGACAATAGAGTACCAATGGTTCATAGGTTGTTGCGGTAATTTGCTGAGCAACTCTAAACATCTCAGTCACCGTAATGGTAGCGGCCAACGATGTATCCTTTACCAAGCTAATAAAACTGTTTGCCAAAGGCGGGACAGATACCCTTGTTGCCTGAGGGAGAATAATTCTTTTTAATGCCTGCGGATTGCTCATCCCAATAGAATAAGCCGCCTCCCATTGACCTTTGGAAATGGAGAGTATAGCCGCACGAATAATCTCTGAGTTGTAGGCGCCAACACTAAGCGTAAAACCGATAATCGCAGCAGGAAGGGGGCTGATCGTAATGCCTATACTCGGAAGGCCATAGAAAATGATAAACAACTGAACAAGCAGCGGTGTTCCCCTAATCACCCATACATAAAATCTTGCAACAGCGTCTAGAAGTTTAATTCCCGAGATTCGAGCCAATGCCGTAAGTAAAGCAAGAAGGAGTCCCAGTAAAAAGGATACTAATGTCAAGGGAACCGTAAACGCAACCCCAGCTTTTAACATCGGGAAAAAGGAATGTACAATGATGTCAACAATCTGGTCCATTCTTTCATCAGCAAACATGTATAACCCTCCCTATTTTGAAACATCTTTTCCAAAATATTTTTGTGAAATACTTAAATATTTACCATCCTTCATCATGTCGGAAAGCGCTTTATTTACGGCCTCTTCCAATTCTTTATTCCCTTTTCTCATCATGACCCCCATTTTTGCCGGATCATCAAGTTCTGCGACAGATTTAACCGGTGCATCAGGTTTTTGCTTTTTGAAATCTAGGTAGGATAGTCCGTCATTTACAACCGCTTCCGCACGTTTTGAAAGTAATAAATCAATGGATTGATTAAAACCTTCTACTCCAACGATCTCAGCACCATAAGATGCTGCTATATCTTTATAGTTACTAGTTAATGTCTGAGCTGATTTTATTCCTTTCAAATCTTCAAATGATTTAATCGTATTATTGTCCTTGTGAACAATTAAGAAAGGTTTTGACATAATATACGGCACTGAAAAATCGTATTTTTTCTGGCGGTCAGGAGTAATTCCTACATTATTAGCAATAATATCGAACCGCTTTGAATCGAGTCCTGCGAACATACCGTCCCATTGGGTTTCAATGAATTCTGGTTTCACACCAAGTCTTTTTGCTACTTCCTCCGCGATTTCAACATCAAAACCGGTTAAGTTCCCTGAAGAATCATGGTAGCTAAAAGGTGCAAAGGTTCCTTCTGTTCCAATTTTAATGGTCCCACTCGATTTAATTTGCTCTAGTATATCCCTGCTCTCATCTGCCTGTTTGCCTGGTTGACTTGCTGCCTGATTTTCGGCCTTTCCGCATGCAGATAATACAAGTGCTACGAGTATCGAAAAAGTGATGATGATGAAACTCTTTTTCATAAATAATTCCTCCCTCACCAGCTTTGCATAAATAGTGTCATCTTCAGGTTAATCATTCTTTCTGTTTGGAGCCACAAAGGTAAATACCTTATAAAAGGTGATTCTGTCCATTTGGAATTTTATTTACAATTAAATCTGTGCGACAACAACAAAATTTCATTCAATCCTTCGAAGGCAGATATACACTGGTTTCCATAATACAGCCCTCAAATAACGGCTCATTTGTAAAGTTTTTTCGTTTGATTTTGTTTCAATTTGTACAAGTACATGTAGGCAAAAAACAATAAGCGCCATAAATAGTTGATTTTGAATCGCCCATTCACTTTGACCGTAGAACTTTTTGATGGTGGGATGTTGTACAATCCATTTGAAAAACAATTCAATGACCCAGAGTGATCTGTACATTTCTGAAATTTCGTCTGCACTTAAATCAAACTGATTGGTGATTAAATGGGGCTCATTACCTTTTGAATCCTTTAAAAGGCGAATTTTAAGCACGGTTTTGTGTCGTACCAATCAACACCATTTGATCCGATAATACAGACGTATTTTTAGAAAGTTTAAAGTTATAAACTTCACGTATTACAGAGTTTTCCGCAGCCTTGAAAGAAGCAGCCATCATCGGTCATTCGGTCAAAACGTTCATAATCTAGGTAAACACGGTCAAACACATACATTCATTTTTTGTCATCTAGCATGATTTCAAGCTGGCCTCGGTCATGTTCTTTGGCAGTTGTCATAACGGCTTTTTCAGGATAGGAAATTCTTTTTTCCATAAACACAAGACGCAGATGCAACTTCACTCCCGCCTTCGAAGACAATCGCCCAGCGCGCATGAAGGCTTTCGACTTCTTCTAGCTGCGCAAAAAGCAGTAATTTTAGGAACGACTCCGTTGTAAATTTTGTCGTATAGTAATCTAATTTCATCATTTTCACCTGTTCCTCAAATAATTGATTAGTGAAAACCATAATTTAAATTAATACAACACTAGTGTCCCCCCTGCATTTTCCAAAAAAATGATTTGCAGATTCCAAGTTTCATTTTTTGTATATTTATAATATTCTGTAAATTCTATCTATACTTTCAAATGGACTCCACCTCCTCCTTTTCGTTATCATATTATGCAAGGGTTGTGCCAAAATAAAATCCTTGTTAATTCAACATTCCTACTATCGAACTAGTTGATAAATTCTCATTTCCGCGACGAATATTGTGATAGCCTACCAATCCGAACTGTTTTTCGGTTCCCAAATTCGGAAAAGATATTTCCAAATATGCGAAATATCCCCTACGCAGACGAAAAAAGATTGCAAATAAAATTTGCAATCTTAGGTAAAGTGGATCAATCTTTTAGATTGTATCGTTTTAGCTTACGATAAAGTGTCGATAAACTAATTTTTAATTCTTCCGCTACTAATACTAGGATTTTCTTAAAATTGAAAACATCTCATATACTGGTTTATTCCGTTCTTCAATGACATGATTTAATTCTAAAGCCAATGGGTTTAGCATATTTACACCTTCTTTATCTAGTTGGATTTTTCCAGATCATATTTAACCTAAACACTCAACAAATCTCCCGGTTCAATTCCTATCCCCTGCTTTATTACCCCCGCATGACCGATACGCAAGAAGCCTCCCCGATTGCGGAAGAAAATCTTTTGACCGACCCTCGAGGATTGATACTGCACTATCTCCATCAGAATTCAGGGGCCTCCCTTTTCCTTTTTTATACATCACTTGCCTCCTTGCTTCGCTAATCTCTTAAATATGAATATTAATTTGCTATTCATGCCAGCAGTATAATTCCCGTAACCGCAATGAAATTGACAAATCCTACAGCCGTGCCTTATTCTAATGCCATTTCGAGATCCTTCCATATATCTTCTACATCTTCAATTCCAACTGAAAAACGAACGAGTCCATCATAAAGACCTGCTTTTTCTCTTTCTTCTTTAGGGATTATCGCATGTGTCATCGAAGCTGGATGTTGAATTAATGTACCTACATCTCCTAGGGAAACTGCTAAAGTACTCAGTTTTACAGAATTCATAACTTTAACACCTGTTTCGTATCCACCCTTCAAGACAAAAGAAATCATTGCTCCAGGACCTTTCATTTGTTTCTCCATGATATTTTTATCTTCAAAACTTGCTAGCCCTGGAAAATAAACCTTCTCTATAGCCTTATGTTTTTCCAGGCGTTCAGCCAAAATTTGTGCATTTTCTTGTGAGCGGTCCATGCGAATGTGCAATGTACGTATCCCTTGAAAGAGAAGCCAGGCATCCATAGGGGCCAAATTTGCTCCCATCGTCTTCTGCACTTCTTTTCTCATCGTATCAATAATTTCCTTGCTGGAAATTACTAGTCCGCCAATAAGATATCCATGACCCGACAAATATTTCGTTGCACTGTGGACAACAATATCAATGCCGCATAGAATAGGATTTTGTAAATATGGGGACAAAAACGTATTATCAACAATAGTTAAGATACCCTTTTGCTTTGCGATCGCCGCTACACTCTTCATATCCACTAAGGAAAGCGTGGGATTAGAAGGAGTTTCGAAGTAGACCACTTTCGTTCTATCTGTAATGTGTGGTTCAAGCTCTTCCCCTGTCTTAAACGGTACAAAAGTTACATCAATTCCAAATTTCTTTACTGTTTTGGATAGAAATGCTTGCGTCGCCCCATACAACGCTGTGTGTGCAACAACGTGATCTCCTGCCTGTAAAACACCCAAAAGGCAGCCAGTTATGGCAGCCATTCCAGATGAGAAAGCTAAACAACCTTCACCAAATTCCAATGCTGCTACCTTCTCTTCCAATTCTCTTACATTTGGATTTCCCAGGCGTGAATACATAAATCCTGGATCTTCTCCTGCGAAGCGTTGTGCTCCTACTTCTGCATTATCAAAAACAAATGTTGAAGTCATATAAACAGGGGAGATGTGTGAGCCATACCCTGGATCTTTATTTACTTTTACTAGCTTTGATGAATAGTTCATTATTATTATGCCTCCTAATTTTAGTAATCTGAAATGCTGCCGTTTTTATTTCTTCCCATTAGTTGTATGCAAATCTTTATATGCAAAAATTATGCCAATTCTGTAAACCTTATAAAATCTACAGTTTTAATATTAAAATTCTTTATTTATTTTCATTTTTGGCAAGGTGCACTGTAAAACATAGTAATTATCGAAATCACCAATTTAGCAATATTGATAATATTTTTCTAAAATTGAAAAGAATTTAGCTACCCATCTAACTTCTTGGTATTTCATTTTTAAAATACTACTCGCCTTTTGCATTAATGCGGGCTGCCTAATAATTTGCCGACTTCATAGATTTTTTCAGAAGGCTCCATGCCAATGACGTCATACCTTTTATAAAAGGGGTAATTCAAAATGACGTTCCAACCTACTGTAAGATATCCATCAATTTATAAGATTATGTAAATGAAGTTTATAATGCCACTTTATTGTAAATAAGTAAGATTCTTTCGAAGCATTCATTTTGTAAATATGTTCAACTTTTTGCAACCCTGGAAACGGTTGGACTGGATGGCTTAAGCTTTTCCGAGATAAACTTTAAGAGAATTAGTTGAAAGTTCTAGAATGGATATATTTCTCCAGGCGCGATTTAACCGTTCCTTTTTTCTTTTGGCCAGAGACTTTTGACTTTTTCAACTACATAAAAATTCAAAATACGAGGAATTCTATATAAAGGTAGAATATTACCCCCGAGGTGAATATGAAAACAAATAAACATGAAAATCCAAATAAGAACTTTTCGATTCTAATATGGAAAATAGCAATAGGTTCTACTCTGTCCTGGGAATTATCAAAACTATTGGGTTCCGACCACCCTTACTTAGCTCCACTTTCGGTCATTCTATGCCTTCAATCAACAATTGATAAAACGGTCCAACAATCCATACAACGTGTAATTGGTACCATGATTGGTATTTCCGTTACTGTACTCATTGCAAGACATATGAGTATAAATGGATGGAATTTAGGACTATTAATTCTTTTAGGATGTTATATCACACAATGGCTAAAATTTAACAAAACAGTCATTTATCAAGTCGCACTAACGATATTATTTGTCTTTGTACTTGAACACCAAACGAAACATTATGCCATAGATAGAATGACAGATACTCTAGTCGGTGTAATTATTGCAGTTTTGATACAGTTTGTTTGGTTTCGTCTAATTTTGAAGAGAAAGCAACAAGCCCAGTAGAAATGATTTACACAGGTGACATTTTTTTATTAGTCATGTTCTTTCCTGGCTTTTGCTTTTTCAGTATCAAATATGCTTTCTAATTCGGGTAAGGAAAGTTTATATAACTGTCGACTCTCAGGAGTTTTGAATTAATTCATTTTCAGGAAACGTTTTCAAATAAAATCCACAATAGATTTAATCACTAATTTGAAAAAGTTTAAGATACCTTTCCAAATAGTAGAGCTGAGTCTTTTTATAGTGGTAGTAATCGTATTCACTGTATTTTTCATTGCAGTAAATCGATTCTTTACAAAATCCACGCTCCACTTAATGACTGTAGAAAAAACATTTTTTATACTGCCCCACATGCCCTTGAATGCATTTACCATTAATTTCGCTAATGATAAATACCTTTAAGCAGCCTACCCCAGAACATTCGCTGCATGAAATTCAAATAAACTGAATGGAACCTGAAAAGATATTCTTGATTCCTGTCCCCATTTTTGAGAAATCACCGGTAAACAATCCGGAAAAAACTTGTATTAAACCCATGATGACCTTTCGTCCACCGTCTATTACGCCTTTTATATTGCCGACAACTGATTTATAATTTCTAATATAACTTTAAACTGTGCGTCTCCCAGGAATTATTTCCTGGATTAATCTTGTAAAAATTGGCATAAAAAAAAGGCAGCAACTTTGTCCGCTTTTTTCTCCTGATTTTGTCCATGTTTTTATTAAACTAATGAGCCGATTACTTTAAGGCGTAGAATCAGGGAAATACACAGATTTACAAAGTTAAAAGTACCCCATCTGAAATAGAAATTAAATAATAAAAGGCTGACCAAAATTAGGTCAGCTTTTGATATTCTTAGCAGCATGCACCATATCCATAGGCTGGGGCATATCCACCATAACCGCCACCAAAACCACCGCAGAAACTAGCTCCAACAATAATTAAGAGGATAAACAATACAACTAAAAAGGCAAATCCACCACTAAATCCACAGCCTCCGTCAAATCCATCACAACAGCCATCTCTACGACTACCTGACATACAATCACTCCTTATTTTTTTAAGGAGGAACTTAAATGGGTTAATTCATTCTATGCTCTAAATAATTTAATGACACAATTAAACAACAAAAAAGACCGAAATAAAAATCGGTCTTTCTGCTATTTACATTATCCCTAAGGAGGATGCAATCTGAAAAAATTGCAACTTTTTGTAGCCCCATATCCATATAGATAGCATTCTGCCCTTCATGGCTCAAATACTTCAAATTCAATGATTTTGCGTTCCATTGGGTAAAGCCTATATTCTAAGGCTCTTTCCATTTGAATCACTTTTAATTCGTTTGCTACATCATTCTCTTGAAGCTAAGGGAATATATATCCGACAATCCCTTTCTCCTTTAATTCTTTTTTATTTTGTTGTTGTATCATCAATGCTTATACAATGTCAGTTCTTTCACAAGGATAGAACTGACCTTCTTTTCATCCAAATCCGGAAAGAACGATAATTGGTTACACATTCTCTCCCCCTCTGTTATAATATTTCATCCAAAACACATACCCTAGCCGGGAGAAATCCCGGTCTTCTTTTATGCCCAAATTTATTAGTTGATCATTTCTTCATCCATTTTCGTTTGGTCAGGACTAACACTGGCTGAACCATCTTTATCGACACCCTCATTTTGTTCTTCATAGAACTCTTCAATACTCATTTGAGAAGGTTGTAAAATAAGAGTTACATTTCCACCAGCATGAGGAATATTGTGACGGTTACAAACTTCTCCTAACTATTTACAATATTGTTGGGATACTTTCAATAAATTTATATAAAAAGTAACAACCAAATCCTATTAAAACCATTCCAGCAAGGATAGATGCGCATTTAATATATGTAGGTCTCAAGAATTTTCTAGCACCAGTAACAATCACCATTAATCCTATATCGTGTATTAGAATTCCAATAATAATACCTAAACTAACAATGAAAAAATTAAATATATTTGATGAATCAAATGAATTCGACAAAATTGTGCCAAAAATACTTACCCAAAAAACTAAGTTTCCAGGAGATATAGCCACAAATAGCCCATTTTTATAAGAAGATTTCAATGATTTTGTTGATTTTTCACCTACCAGTGTAATTTCGTGATCAGCGTTTTTTATACTGTCAAAACCGATATAAAATAAGAAAATAGCACCTATTATCCACAAAGGTATTTGAATAAATGGTAGGGTTAAAATTGGAGCTAGTCCAACGAACAATAGAATAATTAATATTAGATCAATAGTCATTCCTCCTAGGCCAACACTCCATCCATGCATAAAACCATTTTTCAAACCTTGTTTAATCATTTCAATTGAGATAGTGCCAATCGGCAAAGCAATCGAAAGGCCGAGTAAAATACTAGAAAATAGCAATACAAGCATTCCTTAAATCCTCCTATGTATTTTTATTAATATTGTTATATATTCATACATTATAGAACATTAAATATAAATAAGGGGGATTTACGCTTGATATTAAGTATGTGTAGTTTTATTATTCCGACAATTACGTTTGTATTTATATAAGAAATTCTTCTTCAGCTAAACTGATTCCATAGAAAAATATACAAACCAATTTAACTACAGGGTTCTAATCAAACTTTTTTAATAATTATCAACCTTTTTTAGAACTAATTAAACTTTGTTACAAACGATCAACCTTTATTATAAAACTACATATAGGTTACTTTTATAAGTTTATATCTCCCAATTCACTAAGTCTTTGCACTAGAAGGTTTTCTGTATCCTCCCATAATGACAATTGTTCAGATGATGATATGTAATTAATAGTGATTTTGAAAAGAAATCAAAAGACCATTTTTTACGAAAAAAATAATAATTCATAATTAAGAAATGCATAGAAGGAGAGATTTTGTGTTCAAGTTTGTAAAATTTTTTTTGTTGTACTTCTTTATTGGTATGTTGTACGGTACCAGAAAAATTCCCGGCGGATTTTATATTTTATTTGGCAAGTATCTTGTTTTTTTATCAATTATTTTTAGTTTGTTTTATAAAAATAAGCAGTGCTGATTTGGTTTTAGGGCCATTAAATCCATCAACAATAAGACCAGCTTTATAATGTTTTCTGAATGGAAACAATAGTAGCACCACCTTTGTTCTTGGATGCTCCTTACTAATCTCAGAAGCGACCACAGTTTTAGGCGGCACTGTAACAACAGGTTCATTTTCAGTCTTGAATTTCAAAGAAAGACTTGGTTTTTTTCCTGCATTTATCTTTGAATAGGATAAGCGGTGCTTCACTTCCAATAATTCAGGTTGCTGCGGCAACCTTTTTCTAATGGAACTAACTGGGCAGAATAGTTTTAAAAAAATAGGAGAGCTAAACTACCCCCTCCCAAATTTAAATTTGAAAATTTTAGTTTTGAAGTGGTTCCACTAAATGGATCAAGAGGAAAAGGCTTGTACAGTTTTATTTTATACCAGCTTTTTTTAGTGCCTTTGCGACCTCTTTTGCAAACTCCAACGGACTTTGAATTGATTCAAGGTGCATATAAATGAGTCGTGGTTTTTCAAATAACCAGTGGTTGTGTACTGCCGAAACTTTTATATGATCACTCATTTTAATAGCTTTTAAAAAAGGATTCACTTCTTCCTGTAAAAAAACAAGTTCAGCTAAATTTAAAGTTTCACTTTTCTTTGAAATCGGTTCAAAACTAAACTCAAGAGAAATTACCATCTCTGATTGAGTAGATTGACCTAGGATTGTTGGTTTTAAATCTCTTCTCTCCCTTGTTACCATACATACATTATTTTTTTGCTGCGCTTCACCTTTAAGGATTTTTGCGAGTTCCTTACACAAATCTTTAGACATTTAATCACCTCCAATAAGATATACATTAGAATATGAAAATAAAAAGTTTTCGAAACTAGCCAAAAGTTTATATATTAGAAAATGGACTAGATTAGATATTTTTTTAAACAGCAACCATGTTTCATAGTTTCATAGAGCACGAAATAAGACCATTAAATGAGTGGTCTCTTTTTTTATACATCATAAAAAATTAAAAACCTTCTCATACGAGAAGGGCTTTTTTTTAATCCTCTACAATCACACCAATGATTTCATTGAATTGTATCTTCTCAAAGGAGCTATCTTTCTTCTGGATTCGCAACTCTTTCGTAACAGGATGAATGTACACACAGTATCCATGCAATTCTTTTGAATTTCCCTCATTATGTAATGTAAACCTTATTGGTAAATGATATTCCATTGCATAATGAATGCTGTTTTCAAACTCTTCAACCTGATATTCATCAAGGATGGGTTTTTTATTTAGGAAATAATCGACCTCACCTATTTTTTTATTTAAAGCTTTATGTTCTGGCATTATTAATGCTGCTTGCCATTTTACAAGCCCTCTATCACGAATTGTCCCCATCAGAATACCCCCTCCTTAATATCCATCATTTACAAACGTGTGTTCTCAATGGAGATGGAAAAAAATTCCTTACCCAAATAAGTTCGGGCTAGAGAAATATTGATTTTTGAACAAATAAAAGAGACCACTAATTTGAAGTGAACCCAAAAAGTTAGACAAAAATGAGCATGTACTGTCTATATGGGGGATATCAGTGATACCTGTGGATTTGAAAAGAGTAAAAAAAAGGATAGCATAAGATGCTATCCTTTTGCTTTATTTTAAATGATTAGTAATCTCTGAAAATATGCCATCCTCGTTACATTTTTTGATGACCTCTTCTAATGAAACATTCCATTCTTTTTCAAAAAAAGATGATAACTTGCTTTTAAATTCTTTATCATCCAAATCAGGTATTTCTAGATGATTATATTCTTCTCTTATTTTTTCCAACATAGGTTGACGTCTTTTATCGAGCAATATTATGTTATTAGTGGCAAAAATATCGTAGATTGCACCGCGAATTTCTTGGGTCGTGTTAGGAATATCTATAAAACTCATAAGAAAATCCAATCTACTGCCTTTATTGCATAAGAGTCAGCGTTAGCAATCATTTCTTGAGTACCTTTATTTGTAACACCCCAAGATTTTAACTTACCAGGCAATTGTGATCTGGCCATTGCGGCTGCGCTATCTCCTGTACTTTTTACAATTGTTTAAAGGAGAAGAATATGCTTACTAAAGAAAATAAAAAATATGGGCAATGGTTTGATGAAGAAACTGGGATATGGTTTGACGAAGTAAAGGAGAAAACCGCGTACATTACACTGTTCCATAGCGAAAAAAGTGATAGATTTAATGAACACAGAAGGTTGGAAGTTAATCGGGGATGATGAATGGGGCTTTTTTGCTAAGCAAACGATGCTTCATTGAAAAGCTCGTCCCATACGGTTTAGATTGATCTAAAAATGCCTGAACTTGGCTCTCTCCTTTTGCCACATCCAGACCAACAACTGGATTCATTGTTTTTTCCTCCTCTACTTACTAACCAGTACCCCTAGTCCTCCATGTAGTGTCATAGCTTCGCTTGTTATTCGAGATCTGCGTCCCAACCAGCCTCAAACATGTTTCTACAAGTAGGGGGCGGACAGTTTAGTTCACGGGATCGAGTCCCACGCACCCGTACGTCCTACCCTGGCTACTGATATAATAGATTCTATTAAAAAAAGGTCAACCAGTAAAATAAACTGTACCCTATGTAAAGGACATTTTTAAAAAAGGTCATGCCACTTTGAGAAGGTGATTTCTGTATTGAACAGGAGTCATCTTCTTTAAGTTCCATTGATATCTGAAATTGTTATAGTACGTCA
>NZ_JANZMJ010000051.1:0-25121 GCF_025175645.1 Peribacillus aracenensis
GCTAATCTCTGGGAGCAAGCTCCCGTCGATTCGCTCGACTTGCATGTATTAGGCACGCCGCCAGCGTTCGTCCTGAGCCAGGATCAAACTCTCCGAAGAAATGTTTGACTTGCTCATTTGCTTTTTTTGATAGTGTGTGCTCACTTAAAATTTAACGTTGGCGCTTTGTTTTGTTCAGTTTTCAAAGAGCAATAATGGAGCGGGTGAAGAGAATCGAACTCTCATCATCAGCTTGGAAGGCTGAGGTTTTACCACTAAACTACACCCGCATTTAATTTTGAAATATTTTAAGAAAGAATGGTCGGGAAGACAGGATTCGAACCTGCGACCCCTTGGTCCCAAACCAAGTGCTCTACCAAGCTGAGCTACTTCCCGCAAAATATGGTGCGCCCGGCGGGAGTCGAACCTACAACCTTCTGATTCGTAGTCAGATGCTCTATCCAATTGAGCTACGGGCGCTAATTTCTATGATGTTATTGGTGCGGCCGAGAGGAGTCGAACCTCCACGGGGTCTCCCCCACTAGGCCCTCAACCTAGCGCGTCTGCCATTCCGCCACGACCGCGAAAGCGACTTTGTAAGTTTAACACCTTTTCAACTTGATGTCAAGAAGAAAATATCAGTGCGGGTGAAGGGACTTGAACCCCCACGCCTTGCGGCGCCAGATCCTAAGTCTGGTGCGTCTGCCAATTCCGCCACACCCGCGAAAACAAATGGTGAGCCATGAAGGATTCGAACCTTCGACCCTCTGATTAAAAGTCAGATGCTCTACCAACTGAGCTAATGGCTCTAAATAAAATGGCTGGGCTAGAAGGGATCGAACCTTCGCATGACGGAATCAAAATCCGTTGCCTTACCGCTTGGCTATAGCCCAATAAACAATTACTAATTAACAGCCAGAATAATATTATATCACGATAATATTATTTTAGCAAGTGTTTTTAAAAAAATGGCGGTCCCGACGGGAATCGAACCCGCGATCTCCTGCGTGACAGGCAGGCATGTTAACCGCTACACCACGGGACCAACATGATAATGTATAAGAAAGTGACCCATACGGGATTCGAACCCGTGTTACCGCCGTGAAAGGGCGGTGTCTTAACCGCTTGACCAATGGGCCTTGATAAAATATGTAACTGGCGGAGAAGGAGGGATTTGAACCCTCGCGCCGCTTACGCGACCTACACCCTTAGCAGGGGCGCCTCTTCAGCCTCTTGAGTACTTCCCCAAAAAAATGGCTCCGCAGGTAGGACTCGAACCTACGACCGTTCGGTTAACAGCCGAATGCTCTACCACTGAGCTACTGCGGAATAATAAAAATTGGGTTCCTTTTTCACGCTCAAGGACCTTAGTGTTTGTCGTTAAGACAAGTTGTTATCTTGTCGACTCTTATGATTATAAAGAGGTTACAACTTAAAGTCAAGAGTTCTTTTGTATTTTTTTATAATTTTGTTATTCACTCCTTAAACCCTTGGTAAATCAATGATCCTCGGCATTTACCACAAACGAAACGGTTCGTGTCGATTCGTTTTCTTCTTATATATACCTGCTGACAGTCTTCACATTTATATTGAATAGTATTCATCTTTTTCTTTAATTGGTTAGATGGCAGCGGCTCGCAAAATCTTGGTGCTCCCACTATTCTGAGTAAATGTTTAAAGTCCGCATCACGATGCTGGTACCCCTTCTTCTCGATGTGCAAATGATAATGACACAATTCATGCTTAATGATTCCAATGATTTCTTCCACACCGCGTTCATCAAGATACTTCTTATTGATTTCTATATTGTGTGAACGAAGCAAGTATCGTCCTCCTGTTGTTCGGAGACGCGGATTAAAAATGGCTTTGTGTTTAAATGTCTTTTTAAAGTCTTTCATCGAAATTTCTTCTACTAGTTTTTGCAATTGCCGATTATCCATTTCCCCCTCCCTTTCTTTGGTAACATGACAACCCATTATAACATAGACTAATAATACAATAGGAAACTAAGGGAGGAAAAGCTATGCCTAATTGGTTCCAGAATCAAATCCGCAAAGCCTTTTATGAAAAGGATTATTATCAAGTGAAGATGTTGAATCAATGTTGGTTTTTTTATCAAAAGAAAGAAAGTCTCAGGGTATAAATCCAACTGTGCTCAAAATATAAATGCATCGCTTCAAAAAAAACCCCTTCTAATATAGAAGGAGCTTACCACAGGCTAGTTTTGATCCTTTGGCTCGAGCATCGTTAAAGATACCCTTTGCTTTTTGGGGTCAACCAATTCGACCCAAACCGTCACAACATCCCCAACGGCAACTACATCCAATGGGTGTTTTACAAACCGGTTGCTCAGTTTAGAAATATGCACCAGTCCATCCTGTTTGACACCGATGTCCACAAACGCACCGAAGTCCACAACATTCCTCACTGTACCTTGTAATTCCATCCCAGTTTGCAGATCCTCCATTTTTAGTACATCCTGCTTTAGCAGTGGTTTTGATAATTCATCGCGAGGATCTCTTCCCGGTTTCATCAAATCATCTATGATATCTTTAATCGTAATTTCCCCAATTTCCAATTCATCGACCAAATCAGCCGGATTCAGTTTACCTAACTCTTCATTCAATGCGTTACTGCCTAAATCTTCAGATGTAAATCCCATTTTCTTTAATAATTTATTCACGGCACTATAGTTCTCAGGGTGTATCGCAGTTTGATCCAAAGGTTCATTTCCATTAATGATACGTAAGAACCCTATACATTGTTCATATGTTTTGGCACCAAGCCGGGGAATTTTCTTTAATTCCTTCCTGCTTAAAAACTTCCCTTCTTCTTCCCTTTTCTTCACAATATTTTGAGCAACCGCTTTTGATAAACCAGCTACATATTGTAATAGAGACGATGAAGCGGTATTGACATTCACTCCCACTTGGTTAACAGCTGTTTCCACTACAAAGGTGAGGGATTCCGTTAACTTTTTCTGGGACACATCATGTTGATACTGCCCTACCCCTACGGATTGGGGGTCAATTTTAACAAGTTCGGCAAGGGGATCTTGAAGCCTTCTTCCTATCGAAACTGCACTTCTCTGTTCTACTTGAAGATCCGGAAACTCTTCACGGGCTATATCCGAGGCTGAATACACGCTGGCACCCGCTTCATTAACAATTATATATGAAATATTCCCTTCTACTTCTTTTATAATATCTGCGATGAATTGCTCTGATTCACGCGATGCCGTACCATTGCCGATTGCCACGATCTTAACCGAGAACCGCTGAAGTAATTCGATCGTTTTTTCACGGGCAGCATTAAGCTTCGCAGCAGGAGGATGCGGATAGATCACACTGATATCGAGTACCTTTCCGGTTTCATCGATGACGGCCAACTTACACCCAGTCCGATATGCCGGATCTAAGGCTAGGACCACTTTCCCTTTAAGCGGGGGCTGCAAGAGCAGGTTCCTGAGGTTTTCAGAGAAAATATGGATAGCCTGATCCTCACCTTTTTCCGTCAGCTCTTTTCTGATTTCCCGTTCTACAGAAGGCATGATCAAACGTTTGAGCCCATCCTCAATCGCAGATTTAAGAACAACTTGGGCCTCAGATTTGTTATTTTTAATGATTTTCCGTTCCAGATGACCAATGATGATTTCAGTCCGAGGATGAATGGAGATTCGTAAAACCTCTTCCTTTTCACCTCTATTCAGCGCCAACACCCGATGCGGCACGATTCTTTGAACCGGCTCCTCATATTCATAGTACATCTCGAAGATTTTTTTCTCATCCTTTTCTTCATTTTTCACGGTTGAAACCACTTTTCCAGCCTTGAAAATTTCAGCCCTTATCCACTTCCTTAATTCTGCATCATCGGAAATATGTTCAGCTATGATATCCTGCGCTCCCGCAATAGCCTCTTCAATAGATGAAACTTCTTTTTCTGCCGATATGAACTCTGCAGCTTTTTCACTAACCCGAGCATGCAATTGACATTCCAAAAGCCAATTAGCCAATGGTTCAAGGCCCTTTTCTTTAGCGACCGTTGCTTTCGTTCTCCTTTTTTGTTTGAACGGCCTGTATAAATCCTCGACTTCCTGCAGTTTTGTCGCTTTTTCGATTTGTCTTGTTAATTCTTCCGTCAATTTCCCTTGTTCACCAATCGAACGCGTAACTTCCGCTTTCCTCTGGCCAAGGTTTTCTAGATAGTTCCACCTTTCCATAATGGAACGAATCTGCACTTCATCAAGTGAACCCGTCATTTCTTTTCTATACCGTGCAATAAAGGGGACAGTATTACCCTCTTGAAGCATCTGTATGACGTTTTGGACTTGATGATTTTTTAAAGTTAGCTCATTTGATATTTGTTTAATCAATTCTTTTAATGTATCTTCTACAACGATCATTATGTCTACCTCCAACGTTTTGATCTGATATATATAGTCTAGCAAATGAGGGATGAAGTTGCGAATTCCATACAAAAAAGCTTACCCCCGAATTACGGCGAAAGTAAGCTTCCTAAAATGAAAGTTGTATCATCTGCAGTTAATGGACTGCTTGCTAAAATGCATTGGGCGTTCTTATCGATAGGGACCAGCCTTTTCAAAAAGGATTTAGCTCCCTTAAGTTCCAAACCATCTGAATGAAGAATGAATTTTGCATTTGGTTCATATTTGTATCTCTGCGTCCTGTATTTTTGATTCCTTCCTGATAAATACCCTGTAACAGGTAAAGGGTAAACGAGTTTATCGTCATTTGGGTTATACAGGAAAAAGCGGATGTTACCAACTGAACTGTATACAAATTCATTCTTGTCATAAAAAATCTTCAAAATGGAAACGGCTGCTCCCCGCTTATTGACCAAAACTTGATTGCACACTGCCATTAGGGATTCGACATCCAACTCATGATTACGTTTAACTTCCTCGATGACGGCATGGGAGGAATCGTAAGCATTTTTCCCGCTGCCCAGACCATCTGCCAATACACAGACAAAGTATTCTTTCGTATGAAGAAAAAAGTAATCATCACCACAATAAACCATCCCGTTTTTAGACGATTGAGAGACAAGGACTTCTATTTTTTCTCCTCTCAGAATATCTTTGATCACTGAATTAACTCCGAGTTTTCAGCATTAATGGCTTCTTGAAGCTTTTTGATCGCGCGGCGTTGGAGCCTTGAGACATGCATTTGGGATATCCCCAGTTTATCGCCCGCTTCTTTCTGGCTTAAATTCTCTAAATAAGTATGTTGAATGATCATCTTTTCACGGTCACTCAGCACATGCAGCACCTTTTCAAGTACAAGTCTCTGATTGACCTTTTCAAAACCTTCATCGACATTCCCGAATATATCAAGCAATGTGACAGTACCGCCATCAGAATCCGCCTCAATAGAATGATCCACGGATAAAGCTTGATAGCTTTTTCCCATTTCCATCGCCTCTAAAACTTCTTCTTCAGTCACGCCTATACTATCGGCTATTTCATCTATTCTTGGTGAACGATGCAGGGTTGTAGTTAATTCCTCGACAGTCACCCTGATTTTCGGACCAAGTTCCTTAATTCTCCTTGGCACATGGACACTCCATGTTTTGTCACGCAGGAAACGTTTAATTTCGCCGATTATAGTAGGGACAGCAAATGCCTCAAAGCTCTTACCGAAAGATTCATCATATCGTCGAATGGCACCTAACAAACCAATCATGCCGACTTGGGAGATATCCTCCTGGAATGATTTCCCTTTCGCGTACTTACGGGAGATTGTTTCAACCAAACTTTTATAATGGATGACTAGATTGCTCTGCGCTTCCTCATCTTGATTCTGCTGGTAAGCTCTAATCCATTCATTTACCTGTTCTCTTTGTGCCTGGTTAGGTTGAGACTGTTTTTGCATCCATCTCCACCTGCTCTCCTTCTAAAAACTTAGTCATAAATACTGTAACCCCATCATGCTGATGAATTTTCACATCATCCATCAGAGTTTCAATAAGGTAAAGACCCAAGCCTCCTTCTCTCAAAAGTTCGACTTTTTGTCCATTTTCGTATGGTCCGATCCCCTGACGAACCTCTTCGAAATTACAGCTCTTACCACTATCAGAAACCATGACCTCCAAGCGGTCAGGATAAAGGCCGAAACTTACTTTCACTTCGCCTTTTTCAGAATCTTTATATGCATGCTGTACCGCATTTGTACAAGCCTCACTTGTAGCGATTTTCAAATCCTCAATTTCATCATACGCAAATCCCATCCGGCTCCCTATCCCAGAAAGCGTTAAACGAATGACACCGATGAATTCTGGTTTTGCAGGTATTTTCATTTCGATGTAATCATATACTTGACTCATTCTAACCCACCCTCTGTACCACTTTTTATATCAATGATATCTGCAAGACCTGTAATATCAAATAAACGTCGTAACCTTTCTGATAAACCAACTAAAGTGAATTCGCCATTATGTGCCCTTACACTTTTGAAAGCACCGACAAACACCCCAAGTCCCGTACTATCCATATAAGAAACTTCAGTTAAATCAATAGTAATCGAAACATTATCCTGCTCCGAAATCGGAAATAGTGATTCCCTTAATTTCGGCGCAGTATATGCATCGATTTCACCTTTCAGTTTTACAATAAATTCAGAATTCAATTCATTAACATCTACAGTTATATTCATCAATGACCCACCTCTTCAAATCCTCTTCATTCCTATATCTATACCCCGCAGACAAAATACTAAACATTTGATTTTAAAATTATTAATGTAAAATCATCCCTCAGTTGGAAATTCTGCATTCTCTCCAATTGTTTATATATATTATTCACCATTTCCTGGGCTTGCAAATGCATATTCTTTTTAATGAACCCAATAAGTGTTTCCCTTTCTATGAACCCATCATTCGTCCGGCACTCCGTTACTCCGTCAGATAATAAAATGATCATGTCTCCATGATTCACCGTTTTTTCATATTGGCGATACCTTGTTTTTTTATCGACTCCAAGCAACAAGCCCTTTGCATCCAAATCGCTAAAAGTACCCGTTGCGGCGTCATAGTAAAAACCAGGTTCATGTCCGGCTGAAGCATAGGAGAATTGCCTGTCATGCGGATCATATAAGCCATAGAACATGGTTATGAACATGCTTGGATCCACATTATGCTCCACAACACGGTTCAAACTCTCAAGCACACTATTCGGTTCATGACGATGCTCCGGAAGACTGTCCATCGCATATTTGATCATCGACATGCACAGTGCAGCAGGAATCCCCTTTCCAATGACATCTGCTATTCCTACCCCTAACCGCTCATTTTCATCTTGGACGAAGTGATAGTAATCCCCGTTCATCTGCCTCGCTGGAACACTGATTACTCCAATTTCAAGAGCTTTGATATCAGGAATTTTCGTTTCCAAAAGAGTATGTTGAACATTTGCCGCTATCTCGATTTCCGTTTTCAGTTCCTGCTGCTGATGTCTAAGGCTTTGATGCTCACGGTATGCAATACCGTATCCCATCATGACTTCTAACAGAAAATCGAAAGAATCCAATACTTTTCCCGGTAATTCCGGGTAAAGTTCCATCAAGTTATTTTTATGCATACTGATGATTTCTTCTGGAGATATATTGTATTTGATATGTAGGCGGCTAATCTTTTGCCCTTGGTAGAGTGCCTGCTCATTTTGGTCTTTAAGATAAGTAGAAAGCGCCTCATGATACTTTTTCTCCATGTTCTCCCTAATATCCATAGTCCCCCCCTAACGGAGCCATTTTGTAGCGATAATCTTAGTCCCTTCACCTGGTATCGATTCAATATCAAAGTCATCC
This sequence comes from Peribacillus aracenensis, assembly GCF_025175645.1. Classification (NCBI taxonomy): domain Bacteria; kingdom Bacillati; phylum Bacillota; class Bacilli; order Caryophanales; family Bacillaceae; genus Peribacillus; species Peribacillus aracenensis. The sequence continues at coordinate 7,800 of NZ_JANZMJ010000051.1, forward strand.
ATTAAACGTTTGGCTCCAGGAAGGCCTGCACCCAGTCCCCCCGAGGTGGTATATCCATCTTCCATGACTCTGCGGATATCCTCAATTCCCGGCCCTTGGTCCTCTGCAATGATTTTCAATCCTGACTTCCCATTTATATTTAGCTTTTCTATGCTAACACTGCCTTGTCCAGCATATAGGTATATGTTTCGGGCCAATTCGCTAATGGCCGTCGTGATCCTGGCCTGGTCTACAGTACCGAACCCCAACTCTTTAGCGACATTTCTTCCGAGCTGCCTTGCAGCTACGATGTCCCATTCATTTATGATTTTTACGCAGGATTGGAACTCCATTCTTTAATCCCCCAATTCCTGTTGTAATTTCTCCAGGCCTTTCTCTAAGTCTAATGCTGTCAGAACATCTTCGAGACTAATTCCCAGTTCAATTAATGTTATTGCAACAGCAGGCTGGATCCCCGTAATTACAACTTTGGCCCCCATAAGCTTAGACATGCTAAAGACATCGCCTAATACCTTTGCGATAAAAGAATCAATAAAATCTATTGAGGTAATATCTATGACAACGCCATTCGCGCTTGTTTCATGAATCTTATTCAGTAAATCCTCTTGGAATTGAAGGGCTGTCACATCATCCAATTCCCACTGTATAGATACTAACAAGCAGTCATAAAGCTTTAATATCGGAATCCTCATACTTATCCCTCCACCTTTACGATCTTACGGCTCATTAATTCCAACGCAACTTCTATCCCTTTTTTTAACGTATTTTTTGTAATCACTTCATTTAAATTAATTCCAAGATTAACTATGGTTTGGGCTATTTCAGGGCGGATGCCGCAGAGTATACATTTGGTGCCCACCAATCGGACCGCTTCCGCAGCTTGAATGATATGATGGGCAACCATCGTATCCACGACCGGCACGCCCGTTATATCAATAAGAACAACTTCAGATCTATGCTTAACCACGCCAGTCAACAGGTTTTCCATTATCTGTTTGGCACGTTCCGTATCAATCGTACCAATCAGCGGCATTACCGTAATGCCTTCCAATACAGGAATGAGCGGAGCCGAAAGTTCCTGCAACGCAATTTTTTGCATGGAAACCGTTCTTTCCCAAGTTTGAGTATATATATTGACTATTTCATTATTTATTGGTGTGGCCCATTTATCCAAATGATTAACAAGATTGACTTGATCATCAGGAGTAACCAGACCCTTTTCCACCATTCCATTTATGACAATTAATGTGAATTTATGAAGTCCTTCATTGACGAAAGTAAGAGGCCATCCCAATTGGACGACTTTCTCGGCAAAATCAGAAAGCTTCAATGTGAATTCCTTGGTTTTACTATCAACGTTCGTGATAATCATATCTATAAATTCACTGCTCGTTTGCGTGAACATTCGATCTGAGACGACTTTAATTAATCTTTCATCCGTACTTTCCTTCATGATGCCCATCCACTCAGTAAGGATGTAATCCTGATTTTGCTTAATAAAATCGTAAACCAATTGATTCATAATATCCTCCCATTCTAACACAATTGCTATGTTTCCCCTGTCCTCGTCACAAGGATGTTAACTAACTGTAATCTTATTCCTATCTGGATTTTCTTGGAGTTCCCCCACTACACTTTTGCTTTTTTTAAGTAGTTACAACATAAATACATACCCAAAATTCAGGCAAGAAAAACATCAATTAAAGAAAAGTTAGGAAGATACTATAAAAACAAAGAACGTTCTATTCAATATCTAACTGTATAATGTTTTTATTCGTCAATTTTTTCATATTTCCTGCTGATGTTTTATGGACATATGTTGATGTTATTGTTATTTCACAAAAAAACACGATTCCCGCATTTGCAGGAATCGTGTCATCTAAAATAGCATCAAGAATGATTTGTATTATAATAACGCCCGATTTAACGGGAAAATTTTTCTTTAAAAATCAATGAGGCCTAAACTGATTTGCAAAGCTTCATTGACTTTTTGCATCATCGGTTCGTCAAGATGCGTAATTTTATCAGTTAAACGCTGCTTATCAATTGTCCGGATCTGTTCTAATAAAATGACGGAATCTCGCTCGAATCCGTATTTTTTTGCATTAATCTCAACATGTGTAGGCAATTTCGCTTTTTGAATTTGAGCTGTAATGGCTGCCACGATCACAGTCGGACTAAAGCGATTACCAATATCGTTTTGTAAAATTAGTACCGGACGGGTCCCACCCTGCTCTGAACCAACCACCGGGGAAAGGTCTGCGAAGTATACGTCACCACGCTTAACAACAATCAATGGCTCAGCCTCCGCTAACTAATCGTTCAACGCAATGACCAGCCTCGAATTCAGCCTGGAAGGCTTCAGAAGCAATCGTTAAATTAATGGCCGCCATTTCAATATAACCGCGTTTCATCGATTCACGAAACTCTTTCTTTTTACGTTCGCGAAGATACATTTTTGTGGCACGATAAATAAATTCACTGCGATTCACATTTTCCTCACTCGCATACCCATCTAACTCTGTTAAAAAATTTTGAGGTAATCGAATTAATATCTCTCTTGTTGCGCTGGATTCAGACACAAACATACACCTCCACCATCACTACACACCTTTATTATATATCCTTTTCAATATTACCATTAAATTGCCTATCTGCAAAGAGTATATTCTATTCTAAATCTTATTATCAGCATAATAAAGGAAATCTTATTCACAATCTTAGGATTTTTTTACAATCCGGTCATTCCAAAATGAAATTACGTACATGATTCATCTGATTGTCTTTAATATATATGCGGGGCACTCTTGCCCCTATCATACATGTTACCTCATAGTTGATCGTTTCCAGTTTTGCCGCTATCTCATCGACAGTGATCGATTCATCGCCATCATTCCCCATTAATGTAACCTCTGTTCCTACTGGGTATGGTCCAGGCAGCTTGATCATGCATTGATCCATGCAAATCCTTCCGACTATGGGTACTCTTTTTCCATCCACAAGAACTTCCTGACCTTGAAGCTTACGGATCCAGCCGTCAGCATAACCGATTGGCAAAGTCCCAATCCATTCATCACCTTCAGCCGTATAAGTCGCCCCATAACTAACGCTTTCACCCTTGGAAAGCTGTTTAACCGCGACCATCTTCGTTCTCAATGATATAGCCTGTTTTAATGGAAATGGCAATATCGGCTTCATTTCCATGGAAGGACTCAAACCATACATGGAAATCCCCATTCTTATTGCATTCCATTCAGGATCGGTGAACCTTAAAGAAGCTGCACTATTGGCTGCATGAACATATTCCGGCTTTCTGGTCAATTCGGAAAGCATTCCTTTAAAGAAAGCAAGCTGCGTTTCATAAAAGTCGGTCTTTATTTCATCCGCCGTCGCGAAATGAGTGAATATCCCTTGGAAATTGAAACAAGCTTCCCTCTCAAGCAAACTTTCCACTTTCATGAGTTGTCCTATATCCCGAATGCCGATTCTCCCCATGCCGCTATCCACTTTTACATGGATTTGCAAAACTTGTCCCGGTTTCAACAAATCCTTTGCCTTCTCCAACCATGTTACGTCGAAAACCGTCAAGGAAATCCCATACTCGGCAGCAAGCGCTGCACTTTCAGGCCTCGATGCCCCAAGTACAAGAATCGGAGCCAATATTCCCTTTTTCCGCAAGGCGAGAGCCTCATCCAAAAAAGCGACACTTAAAAAATCCGCCCCAGCTTCAAGCGCCGTTTTAGCCACTTCATAGTCCCCGTGTCCATAAGCATTCGCTTTAACGACAGCGAAAAGACTAACACCTTTTCTTAAACTTTTTTTCATTGAAGAAATATTTTCAAAAATATTATCCAAATTTACTTCTGCCCATGTATCTCGATGAAATGTTTTCGTTTCCAAGACCTTTTCCTTCTTTCCTACACTCACAATAAGATTCTTCCCAGTAGCGAAGTTTTCGTTTCATTATAGGACCATTCTATAACCAACCGCTAGAAATATAAAGTGCTTTTTCACCTTGCTTCTAATTTACCTAGCTGCCAGCCGAAATCAAATGGAAGGATTAAAAATGTCAACAAGCTGCTTCCCCGCCTATCCTACCTAGAAGAAACCTTCATAAAGGAGACGGGAAACATCAGCTTGTTATGTAATCCTATTTGACTGGATTTTCCCCAACCGAACGGGCGACTTCTATCATTTCTTCCTGTGTCAAATCCTTTGATGCAATCATATAATCGACACCTTCAAAAGTCCAAGCAATCGTATTTCCTGTCATGGCTCCAACAGTATAACCCAAATCAACCGGTTCTCCATTCACATTCGTCGAAACGGATGTTTGAACTACCTCAGCCTTTTCCTGGACCAATGTAAAACTTTTTGTACCCTCATAGGTCAAAACGACACGTTCTCCCTTTTCCGTTGTAATTTCTTTTTCTTCCGTTAAATTCATATCACCAATATTTTCAGGGTATTTCACCGCAAACCCCTCATTTTGGACTTCTGCCATAACAGGCGCTTCAAGTTGTGCACTTGTCATGTTTTTCTTCATATCAAATGAATCTTTATCGAAAGTCGTATTGAATTTAACTTTTGAGAATTCAACAAGAACCAATGCAGTCTTATCGGGGTCCATGACTTTTACACTGACTGGAGATAAATCTTTTTTGTTTATAGTAATCTCTTGATATGGCAACATTTTATTGTTTTGGTAGCGCGTTTTCGTTTCAAAGACATAATGTTTATCCGTTTCTTTATATGTCGCACTTTTATCTTCCGTAATGTCTTTCACCAACGACTCGAACAAATAGGCCTGACTGCTGTTCTCCGGCCACTCACTTTGAAATTTAAAACTTTTATTCAAAGCTGGCGTCAAAACATATACACCATCATCATTTTTCAATATCATCTGGCTTTGATCCTTCTCTTCATTTTTCAGATTTACGCGGTAGAAAGAAGGGTCTTTATGCCAAATCTCCACATTATACACTTGAGGCTCCGTCCCCATCTTTAATGTCATCTTCGCGTTAGCTTTATATCCTTTCATTTCGCCAAGCTTCTCATTCAATTCACTCACTACGTCACTCTGTGATTTTTGGCCGCAAGCAGAAAGAGCAAGCAAGAGCATGATCCCTGCAAAAAGCATTACCATCTTCTTCATCTTTTCAACCCCTTTTTGTCATTTGAACGTAAAAGGGAGAGGAAAAGGCAGGATTCGGACATTGGCTCGACTGATGTCTTAGATTCCTCAGTATTTTAGACACGGATCAATTCTAAGATCCGGCTAAAAACTTTTCGAGAGCACCTACTCTGCCATGTACCTTTTACCGGGCCTTGTCTCCCTATAGCACTAAATGTATATGAGACAACCTAAAGGTTTATGACCCGATTGGACAAAACTCCATTCACCCTTCAATTACGACTTGCGCAACCGCATAATCCCTGCTGTGGCTAATCGAAAGATGGACCCCTTCAGAAAACGGCTTCAAAATCATCGGCTTTCCTTTATCATCCGAGACGATTTCAATATCCAAAAAGGATAAGTGCTTACCGATCCCTGTACCGTTCGCTTTTGAAAAAGCCTCCTTTGCCGCAAAACGCCCAGCAAAATACTCGACCTTCCTTCTTCCATTTAACTTTTCGAAAATCAAAATTTCACTTTCTGTTAATATACGCTCCTTTAAACGGGGTTGCCGATTAATCAATGTTTCCATTCTATCCAGCTCAGTAATGTCCACACCTATACCTTTAATCACTTTGACACCTCTTCTATTCATTTAATAAGTTGCATATCATTAGGAGGACTCTTTTACCTAAAAATGATAATATTGTATCTAATTAAAAACGATAATAAGGAGGAATTTATGTTTACAAGAACAGAAGGCTTCCGCGAATACACAAATTCATATCGAGCTGTAACTGTGCTCATACTCATGATGATGATTGCATTCGTTCTCGTCCTTTTCCCCATATTTCCCGGCAATGTACTCTTTTATTATGGAACAGGTGTTAACTTATACATCGCTGATGGACAATGGTGGCGTTTAATCACCCCCATCTTTCTACATAGCACGTTTACACATTTACTGTTTAATGGATTCTCACTTGCCATCTTTGGTCCATTCCTAGAGAATTTACTTGGCTCCGTCAAGTTTTCAATCTTCTTTTTATCGACAGGGCTCCTTGCCAATATCGCAACCTTTCTAATTAACCCACTGACATATAACCACGTAGGGGCTAGCGGAGCAATTTTCGGTTTATTCGGATTCTTTCTATATCTTGTCCTGTTCAATAAAACCAATTTTACGAACAACGAAAGAAATACAGTATATACACTGACCGGAATTGCCGTCATCATGACTTTCATTCAACCGCAAGTTAACGTTGTCGGTCATTCGGCTGGACTGGCAACCGGCTTTTTAACAGCTCCATTATACTTAAGAAAAAAATGGTAGGACAAACAGCCGACTCTTCCTTTAAATCATTGGGAGTCGACTGCTTTTTTAGGTAAATACCAAGATTTAATTATTAGGCAATCCTTTTCTTCCACATCAGCAACCATGCCGACCCGGGAAGTGATTCCTGATTTAATCGATGCTGAAATCGTAGCCAATTCTTTTCGATTCTGAAACCAGCTTTTTTTATATGTGATTGATTGAATTCTGCTTCTCTGCATGATTAATGTCTGCTTTGAGAAAAAGCGACTGCTCAATATCAACAAATTCCCTTCTATGCTCCATCCCGCATCTCTATATTGCATGTAAGCCCAAAAAATCGCCAACGGTACAAGCAAAAGGGATAGATAACCCCAAGGTCTGAAAAACCATACCAAGGCACCTATGATCGGGATGAGGTATAGAAACTTGTGAAATACATACCGGGAAAGTGCACGTTTAGGTATCTGTGTCATCTCAGTGGTTGTTTCATAAACCGGTAAAATTTCTAGGATTTTTTCATGTAAATGCTTCTTCCTGATTAAAGGGAACAGCATGATCGATAGACTTTCTTTATCTTCCATACTGCCCCCCGCATACTCAATATAAACCGTCGCCAAGCCCAATGGCTTTCGAATCAAATTCTCCATGATCCGGATACCTTGTATTTTATGGATAGGGATTGTCAGCTGTCTTTTTTCGAGAAGCCCTCTGGAAATAACGATTTCCTCATCCGTTTTTATCACGGTAAAGGAAGCATATTTAATTACCATGCTTAATGTGGCCAGTACATAAACCACCAATAAAGCCACTAGGGCAAACAAGGTCAGAATGATGGTCCCCATTTCAATAAAATCTTCATAATCCTTAAATATCCTCTCAAAAGGTATCATTTCATCGAATTGTGAAATAAATGCGATTGCTCCAGATAGGAAGACACCTACTGCTCCCGAAGTGGCAGCCATAACGAATAGTTGCGGCAGCGTCTGCTTAAAAACGGAAGACGATTTTGCTGCATATTCATTATCCGCTACTCCATTTTCATCTTTATCAGAAGGATTATTCGCATTTTTTTCCTCACTAATAAAAGCATTGATTCGATCTGCATCACTTTTTCTTATGGCTGATAATACGGCATCGGCCTGAGACCCGCCTGCGGTTTCAATATTCAACTTCACCAGGCTGAATATCCGCTGGACGATACCCTCCGAAATATCAATGCTATGAATCCGATCATACTTTATATACCGTTTCTTCCTTACAAATACCCCGGACTCAATTCTGAATTCGCCCTCTTCCATGCGATATGTAAAGCGTAACCATTGAAGGAATGCATTGCCTATAATAAAAAGTATAATAATGGCTATGACCAGCGGTTGTATCCATCCAGGAATTCCTTCATTCTTCCCAGGAATGACGACCACTAATAAAAAAGGGATGACTAACTCCTTAATCGATTTTATTATGTTAAGCAATACAGCTATGGGGTGCAGCCTTTTAGGTTCAGACATCTTCTTCCTCCACACTTGCCATCCTGGAAATATAGTGCCGCAATTCATCTGCCTCTGCTAGGTCCAAGGCAGGGATAACATGAAGGGTCGCTGCAGTCGAAATTTCAACGGAGGCTAAATCGTATTTCCTTAATAATGGTCCTTGCTTCGTTTCCACATGCTGAACCCTAATCATGGGTATGAGTGTTCTTTTAATGACGAAAATACCACTTTGGATATCAATTTCTGTATTTCTTACTTCGTAACGCCATCTCTTCCATTTCACCGATGGAATCAGAAAAATGGCCAGATAAGATTGGATTACCGAAATTATGATCAACGCTCCAAACACCCAATATGTCCAATCAAAAATGATTGTAAGCACGAGTGCGGCGATGCTTATAATCCAAGTTATTGAACAGCTTATAAGACCACCGATTTTCCATACGGTCAAGGCCTTATTCGATATACGATTTTCAGGTTCCATGTGCTTCTCCTCTTCGACAGGTAATTTTTAGTGAATCTTCATCATCCATCCTTCGCTTTCATCCATTATACTATAATTAAATGCTGGAAATTAACCCCTTTTCAAACAATGGCTTTGAGCAGTCCATCCAACCAGCCATTCAGATACAATATGAATTATGGAAATGCACACAAAAAAATGCCGCTCAAAAGAGCGGCATTTCCAATTCAATTATATCTTATTTGTTTTTTCTCTTTTTTGGCTCGTGCTGCGATTTCCGTAACCATTCGATTTACGGTTTGCGCCCGGGCGTTTGCTTGATCCGCTACCGTAATCTTTTCTGCCTGAAGAACTGCGGCCATTGCGCTGTCTGTTACCAGAAGAACCGCTGCCACCGCGGTTGCGACGCATTGGAGATGGAGATTCTTCCGTTAGCTTGATAGGCGTTTGATCCGGTTCTTTTGTCATTGATTTCAGCATAGCTGCAACTAAGTCCGCTGCGCTATGTTTTTGTAATAATTCTTCCGCTTGACCAAGGTATAATGTTAAATCATCATTCTCGATTGTATTAAGGATTTTTTCCGTTACTGCTTTTTGTTGACCTTCCAACGCTTCAGTTAACGTAGGAGTCTTAAGTTTCACCATACGTTTTTTCGTTGTATGCTCAACCGCATGCAGTTGTCCTCTTTCTCTTGGTGTTACAAACGTAATGGCAATACCATGTTTACCCGCACGTCCTGTACGTCCAATACGGTGAACATAGCTTTCCGGATCTTGTGGGATATCAAAGTTGTATACGTGAGTAACGCCGGAAATATCAAGTCCACGTGCAGCCACATCAGTAGCAACAAGTACATCGATGCTGCGGTCTTTAAACTTTTTCAATACAGAAAGGCGTTTTGCCTGACTAAGGTCACCATGAATGCCTTCAGCCATATAACCGCGGATATTCAATGCAGATGCCAATTCATCTACGCGGCGTTTCGTACGTCCGAAGACGATAGCAAGGTCCGGTGTTTGAATATCGAAAAGGCGTGCAAGTGTATCGAATTTTTCACTTTCTTTTAACTCCAAGTAATATTGTTCGATACGATCCACTGTCATTTCTTTTGCTTTTACACGGACAAGAACGGGTTCCTGCATGAATCTTTCAGCAATTTTACGGATCGGATCAGGCATTGTAGCTGAGAAAAGCAATGTTTGTCTTTCATCAGGAACCGTTGAAAGGATCGATTCGATATCCTCAATGAATCCCATGTTAAGCATTTCATCCGCTTCATCAAGAACTACAGTGTGAACTCCGCCTAATTTAATATTTTTACGCTTGATATGGTCTAAAAGACGACCAGGCGTACCAACGATAATATGTGGTTTTTTCTTTAAAGCACGGATCTGACGGTCGATATCTTGTCCACCATAAACCGCAAGTACACGAGCGCGTTTTCCGTAACCAAGCTTGAAAAGTTCCTCAGAAACTTGAATCGCTAGCTCACGTGTAGGTGCAATGACAATCCCTTGCACGTTTTCGTTAGTAATATCGATGTTTTCCATCAATGGAATACCGAATGCCGCCGTTTTTCCTGTTCCTGTTTGCGCTTGACCAATGATATCTTTACCCTCAAGTGCTAGAGGTATCGTTTGGGATTGAATCGGGCTCGCTTCTTCAAATCCCATTTTTTCTATTGATTTCATGGACGTTCTATCTAAACCTAATTCGCTAAACAATGTCAATGTTTTCGTACTCCTTTTTATATCGTAAATTTACACGTGCATATCATGCACAGATGTTTAGTTCAAATCCTCATCATCATGACGGATGTTCTACTTTATCTAAAAAGTTTATCATTATCACCTAAAAGTATCTGCCTTTTAGTTCAAATGAACTCAATATGATTTTTTAAAAAGGAAATATACCAGTACGAACATTCACCGGCATTTTTAATTTTCGCGCACGTGTAGACTTATCATTAACATACGCTCATCTTTTTAAAAGTACATGTAACCAAAATTAAATTCAATATGGAAAATTAAAAGTAGCATAAACGGGTATTTGACCGTTTTATTCAGGTGAGGGCTGCTGCACCTATTATTCATCAGACTTAAAAAGGCTGTATGAACAAAACTTGACGAGAGCCAAGATTCTTATACAAAACAGGCCCGGTGCGTTGAGGATTTGCAGAAGTGGAAAAGCGCTATAATGCGGCTTGATTCCCTAATAGCTACTAAAGCCGCCAAGAGATGCAGCTTTTATATATGACCAGACGCGCGGCCTATTTAATCTAAAATAATCTCAAGAATGAACTCATGAAACATGTAAGAACATACAATTTTGTTGCCTCAACCTGATTAATTTAAATAATCATCAATGATAAGACATTTAAACTCATACTCATATTACCATTTTCAAACTGTTAATGCAATAAAGGATATCTCCCCATTAAGAGTTACTAAAAACTTTAGATCGTTTCAAAAACGAGGAAATTGGATAGTCCCACCTGATAATCGTGCAACCTGATTTGTTCATCAATAGAGTTACTTTAGTTACTAAATCCATTCATGCGAAGTGGATTCAGACTGCAGACAAATTCGGAAGAAAGCGAGATTCCTGAACCGACTGGAACGTTTTTTAAGGGAGAATCTATTCCAGTTCAGGAGGAATTCAGTGACCTAGTCCTCTTCTATGATGAGACCATTCCAAGCCACTTACTGTATCCATTTAAATGTATTGCAAAAACGAACATCTATTTATTTACATGATATGTGTTTAAATCAAATAGTTTCACTAAACCTTTTTTCAGGAAGGACTATTTCGAATGAATGGCCACCATCCACGGAAAAAAGAAAGCACTTATTATGAATCCGCTTTTAAATTTCCAGGTATATGGAATCATTTATTTTTTGAAAATTCCATCTTTCCGCTCGAAAATTATAGTAAATAAGTCTAAATGCAGTATGATTGACCTATCAACAAAACAACGGGGGGGTTATATGAATATTTTCACAATAGATGTTCCTTTATGTAAGGATTTTGGTCGAATCTTAAAGAAAATGAACAAGAACGTCACCTTTTTGGAGGATCCACTCAATCAAAGTCATCTATTCAAGGATTCAACGGACTTAATGAAATCATTATTTATTTTACCTTTACACATATCAAAAGATTCTTGGCAGGAAACTTCTTTGTTTGCCTTAGCTGAATCTCACGAAATCCCTATCTTATTCATTTACAAACGCGCTTTAGGAATGGAGGCACCTCCGGCATTACCAGAAAAGACCTTTTATGAAACCATGGCTGTCCCTGCCGATTCAGCAGAAGTCAGGATTAAATTAAATTCACTCAAAAACATCAGCATGCAACTGTTTTCGGCAAAAATGAAGGGGCAAGAGCTTGAAAAGATACACCAAAAATCAGCAAGGAGCCTGCGAATTGCAAAGGGCATACAGCTTTCAAATTTACCTTTGTCGATCAATAATGAAGATATAGAGGTCAAAGGTCTTTCCCTGCCTTCGAGTGAACTTTCAGGGGATTTATTTTACTGGACGGAGGTTGATGACAGGATATACGGCTTCATAATGATCGATGTATTCGGAAAGGGCATCCATACAGCACTTATTAACATGTCCATACGGACTTTGATGCCCGACCTATTCAAACGTGTAAAAGATCCCATTTTCATAACAGAGGAACTGGACAAACATATGCGGGACCTATTTCAAGGAATTAATCGGGATAACAAAAACCTTGCTCGCTTTACAGCTTTCATAGCATATGTGAATACAAAGGATCGTCTCATCGAATATGTGAACTACGGATTTACTTCAGCCTTCTTGTATTCCCCAAGCACCAACCAAATTCTCAATTTAAACGAAGGGGCCACCCCAAGCGGACTGATTCCCGAATTGCCCATTAAAAAAATAGTCTTTCATTATTAACCAGGAAGCCGTTTCATCATCTATACAGATGGACTCTCTAAAACGCCCAATCCTTCCGCCTTTGACCGGTCCGACAATATCAAGAGGGAGTTCATTGAAAATGTCCATCTCGATACAAATAAGCTTCTTCAGGAGCTTGTGATCTCAAGGATGAGGCATTCGGTGATTAACGATGACATCTGCATTATTGCAGGGACTCTTTTTTAAGTACGATAAAAAAAGGCCGTTTTCAACGGCCCTTTCTACGCTTTTTTATTTTTGTAGGGCTTGAACGACTTCCTCCAGTTTCATGCCCCTGGATGCTTTAACGAGAATGATGTCATTTTCCTGTGTAGAAGACTTAAGTTCCTCTATAAGCTCCTGTTTATCTTGAAAAGGACGGACCTGCTCCGATGAAAAAGACTTGCTCGCTCCCTTGGCAATAAACTCGGCTAAAGGACCAAACGTGAAGATCTTATCGATCCGTTCATTGGAAATCAATTCACCAATTTTCAAATGAAAGTCTTTTTCCTGTGGCCCTAACTCCAACATATCTCCTAATACAAGGATCTTTTTCTCGAATCCAGATAATCCCTCAACCAATTCCACTGCTGCCTTAACTGAAGTTGGACTGGCATTATACGCATCATTGATGATCTTCTGCCCTTTTGCGCCTTCGACCAATTCCATCCTCATATTAGTTAATTGAATGGTTGACAGACCTTTACGAATCGCTGAATCATCCACATTGAATTCTTTAGCAACCAAGATGGCAGCCAGTGCATTAAGAACATTATGATTGCCTAATACGGGTATCTCATAATCGATCTCCTTTTCACCGCTTGCGATTGTAAACGCGGTACGGTCTGCCCCTTGGCTTATGGTCTGTGGATATAAATCATTTTGTTCCGTACGTCCAAAAGATATTACATTTAAATCAGGAAAATCGCTTTTGATCCGATTGCGAAGCAATGGTTCATCGCCATGATAGATCAGCTTCCCATCTTTCGCCAAACCTTCGACAATTTCCATCTTTGCATTCGCGATCTCCTCGCGTGATCCTAAATCCAATAAGTGTGATTCACCGATATTGGTAATGATCGCTACATCAGGCTTTGCCATTTTGGATAAAAACTCAATTTCACCGCGGCTGCTCATTCCCATTTCCAAAACAGCTGCTTCAGTATCCTCATCCATAGAAAGCACCGTTAGTGGTAAACCTAAGTGATTATTGAAGTTTCCACTGGTTTTATGAACTTTATAGGTAGTGGCCAGCAACGCAGCCGTCATATCTTTCGTTGTCGTCTTACCGTTGCTTCCTGTTATCCCAATGACTTTTATATTCAACTGCTGACGGTAAGAACGCGCCAATTGCTGAAGTGCTTTCTCGGTATTTTCCACAATGATTATCGGTAAATCATTAGGAGGATTCGGAACATCCCTTTGCCAAAAAGAAGCAGCAGCTCCTTGCGCCAATGCTTGCTTGACATACTGATGTCCGTCAACCTGCCCACCCTTAAGCGGTATGAACAAACATCCTTCCTTAACTGTTCTGGAATCGATGGTAACCCCATTAATTCCTTTGGACTGGAATGGACTGATATCATTCAAACCCTCTGCCATCTCATGTACTTGTTTTAACGTTCTCTTTATCATTTTGTTCCTCCTACATTCATCGAACCGTTAATCGCTCTCTACTTCCAATAACCAAACGAAGCAGAAACCAGTTTAAAATCGCACCGGTTCCTGCTGATTGGAATCCATCAAATCAACTTTTAATGGATTGTGAAGTTTACTGCTACATTACTTGCCTAATCAAACTGTATATTTGATTTGTTGTTTTTCCTGATGACGTTCCAAAGCAAGTTTCACTAGTTTTTCAATTAGCGCTGGATAGTCGACACCTGTGTGCTTCCACAATAACGGAAACATGCTGAATGGAGTAAACCCAGGCATTGTATTCACTTCATTAATATAGATTTGCCCCTCATTCGTTAAGAAGAAATCAGCGCGAACCAATCCAGAGCAATCCAATGACTTAAAGGCAGTAATGGCCATTTCGGATAAAGTTGCATACTCGCTTTCCGATATCTCCGCTGGAATGACCATCGCTGAATTACCGTCTACATATTTTGCTGAATAATCATAGAAGCTAAAATCCTTCTTAGGGATGATTTCTCCTGCCACTGAACAAGACGGTTCATCATTACCGAGAATACCAAACTCTAGTTCACGAGCAATGACCCCTTCTTCTATGATGATCTTCCGATCGAATTGAAAAGCTTCCGCTACCGCTTTTTCCAGTTCATCAGCATCATTACATTTGCTGATACCGACACTTGAGCCTAAATTGGCAGGTTTGACAAAACAAGGGTACCCCAATTCCTCCGCAACCTTTTTAATGGCACTTTCAGTATTCTTCTCCCATTCGGAACGAATGAACCAAGTGTATTTCACTTGCGGAAGTCCCGCCTGGGCAAAAATGTTTTTCATGATGACCTTATCCATTCCTGCTGATGAAGCTAAAACGCCATTTCCTACATAAGGAAGGTTCAATAGTTCCAGCATCCCTTGTACGGTCCCATCTTCTCCATTTGGTCCGTGAAGCAATGGGAAAATTACGTCATACCCTGTTGATTCACTATTTTCATCAGTTGAATGTGCCTGCAAGGCAAGAGGTGAGCTCGAATTTTCCGGTAAAAATGTCAAAGCCTCCACATTCTCAGCAGGTCCTGTTAACTTTGGTCCATTAATCCATGAACCCTCTTTTGTTATGTAAATCGGATATATATCAAACTTTGCTAAATCGAGAGCTTTAATGACAGCTAAAGCCGTCTGCATAGAAACCTCATGCTCCGCAGATTTTCCACCATAAAGCAAACCAAGTTTAGTTTTCATGAGTTATTACCCTCCAATATTCTTTTAACCATGTTCATTGTATCACTTTACACTAAAACGGATAAAGCGAAACTTCCGTCATAGAGGCTTTTCCAATGATGGTTAGTTAAGCCAATCGGGCTTTTACAGGCTGTTGGCCACCACATTTCTTTTTCATTACATTTGCCATCCGCTTTCCTTACAGCCTGTTAATGCGGGATAAAGCGAAATTTCTATCATCGGCCACTTTCCGATTATCACCATAATCAGAACGCAGAATAGTACCGCCACGTCCTGTGAGCCGCCCTCTCTTATCTTTTATGCATAAGATGGTAAGTCTTACACCTAAAAAATTTGAGGATGTCAAATAATTCATCCACTAACCTTGGAAGTTGGGATAATCAGGAGGATGATGCGTTTTTAATAACGCTTTCCCATACTTTTTCTTTTCGATTGAAGATAATAAAGGCATCGGGCTCATAAATAACTCTATCCGAAAAGTCGTCATGCATCTCATCCATGTTTAAATAATCCCCTACGACCCATGCAGGTATCTCAATTTTCGTTCTTGTATACTTAACATCCCGAAAGGAAAAAGCGAGCCCCTCTCCCAGAATATGAGCCAAGGAAGAAATGATTTCTGCTGGAATCGCCGTCAGCTCTTTTTTCTTTCTGATTCCAAGCCACTTCCTCTCTACTTTTAATGGCTCCAGCTTTAGCGGAATCAGTCTTCCTAACATCATATAATATGTCGAAAGAGAACGAAAATAAATTTTATTGAACCAGCCATCATCCTGGGCAAGGTACACAAATTGATTATTCAATTTACGGAAAAACGGGGGACTCAGATGGGTTTTAGCGTGTCCTAAATATAAAAGTTCCGCTATTTCCCTTCCATCCAATTCATCCAGCCCTTCCGCCTCTTCAAAATCGACCCAACAGAAATCCCCATATGCCCGAACATTTTCTTTAACGAGCTTCGCAATATCCTCAGATGAAGCGCTCTCAAGCAGGACATTCAAATTGTATTCCCCACCATCGAATTGATGTTTCAATAATAAGATCGAATCCAAGGTATATGGAAGCGAATGGACGAATTCACGAAAATTGAGTCCATTAAAAAGGACAAACCGTTCGGAAGCCTGCATATACGTATATAAGATATCATTGCTATCATTCTTCATAACCTGACCCCTCCGAGCTCTCAATCAATAATGTTATTTTATCAAACTTTTGGGTTTTCACATAAGTTATATACCACCCAACATTAATCATCATCAGCATCGTGTATACAATGCGATACACAAAATCCATATTATAGTGAAAAATTCCGAATTGGAGGAATTGATCCTGGGTAAAGTTAAAAAAGCTTTTATCATTCATCCTTTGCATGGTGCCGCTTCCCTTGAAGCAACTAAAAGATCAGGTCTATGGCAATCAGAGAATTTTGCCTTTTGAAAAATATTTATATCAAGATGATGCAATCTTTGATATCGGATACGGTACAGGAAGAACCACACTCGCACTATATAAAAAAATCCCAAAATATAGAAGGGAAAGCGCATTTTATTTCAAAAAAAAAAAAAAAAATCCAGAGTGACATTTCACTCTGGATTTTTATATTAAGAAACTTGCTCTAATTCTTTTTTGGAAGGAGGGTTGAATTGACCTTCCCATTTAGAGATGACGATTGCTGCAAGTGAATTACCGATAACGTTTACTACTGTACGTCCCATATCAAGAATACGGTCGATACCAGCAATAAATGCTAGACCTTCAATAGGAATACCGACAGTTCCCAATGTTGCTAAAAGAACTACGAAAGATACACCCGGTACACCGGCAATCCCTTTGGACGTGATCATTAGCACTAGCATTAGCGTAATTTGCTCATATGCGCTTAAATCGATGCCGTACATTTGAGCGATGAAGATAGCTGCTAACGCTTGGTATAATGTAGAACCATCAAGGTTAAAGGAGTATCCAGTCGGAATTACAAATGTAGCAATATGTTTCGGACAACCCGCTTTCTCCATTTTTTCCATGATTTTCGGAAGAACCGCTTCTGAACTTGCAGTAGAGAAAGCAAGAATCAATTCTTCTTTTAGAAGTTTAATCAACGTAAAGATATTGAATCCGACAAATTTCG
>NZ_JANZMJ010000052.1:0-23557 GCF_025175645.1 Peribacillus aracenensis
TCCCCTCTGCTTTAGAACATTATCTAAAAGCACACACTGTGATATAAATTGAAACGCCGTATACGCGAACCGTACGTACGGTGTTGTGAGAGGGGCGAAAATAAACTTATTTTCCCCCTACTCGATTTTAAAATAAATGGAGATAATTCAGCGACTTAAGGAGATAAAAACTCTATAAAATGATTAAAATTATTTTGATATATCCAAATTTTAGATAATTCGGTATGTGAAATCAGAATTAAAACACTTACATTTCCTATTATCTGTGTACAATTACCTGAAAATATTGAATTGTCTTTAAAATAAAACGATTTAGTGTTATTATTTTAGAATATTCAAACTATTAAATTGGAAGGTGAGGGAACTCATATGTCACAGATGTTGGCTTTAGTTATTGTTATTCTGATTTTATTTGTAGGAGACATTGTGGCGGTTCGGACAAAAGCCTGGGTACCTTCCGTTTTCGTTTCCGCAATCCTATTTCTATGTGGTTATTGGACATTCTTCCCGCAAGACATCGTTTCAATAGCAGGTGTTCCACCGGTAGTGGCAACCATGATGATGTACCTATTGATCACGAATATGGGAACATTGCTTTCAATTAGAGAATTGGTAAATCAATGGAAAACGATTGTCATCTCCTTATCCGGCATTCTTGGTATTGTTGCACTTATATTCGGAATTGGCATATTCATATTTGATCTGCAAACTGTCCTTGTGGCAATTCCACCTTTAGTGGGCGGTATGGTATCTTCAATAATCATGTCTGAAGGAGCGGCAGACGCAGGACTAACGAGTTTGTCCGTTTTTGCCATTGTTATTTATGTAATGCAAGGCTTTGCTGGATATCCTTTAACTTCAATTGTGTTGAAGAAAGAAGGGAAGAAGCTATTGGGGCAATATCGCAATGGGCAATTAACGGTAAAAAAGAGTGATACTGCAGCCGCTTCAGAAGGTAGGACGGAACTTAAGCTGTTTAAAAAACTTCCTGAAAAATATAATACTGAATATTTTAAATTTTTCAGACTTGCGGTTGTTGCTTTTCTCGCTTACCTTGTTTCGACTGGATTAGAGCCGATTATATCAATAAATGCATTTGTTCTCTGCTTACTATTCGGGGTTGTCGGAAAAAGCATAGGTTTCTTGGAAAAGCAGACACTGCAAAAAGCAAATGGATTTGGGTTTGCCATCATGGCCCTTATGCTTTTCGTCTTTGACGGATTAAAAAATGCAACACCAAGTATGATGATGGAGATCCTTTACCCACTTATTGTTTGCATTTTCCTAGCTGTTTTTGGCATGTATATATTCTCATTCATTGCAGGGAAATTGTTAAATGTCAGCAAAGAAATGGCCTTTGCTGTATCTTTAACAGCATTATATGGATTTCCAGCCGATTACATTATCACCAATGAAGTCGTCAATTCATTAACAAAAGATGAAAATGAAAAAGAAGCATTGCTAAGCCATATGCTGCCGCCGATGCTTGTGGGTGGATTTATATCGGTTACAATCGTGTCGGTTATTTTGGCAGGAATATTTGTACAATTCTTGTAAAATAGGAGGAATTCCAAGTGAGTCTTATCGAACGTATAGAAAAGCAAATAAATGATTTGAGCGAATTTACATCAACACCCGGAAAAGGGACAACCCGACTTACGTATAGCAAGGAAGACTTACTTACACGCAATTATATTAAAAATAAAATGATGGAAACCGGTCTAACAGTAAAGGAAGATGGACTTGGAAATATTTTTGGAAAGCTTGAAGGTACTTTAAAAGATGCACCAAGCGTTTTGATCGGTTCACATTTTGATTCCGTACCAAATGGTGGTGCGTATGACGGACCAGCCGGTGTAATTGTCGCTCTTGAAGTGGCTGCCCTATTTGCAGAAAATCAATTAACACCTAAATATCCATTGGAAATCGTTGCCCTGATTGAAGAAGAGGGTGCTCGTTTTGGCGGAGGACTAATGGGGTCGAGAGGAATAGTGGGAACACTTAGTGAGGAAAGTTTTAAAAACTTAAGGGATAAAGAAGGTATCACGACAATTGAAGCGATGTCAAAAATTGGTCTGGATTCATCACTTCCGAAAAGGAGAAATCCTAAAAGCATTAAAGCATTTCTCGAATTGCATATAGAACAAGGGCCAATCCTTGAAGAGAAGAATATCCCCATTGGTATTGTAGAAGCGATTGTTGGTTTAACTCAATTTGAAGTGACCATTGAAGGAAAGGCAGGACATGCAGGCACAACCCCGATGGATCGCCGTACGGATGCATTGGTTGCAGCCGCTCAGATTATTTCTCAATTACCGAGCCTTGCAATTGAGGAAGGTGAAGGAACGGTTATCACGACAGGACGACTACATGTTTTACCAAATGGAGCTAACGTCATCCCAAATAAAGTCGAATTTTCGATAGATATCCGATCTAGCAAGGAAGAACATATTAACAATGTTATCAAGCGGATGAAAGAAATAATCGAATCCTATCATGAACAGGGAATCCATACAACTGTTGAACAGGTGTTATATATACCGCCAAAGGTATTGAGTGATGAAATAAAAGCTTTATTAAAAGATAAAAGTTCTGATTTAGAAATTCCATACTGTTCCATTAATAGTGGAGCAGGTCATGATGCGATGGTTTTATCCGATGTGACTGATGTTGGCATGCTCTTTGTTCCAAGTAAATCAGGACTAAGTCATTGTCCAGAAGAATGGTCTGATGCACGTCATATAGCAAATGGAGTGCAAATATTTTACGAAGTAGCTAAATGTTTAATGGAGGTAGAATGAGGATGATTAATCAAACGATAAAAGAAGCGATTCAAAATTATAGTGATGAATTAATAGAAATACGTAGAAAACTTCATAGCGAACCTGAGTTATCATGGGAAGAAGAAAATACAACGGCCTTTATTTGTGAATACCTTGAAAAATTAGGAATAACTTATCGCAAAGCAGAACCAACAGGTGTCATTGCAGAAATTAAAGGCGGTAAGGCAGGAAAGACGGTAGCATTAAGAGCGGATATGGACGCCCTTTCTGTTGAAGAATTAAATAAAGACTTGCCGTATGCTTCAAATGAAGAAGGAAAAATGCATGCATGTGGTCATGATGCACATACATCCATGTTATTAATTGCAGCGAAGGCACTAAACGAAATAAAAGAAGATTTACCTGGGAATGTTCGATTAATCTTTCAACCAGCTGAAGAAGTAGCAACAGGTGCAAAGGAAATGGTTAAACAAGGAGCTGTCAAAGGTGTTGATAATGTTTTTGGCATACATATTTGGTCGCAAATGCCAACAAACAAGGTTGCTTGTTCTCAAGGACCTTCATTCGCTTCAGCAGATATCTTTACAGTAACGTTTAAAGGAAGAGGGGGACATGGTGCCATGCCACAGGATTGTATCGATGCTACTATTGTGGCCTCTTCATTCGTCATGAATGTACAATCCGTCGTATCAAGAACGGTCGACCCACAAAATCCCGCAGTTTTGACAGTTGGAAAAATGGCCGTGGGCACACGATTTAATGTCATTGCAGAAAATGCCGTTATTGAAGGGACTGTCCGTTGTTTTGATCCTAAAACACGTGACCATATTGAAAAACAGCTCCAGATTTATGCTGAAAATGTTGCCAATATTTACGGTGCGACCGCACAGGTTGAGTACTACCGTGGAACGCAAGCTGTCATTAATGATGAATACAGTGCAAAATTAGTGCAAAAAGTTGCTTCAAATGCGTTTGGCGAAGACGCAGTATATAATGAAAAGCCAACAATGGGTGGAGAAGATTTTAGTTTCTATTTAGATGAAGTACCTGGAAGCTTCGCTTTAGTTGGATCTGGAAACCCTGAAAAAGATACGGAATGGGCCCATCATCATGGGAAATTCAACATCGACGAAGATGCGCTTGCTACCGGTGCAGAACTTTACGCTCAATATGCCTGGGCATATTTGCACGAATGACGGTCTGAATAAAAGAGGGGATACGGAAATTGTTAAAAGGTAGAAGGCCTCCGATTGGCGGCCTTTTGGCGTTCAAGGTTAAATTCAATTAAAAGGGCTTTGCACACAGTCAAAAAGGGAATGGATTTTACCATTCCCTTTTTGTTTTCCATTAACAAGGAATGCAACAACAAAAATTCTTTTTTCGTATTTAAAAATGAGAAATCAATTTTTTTTTTGAAAAAACTTAAATTAACTTAAAATAATGCAGATTTCATTGCCATTAAAATTAAATAGACTTATAATTGGACCTATAGGGTGAAATCATGTAAATGGACAAGTGACTATTTCGACAAAAATAAAATGGATGATATCGAAACAATTTGTTAAATAAAATCCAAAACCACCACTAGAAGAGATATGAGATTTGGGAGGCAAGAGTAAACTCAATCAAATTCAGGATGGGTGCCTCTTGTTTCCCAATCAAGTCTATTAATCATGATCATCTTAAAATACAAACATACTAGAGGAGGATTTTACAGGTGAATCAGGAAACGGAAGGTTTGTCACGCAGAAAGTTTATAGGTAACGTCTGTAAAATTGGAAGCGCTTCCGCGGTTCTCGGTGTCACGGACACGATGGGATTATTCATGCCTGAGACAGCAAGTGCGGATGCTGAGAAGAAGGCTGCCCATAACACCAAAAAACCAGGAAAGAACAGTTCCTACATGCTGATGAATGTTCGATTGGAAAGTGGTTACAAGTATGAAAATGGCCAGGTCGTCGCAACCGAAACCGTATTGAGGAACCTCCATATTGTTAAAGGCACCATTGCGAGAATACTAGATACTAAGTCCCCTTATGGTAAAGGGATCGATTGCTATGACGCGAAAGGCATGCTGCTACTTCCTTCTTTTAGAGATATGCATATTCATTTGGATAAAACCTTTTATGGGGGTCCTTGGAGAGCAGCTGCGACGAGGAAAAATGGCATTTTTGACATGATAACCTTGGAGCAGACACTGCTACTGGAGCTCCTTCCAACAGCCCAGGAACGTGCGGAGAAATTAATTGAACTAATTCTTGGCTACGGCTCTACATATGTCAGAAGCCATTGCAACATCGATCCAGTCATTGGTCTAAAAAATCTTGAGAAACTCAATCTGGCCTTAGCAAACTATTCAGATAAAATCTCACATGAAATCGTTGGCTTTCCCCAACATGGCTTACTTCGTTCAAATGCACAGGGACTGATACGCGACGCCATGCAGCTCGGAGTTACACATGTTGGCGGACTAGATCCAACCTTAGTTGACGGTAATTTGGAAAAATCGTTGCAAACGATGGTACAGATCGCGGTTGACTACAAAGCAGGAATTGATATTCACCTTCATGAAGGTGGCGAAACGGGTTTGAAGGCAATTCGTCGGTTGGCTGATCTGACTGAGGAAGCCGGTCTGCAGGGGAAAGTGACGATCAGTCATGCATTTTCGCTCGCTTCGTTAGGGGATGGTGCCGACATAGAAATGGCAAAACGCCTTGCATCGCTTGGTATTTCCATTGCTTCAACCGTTCCAATCGGCAAAGACGTAATGCCGATTCCGCTGCTTCAGAAGCATAAGGTGAACGTCATGCTTGGTAATGATAGTATTACTGATCACTGGTCACCATTCGGGATTGGTGATACGTTGCAGAAGGCACATCTCGCTGCAGATCTTTATGGATGGTCAAACGAATACAACCTGTCTCGCTCACTATCCCTTGCTACCGGCGGCATTACACCGCTAGACGAGTCCGGTAAGCAAATATGGCCAAAGGTAGGCGATGCCGCGACCGCAGTACTCATTCCAGCAAGCTGCTCGGCCGAAGCCGTAGCCCGACTGCCCAAGCGTGCTGCCGTATTGCATAAGGGAACTCTGTCTTCAGGTTCTCTGGATAGCGTGAAGCCTAAGCTTCATACCGATTAAAAGGGTATGGCATTGTTAATGAACCTTGGTGAAAAAGAATGGGGATAGGTTCAATAAGCAACGTTTAATGTTTTAAAAGAATGACAAAATATGAATACCAATGGGGGAAGCTATGCTACAAAATATTGGAATACCAGGATTAATGCTAATTTTAGTGATTGCACTCATTATTTTTGGCCCTTCTAAGTTACCGGAAATAGGAAGAGCATTTGGCTCAACATTAAGGGAATTTAAAAAGTCTACCAGAGACCTTGTAGCAGATGACACTAATGCAGATGTGACCAATAAGAAAGAAAGCTAATCAAATAAATGAAGAGGGGATGTAGGATCTGTCTTACATCTTTTTTTCCTGGAGTGATGATGTTGGAAAATCAAAAAATAACGAGCATGATTCAGCACCTTGAGGAGTTACGTAAACGTATTATCATCACTTTAGTCGTTTTCACGCTGTTCCTGGTACTGACATTTATATTTGTTCAAGATATTTATAATATTATAGTTAAAGATTTGCCGTTTAAGCTAGCTCTGTTAGGACCAAGTGATATCATACTCGTTTATTTAATTATTGCCACCGTCGTTGCCATCACGGCTACTATACCGGTTGCTGCGCACCAAACTTGGCTGTTTGTACGTCCAGCGTTAACACCAAAAGAACGCAAAGTTACTAGCGCTTATATTCCAGCACTATTTATTCTATTCACAATAGGAATTAGTTTTGGTTACTTCATTTTATTTCCGCTTGTACTAAACTTTTTAATGTCTCTATCAAACGACATGTTTACAACTTTCTTTACAACGGAGAAATATTTCCGATTTATGCTTCATATGACACTGCCTTTTGGATTTCTGTTTGAAATGCCGGTTGTCATTATGTTTTTAACAAGTTTAGGAATAATAAATCCATACCGTTTGCAAAAAATCAGGAAATATTCTTACTTTATTTTAATTGTTGTTTCCATTTTGATTACTCCACCAGACTTTCTATCAGATATCCTAGTTACGGTACCTTTATTACTATTATATGAAAGCAGTGTAAGCCTATCCAAATTCGTATATAAACGACATCAAAGAGAAAAAGAAGGTAAAAAAGAGATGTATGAATCTGTCTAAAAAGGGCCTGGCACCAGACAGAATATCTATATGTTACGGTTACTTTTATGCATACCCGGAATATACCCTTCCTATGGTCGGGATATTTAAATCTATGATTTGGTGGGCTAACCGTCATGTTTAATGCCTGGTGGTTAATATCCTCGATTTGGAATTCTGATAACTAAATATAGTGGTCAGTATTTACTAATTATCTACCCTCTAAAGCTTAATTATCCTTATATAATTCAGGTTTCATTGTGAATAAACTTGGATTAACTTATAATTATATCTATGAGGTGAGATCATGCTACAGGATGAACGATTAGACGCCATTATTCAATATTTAAATGAAAATGAACGGATTGATATTGATACAATTTGTAAAATAAATAATGTTTCTAAAGATACGGCCAGAAGAGACTTAATAAATTTAGAAGAGGAGAGGAAGATCATTCGAATACGGGGTGGGGCGAAAAAGGCTCTGCTTTCCAATGAAGTCCATAATTATGGTGAGCGTATGAACATGGCATCGGAAGCTAAAAGTAAAATCGGAAAATTTGCAGCTTCTTTGATAAACGATGGGGATCATCTTATTTTGGATGCCTCCACAACAGTGCAATTTCTAGCTAAATATTTAAAGAGTCGAAACAATACGGTCGTGACCAATTCGATTAACGTTACCAGTGTATTAAGCCGAAGAGAAGATATGAAAATTAATTTATTAGGTGGAACATTAAGCACTAGACACCAAGCTATATATGGTTCAAGAGCCATTAGGGATGTCCAGGATTATAAGGTGAATAAATGCATCATTGGTACTTGCGGAATATCTTCTGAAGGACTGTCCACTTCCATCGAGGAAGAAGGCCTCCTCGTTCACGAAATGATTAAGCGTTCTGACCAGGTCATTGTGATGGCAGATTCAACGAAATTTAATAAAACTTTTTTCCAAAAGGTATGTGACTTACACTCCGTTGATATAGTGATTACAGACAAAGAAGTACCAAAAAATATGCAGGAAATCCTTAAAAAACATGTGGTAGATGTGATTGTGGTTCCAAGTGAAGATTGAGTATTCGATAATGGGTTCAGTTTTAGAAAAAGTATCAGTACACTTCGGATTTTTTGGTTCCGCCTGAAATAGAGTTGAACATGTGAATCACGTGGAAGAATAAATCATGAAAAAGAGCGGCCAATAGGTGCTCTTTTTTTTAACTTTTGCATTTCACTTTGCATCAAGTTGAAAGCTGCATGAAACATACCGTAATGAGAATGAACCATGGTAATTCATTTTCTAAAACTCTTATGTGCATTCAACTTTTATATAAATGATTTTAAGCATACTCTTTTCTCTTAATGAGCAGGAAACCCAATCATGGCAGTCGAACATCAATTTAGTAACAGAGCGGTCTAATTAAGAGAAGCTGAATAGGAGGGTGAATATGCAGAAGCATGAGTTGGAACAAGTCATAAAAAATGCAGACAGGGCAATAAACAATGAGGATTTCGATCATTTAATGGAATTCTATTCAGAGGAAGCGATTTTAGTTGTCAAACCTGGAACATTCGCAAAAGGGAAAGAGGAAATTCGTCGGGCATTCATTGCTATCGCTGAATACTTTAATCACAGTTTAATCGTCAATCAAGAAAAGATGGCAATAATCGAAACGGATGATACGGCATTGGTTGTGGCAAAAGCCCAGCTTAGTGCCAATCAAAAGAACGATTCCGAATTTTCTATGGAAAGAACTGCGACATATGTATTTAAAAAGGATTCCACGGGTACATGGCGCTGCATAATCGACAACTCTTATGGTGCTGAAATAATTGAAGAATTGAAGTAATTGGTGAAAGCCGCCTTATATGGTGGTTTTTTCAGCAAATAAATATCTTCTAAGGCTGCAACATTTACGACAAAACAAGACGGCGAAATTTTAAGATATCGCCGTCTCTTTTACTATGGTTTATATTTTCCCTATGTTCATTCGTCGCTTATTTTAAAGCTGATAAACTTCTGCTCCATCATTTCTTGCATTGCATATTTGATGCCTTCCCGGCCAACACCGCTGTCCTTCCAGCCGCCATAAGGCATATTATCAATTCGGTAAGTTGGAATATCATTGATTACGACCCCGCCTGTTTCCAAGCGTTCCGCCGCATAAAAAGCTCGTTCTATACTCGGTGTCATCACTCCTGAGTTCAATCCGTAACGCGAATCATTTGCATCATTGATCGCATCATCCAGCGTATCGAATGGGAAAATGCAGACAATTGGACCAAATACTTCGAAACGAAATACCTTTGAGTCACGATTTACATTGGTTAAGACGGTAGGCAATAGGACATTGCCTTCCACTGTACCTCCGCACTCAATTTTTGCTCCTTCTTGTACTGCTTCGTCAATCCAACTTTGTAACCGTTCGATTGATTTTTTTGAAATAACCGCTGTAATATTTGTATTTTCTTCCAGGGGGGAGCCGATGACAAGCTGTTTTGTTGCACTGACAAATCGATCTAAAAATTGTTGGTATAGTGATTTGTGGACATAAATTCGTTGAATCGAGATGCACACCTGCCCATTATTCGTAAATGAACCCATCACACTCCGTTGAATAATTTTATCGATGTCGACACCTTCATCAATGATGAAAGGCGAATTGGATCCGAGTTCAAGTGTAAGCTTACGGAAGCCTGCCTGCTGCTGGATAAGGTGTCCGACTTCTACACTGCCTGTGAAAGTCACTTTTTTTACATGTGGATGGGTCGTCAACGCTTCGCTTAAAACATCCCCTTTGCCTTGTATGATGTTCAATACTCCGTCAGGCAACCCTGCTTCTTTAAAAATATCGGCCAGAACCAGTGCACTTAACGGGGTTTGTTCGGCAGGTTTTAACACAATCGAATTTCCAGCGGCAATAGCTGGACCAACTTTATGGGCGACCAGGTTAAATGGAAAGTTAAATGGGGTAATCGCGGTAACGACGCCAATCGGGGTGCGAACCGTGAATCCAAAACGGTTTACCCCACCCACTGCAGCATCCATCGGGATTTGTTCTCCATAATTATTCTTTGACGCTTCTGCAGCAAAACGATAGGTCTGAACCGTACGATCCATTTCTTCACGTGCATTTCGAATCGTTTTCGCAGCCTCTAGAGAAATGATTTTCGCAAGTTCTTCACTGCGTTCTTCCATGATTGCGGCAGCTTTAAATAAAATTTCTGCTCGTGCATGAGCCGGGTAGGTTCGGTATTTCTGAAAAGCTGCATTTGCTTCGACAATCGCTTCAACGGCATCCGCTGGTTCAGCCTGTCCGATTTGTGCAATTTCTTCGTTTGAATGGGGGTTATATAATGGCTCATATGATTTAGCCTCCCGCCATTTACCACCAATCCACAATTGCCACTTTTTCTTCATCTGAAATCCCTCCAATAATATCTGCCTTTATAATTTACAAATGTAATCACCTAGTGTTTTCGAGAGCTTTACATTTTCCGAATAATCGACATCCACATCAATCAAGACAATTTCCTGACTCGAAATCGCTTCTTCCAATGCATGAAGCAATTCATCGGAGTGGGTTACTTTCACTCCTTTGACCCCAAAACTTTTTGCGAAGCCTAAGAAGTCTGGGTCTGTAAATTCAATCGCATTCGTACGATCAAATTTATTCAATTGCTTCCACTCAATTAGGCCGTATTTTGAATCATGGAAAATGACTATCACGAAGGCAAGACCTAGCCGTTTTGCAGTTGCCAATTCAACCCCATTCATCAGAAATCCGCCATCCCCTGTAACCGCAATGACAGGTTTATCAGGTTTAGCCAGTTTGGCTGCAATTGCGCCGGGAATAGCAATTCCCATCGATGCAAAGCCATTAGAAATGATAGTGTGATTTGGCATTTCCGGCTGATACATCCGGGCCATCCATAATTTATGGGCTCCCACATCCGAAATGACAATGGCATTGCCCTTTTCCGCCCTTTTCAAATCGGCGATAATTCGCTGAGGGATGATAGGGCTTCCTGATACATCATCCGAAGAATGAAGTTTTTCTATGATTTGAGATCTTAGCTTTTTCACTTCAGGCCAAAGCTCTTTTTCTACTACACCAGTGGACAAGGCTTCAAGTCCCTCCGTAACGTTCCCGACCAATTCGGCTTGAACGGGGTAATAAGCATCAATCTCAGCCGGTCGAGCATCAATATGAATAATCGGATTCATTGCCTCATCGTTCCAATACTTTGGCAAATACTCGACGAAGTCATAGCCGACGGTGATAATAAGATCGGCCAAATCAAACCCGCAAAGAACATAATCCCTTGCTTGCATCCCTACTGTAAAAAGGGTCAATGGATGGTTGGAAGGTAAAACGCCTTTGGCCATGAACGAATTCACAACGGGAATTTGCTTCTCTTCTGCAAATTTCCGTAATGACTCAGCAGCTCCATCGCGGACTACGCCATTACCAGCTAGAATAATAGGCTTTTTTGCGCGATTTATTAATTCGACGGCTTTTTTGATTTCTTCCTCTGCAGGGCGGGATCTAGGCATTGGTGTAACCGGAAGAGGTTCACCCTCAGTATCCATCATCGCCACATCTTCGGGGAGTTCGATATGAACAGCTCCCGGCTTTTCTATGACTGCAGTTTTAAATGCTTTACGGATAATTTCCGGAATCGTATGCGGCACCTTGATTTGTTGATTCCATTTCGTTACTTCCTTAAAAACCCCAATAATGTCCACATATTGATGCGACTCCTTATGAATTCGATCAAGGCCGGCCTGACCCGTAATCGCGATAACAGGGGAATAATCCAGATAAGCGCTTCCTATCCCTGTCAATAAATTGGTTGCACCAGGTCCCAATGTACCTAAGCAGACGCCAGGCTTACCAGTTAGCCGGCCATAAATGTCTGCCATGAAAGCTGCAGCTTGTTCATGATGGACCAAGATGAATTTAATATTAGAGCTAATTAGAGAATCGATAAGATCCGTATTTTCCTCTCCAGGTATCCCAAAAATATACTGAACCCCTTCATTCTCCAAACATCTTATAAACAAATCAGATGCCTTCAATTTATTCCCTCCTAAGACCATTTCGATTTCTTCATTTCTTTCCTATATGTTGGCTTTGTCTATTAGAAATTATGTACTTGCGCATTGTTAAAAACCATTTGGAGCATATAAAGAAATTCAGGTTTTAGTAAATTAACCTCAATAGTCATAACTGGGAGAAGTAAAATGGAAATCGCAAGTCGTTTATTTTTCAACTTATTTATTATTGCTGCACTTGTTGTAATGGCACTTATCCTTTTTATATTCTATTTATAATATTCAAAACAGGACATTGGTCGGAAGGGAAATTTAAAATCTGAAGGGAAATGGTAAGGTAGTTCGGATGCACAAAAAAAGAGGGAGATGGAGCTATGAAGAAATTACTTACTGGTTTGGTAGTATTAGCAATGGCCCTTGGAATATCTTTTTCCACTGCTTCAGCGTCAGCTGGAGGATTTCACCATCCCGAAAGCTGGGATAAAAACTCTATTTTGCGGAAGGACTCTCATGGGGTGGAGATCAGGAATATGCAGTATATCCTAAATGTCATGGGTTTTTATACGGATTCAGCAGTGGTTGACGTAGATGGAATTTTTGGACCAAAAACCGAAGCGGGTGTAAAGAAATATCAAAAAGAAAACAACTTGAAAGTGGATGGTGTGGTTGGCCCCCGGACGTGGGATAGCTTCTCGCAATATATTAAGAAGTATGGCAATGAAACCTATGGGGCAGGCGGAAACATGGGACTAAGAATTAAATGGAAGTACGACAATTCTTCCTATACATCCGGCTCTAAAGCTTATATTTACGGTAATGGGGATACATTAAGCGACCAATATCGCTTGTATGCAAATTAAGATACAGGAAGGACCAATGAATTTTCCCTTCATAATAAAAACGTGCCCATATATAGGCACGTTTTTATTTTTGGCTTTCACGAGTTGATTTTTATGTTCTACCTTGACGGAAACTTTAGCTCAAGCGGGTATTTCAATTGCCTCTACTGTACCTATCGATATTTTCACAATTTCAATCCCATTGCTTCATGAAAAGGGTATATATGTCTCGCTTGTAAATCACAGCATAACACGGGTCATTGGGACCCATTTTGCGCAGGGGATGTGCTTTACAAAGCTAGTCTGATGGCTGAACGTTTCGCTTGGATTGATGAGTGGTCTTTAGGGTCGGGCCCTTGGTTTTATTAATGGCGGGAATATTTAGAGGGGGACCGAGTTTGGGCAATAATTGGGGATAAAGCGGGTGCTATTTTTGCGGAAGCAGTCGCAAGACGTTCAAGGCGCTTTGCGGTTATGATGAAGGGGAAATTGTTTCAGGATCTTTCAATCGAATCTTGGCAAAAAATTAAAATAAAAACGAAAAAGCTGCCGTATATGATGGCTTTTATCTTTTAATAAAAGTTTGAATGAAACGGCTTGACAATATACCCCTATAGGTATAATATGAACTCACAAGTTAAGAATGCATAAACTCACGAGTAAAGTTTGCAAATTCACCAGTAAAATGCTTGAACTTACGAGTAAAACGTGCAAAATCACGAGTGAAATAGATGGGTGGGCTGAGAATGGAGTATGATAAAAGTGTCATTAATCGCTTAAAGCGGATTGAAGGACAAATCAAGGGTGTACTTGGAATGATGGAGCAAGGAAAGGATTGCAGGGAAATCGTCACTCAGTTGTCGGCTGCACGTAATGCTATCGATAGGACAATGGGTGTTATTGTAAGTGAAAATCTTGAGCAATGCGTTCGGGAAAACGTTGTGAAAGGCGAAGGCACTGATCATCTAGTCAAAGAAGCGGTTAATTTACTGATAAAAAGCAGGTAATGGAATTTGACCTGACCTTTAGAAAAAGGAGTGTTATTCATGACTTATATTTTACAAGTGGATTTTAAAATGGAGGGACCATTTGGCCGCGAAATGGTAAAAGAATTTACTGATTTAGCAAAAAGCATTAATGATGAAGAAGGTTTGATCTGGAAGATTTGGACCGAAGACAATGAGGCAAAGGAAGCTGGTGGCATTTATCTGTTTGAATCGAAGGCATCCGCAAGTAAGTACTTGGCTATGCATACAGCTCGGTTAAAAGGGTTTGGTATCGAGAAGGTTAATGGAAAAATATTCAAAGTGAATGAAGGTTTGACTTCAATCAATCATGGACCAATTAAATAAAGAAAAACCTATTCCATTCATTTTTTTAGTGAAGTAGGTTGACGAACTATATTTTTTAGCATAATATATACCCCGTAGGGTATAATGGAATGGAAATATCGATTAGGGGGAAAACATAATGACTGAAAAGAAAAGAACGACGATCATATTATTTAGTGGTGATTATGATAAGGCAATGGCTGCTTATATCATTGCAAATGGGGCGGCAGCTTACGATCATGAAGTGACCATCTTCCATACATTCTGGGGATTGAATGCCTTAAGGAAGGATGAGCCGGTTGCATTAAAAAAAGGATTCCTGGAGAAAATGTTTGCAAAAATGATGCCGCGTGGTTCAGATAAAATGGGTCTTTCCAATATGAACTTTGCTGGGATGGGTCCTAAAATGATCAAACATGTGATGAAAAAGCATAACGCCATGTCACTCCCAAATTTAATTGAGTTGGCCCAAGAACAGGAAATCAAACTAATAGCCTGTACGATGACAATGGATTTATTAGGTTTGCAGCAAGAGGAATTAATGGATGGAATTGAGTATGCAGGTGTTGCGGCTTATTTAGCTGAAGCAGAAGATGGAAATGTAAACTTATTTATATAAATTTGGGGTATTGGAGGGATGAGTTAATATGGGAACTATATTAAATCTCATCATATTAGGTTTCATCGTTTGGTTTTTATATCAGCGATTTGTCCCGGCAAAGGGGATAAAAAATATAAATGCGGCAGAGTTAAAAGCTGAGCTGAGTAACAAAGGAAATAAGGAATTCATTGATGTCCGTACTCCTAATGAATATAGGGGCAATCATATTAAGGAGTTTAAAAATATACCTTTAAGCGAACTTGGCAAAAGGGCCCAAGAACTTTCTAAAGATAAAGAAGTGGTTGTGATCTGCCAAAGCGGGATGCGGAGCAGTAATGCATGTAAAGCATTGAAAAAACTAGGGTTTAAAGAAGTCACTAACGTAAAAGGCGGCATGAGTTCTTGGCGCGAATAAAAGGAGGATCCTAAACATATGAAAGAAATATTACCGAATGAAGTGAGTGCATTGTTGAAGGGAAGCTCGCCAGTCCACATTATTGATGTGCGGGAGGTGGAGGAAGTAAAGGCAGGAAAAATACCAAATGCTTTGAATATCCCGTTGGGTCTAGTGGAATTTAGAATGCAGGATCTTGATAAATCAAAAGAATATATCATGGTCTGCCGGTCAGGGGGCAGAAGTTCAAGGGCCGCACAGATACTTGAGGGTCATGGATATAAAGTGTTGAACATGGTGGGTGGTATGAATGAATGGGAAGGTCCCACAGAATAATTTTAAATTCGGATATACCCCTACCCCTATAAAGAAAACAAGGAGGAACTAAAATGATTAAAACAAATTCCGTTTTGGATGCTAAAGGTTTTGCATGTCCCATGCCAATCGTAAAAACGAAAAAAGCCATGAATGGCCTGGGAGAAGGGGAAGTACTGGAAGTTCAAGCGACTGATAAAGGGTCAACTGCCGATATGAAAGCCTGGGCGGAAAGTACAGGTCATCAATATCTAGGTACAGTTGAAGAAGGAACCACATTAAAACATTATCTTCGGAAAGCAAGTGGAGAAGAAACAGAAGTGAAGAAGCATGAAAAAATCATTTCAAATGAAGAACTTCTTCAAATGATGGAAGAAAATCGAAATATGATTCTTCTGGATGTACGAGAATCAGCAGAGTATGCTTTTCATCACATTCCAGCAGCGAAATCCCTTCCAATGGGTGAATTGGAGCACCGTATGGGTGAACTTGATAAAGAGTCAGAGATTTTCGTGATTTGCCGTTCTGGCAGCCGAAGTGATCTTGCTGCACAAAAGCTGACGGCGGCTGGATTTGAACAGGTATTCAATGTTGTACCAGGCATGAGCCAATGGAACGGACCTACACAAAAATCCGTTGATGAATAAAGGTGACTCTAGAATGGAGGAAAATTTCATGACTAACAAAGTAGCAATAATCGCAAGTAATGGTGGTGTATTTGACGCGTATAAAGTGTTTAACATCGCAACGGCAGCTGCTGCAACAGATCAAGAAGTGGCCATTTTCTTTACTTTTGAAGGCTTGAATTTAATTCATAAAGAAGCGAATGGACAACTACCATTGCCTGAAGGTAAGGAGCATTTTGCCGAAGGCTTTAAAACGGCTAATGTTCCTTCAATTCCGGAATTAGTTACAATGGCACAGGAAATGGATGTCAGGTTTATTGGGTGTCAAATGACCATGGACGTTTTAGGCATGGAAAAGGAAGCTTTCGTTGACGGTATCGAAGTAGGTGGGGCGATCACATTTTTAGAGTTCGCTAAAGATGCTGATGTTACATTAACCTTTTAATGAAGGTAAAAATTTTTGAGGATTTTAATACTATGGGGGGTATACAGAATGGCATTTAAGCAAATGACAGCCGCTGAGGTTTCAAAGAAAGTAATTAATAAAGCGGACTTATTTATTTTGGATGTTCGAAATGAAAGTGACTTTAATGATTGGAAAATTGAAGGGCAGAACTTTAAATTCCTTAATATCCCTTACTTTGATCTACTGGATGGCGTGGAAGAAATCCTCGATCAATTCCCGGCCAATAAAGAAATCCTGGTAGTATGTGCAAAGGAAGGCTCATCTGTCATGGTAGCTGAAATGCTATCTGAAGCTGGATTGGATGTTTCTTATTTGAAGGGCGGCATGAAAGCATGGAGTGAACACCTGGAACCAGTGAGGGTAGGCGAATTGTCCAATGGCGCAGAAATTTACCAATTTGTTCGACTTGGTAAAGGCTGTCTATCTTACATGGTCATCTCCAATGGTGAAGCAGCCGTTATTGATTCTACAAGAATGATAGATGCCTATCTTGATTTTGCCGATGGCATCGGAGTGAAAATTAAGCATGTTCTGGATACGCACTTACATGCCGATCATATTTCAGGTGGAAGACGAATAGCGGAAGTAACAAATGCAGCCTATTGGCTGCCGCCAAAAGATGCGGCTGAAGTAACTTTTGAATATCAGCCATTAGAAAGCGGTAAAGTGATAACGATCGGTCATACAGCGATTGATATCCAAGCATTATACTCCCCGGGCCATACCATTGGGTCCACTTCATTTGTGGTCGATCAAAAATACTTGCTTTCCGGGGATATACTATTCATCGATTCCATTGGCAGGCCGGATCTAGCTGGATTGGCTGAGGATTGGGTAGGGGACTTGAGGGAAACACTTTATGCACGCTATAGGGAATTATCAAACGAGTTAATTGTATTGCCGTCACATTTCATGATCATCGATGAACTGAATGGAGATGGAAGTGTCGCTAAAAAGTTGGGTGAGCTGTTTACTGACAATCATGGATTGAACATTGAAGATGAAACGGAATTCAGAGAGCTGGTTACAAGGAATTTACCGCCTCAACCAAATGCTTATCAAGAAATTCGCGAAACCAATATGGGAAAAATCGAGCCTGATGATGAAAAACAACGGGAAATGGAAATTGGACCCAATCGTTGTGCGGTTCGCTAATCCTAGTAAAAAATAGAATCCAAGAAAATAGGAGTGAAAATATATGAATTCAGATAAAATATTAGATGCTAAGGGACTTGCATGTCCAATGCCAATCGTCAAAACGAGAAAAGCGATGAATGATTTGCAAACCGGGCAAGTGCTGGAAATACATGTAACAGATAAAGGAGCAAAAGCCGACTTAGCGGCTTGGTCAAGATCTGGCGGCCATGAACTGGTGGAAACGGCAGAAGAAAATGAGATACTGAAATTTTGGATCAGAAAAGGCTGATGAAGGGAAGGGAACCATTAGGGTTCCCTTCTTTTAAGGGAGGCACTTACAATGGATATCACCTTTATCATGACCATCTTTTTGATTGGTTTTATAGGTTCATACGTTTCTGGAATGCTCGGTATCGGCGGCTCGATAATAAATTATCCAATGCTGCTGTACATTCCACCAATCTTTGGTTTAGCTGCATTTAGTGCCCATGATGTGACAGGAATAAGTGCTGTACAAGTCTTATTCGCTTCCATCGGAGGTATATGGAGCTATCGTAAGAGCGGACATTTAAATAAAACGCTTATTCTCTATATGGGGATCAGTGTGTTAATCGGAAGCGTGGTTGGGAGTTTTGGATCACAATCGATGTCGGAAAACGGAGTGAATATCGTCTATGGAGTTTTGGCGTTGATAGCGGCCGTCATGATGTTCATTCCGAAGAAAGGGATAGATGACATTCCTTTGGATCAAGTTACCTTCAATAAATGGCTTGCTGCCATCCTTGCCTTAATCGTTGGAATAGGCGCTGGTATTGTCGGTGCTGGAGGGGGCTTTCTATTAGTTCCAATCATGCTAATCGTTTTAAGAATTCCAACCAGGGTGACGATTGCGTCTTCATTAGCCATCACTTTCATTTCATCCATCGGTGCAACCGCAGGGAAAATCTCAACGGGACAAGTTGATTACTATCCGGCATTAATCATGGTTATTGCAAGTTTAATGGCATCTCCGCTCGGGGCAATGGCCGGTAAAAAAATGAATGTAAAAGTCCTGCAGGTCATACTGGCTCTATTGATTTTAGCGACGGCTGTGAAAACCTGGGTGGGTATCATGTCTTGAGGCAATTTTCGGCAGACAGTGGCGAGAGTCCTGGGGAGAGTTCATCACAGGTACTATAACTGATCCTTGGTACCCCCTTATGGGTATCAAGGTTTTTTCGTTGCAACAGGCTTCAACTAAAAGGTAGATAGTTTAACAAAGGGTTGCTGCGGCAACCTTTTTCTTTTGGCACTAAAGGCAGACTAGTCCAAGGAACACCTATTTAGGAAAACTACTTTTAGAAAATCAAGTAGAGTATAAATAAATGATTTAAAATTAAGTGGGTTTATGAGAATTGCAATGATTATCTAATAGTTAAGTTTTATATTAGAAGATTATCCTTAATTAATATTTAATCATTTTTGTTAATTCTGCATCAGAATTGTAAAATGCATCAAAAAAACCGATATTAATTAATTTATAGAGTTTTATCATTAGTAAAGAGTTGGCATGAATCTTGCGAGAAGGTATATAAAAATTAAGGAGGATAAAGGTGGATAAAGGTGATAGCGGAATAACTGAAAAAAAACTAAGAAAATGCACTTGATTTTTAGGTTAATATATTAGGTTTTGAACCTTTATCAACTCAAGTTGCGAATAGTGCTTATATCTTTGACATTGTAGAAATTACAGGATTAAAAGAAATTAAAATTGCTTTTGTTCAAATTCCTGTGGGGCATGTGGTTGAAATTTTAGAATATGTAGGCATTGATATTTATCCGAGAAGTGCACGATCTTGTGATAATAGAACAGGGCATATCTGTTTAAGAGTTGAAAATTTAGAAGAAATGTTTAAAGAATTAAAAGCTAAAGGAATTAAATTTAAGTCTAAAAAAGTAGCAAATATTACAGCAGGTACAAATAAAGGATCAAAAACAGTTTATATGCTTGACCCAGATGGCTATATTATTTAATTAGTGGAAAAAAGCAAATTAAAATTTCAATAATAAAAAAAGCGTATTTTATCTATGGTGAGAAACAATTGTAACTGTAAGAAAAGATAGCCGATACTGTAATCAAGGACTTCTTATGTTATGTGAACATCGTAAATCCATTGGTTCCGGAGTTCATTGAGCATTTGCTGAGTATATTGTTGTTCCAGCAAAAAGGCTTATAAAATTCCAGAGAATATTTCTCTTGATGAAGCAGTACTTACAGAACCTTTAGCATGTGCCGTTCGTTGTATTATGGAAAGGGGGGGGGGTGTCAATGGAGGAGATTTTGTTCTTATCTCCGGACCAGGCACAATCGGACTACTTGCCTTGCAAGTTGTTAAAGCAAATGGAGGGAATTGCATTGTCATTGGTACTTCACATGATAAAGAACGTTTAAATCTAACATTAGAAATGGGTGCAATGGCGGTTATCGATGTAGAGGAAGAAAATTCTGAAGAAAGATTAATGGAACTGACGAAACAGCAAGGTTTTGATGTAGCCATTGAATGTGCCGGGGTTTCCATAAGTTATTACGCAAGCAAGGTATGCTCATTCAAATGGGGTTGTTTGGAAAGAAAATTGAATTCGATTCCGATCTTTCTTTGATAAAAGAAATAAATTATGTAAATGGATTTGCTACAGAACCTACATCATGGGAAATTGCCTTACGGCTTTTAGAATACAAGTATGTTGACGTTTTGCCCTTCATTTCTAATAAGCTTTCTATTGATAACTGGCAAGAAGCTATGCATTTAGCTGAACAGAAAGTGGGCTATAAAACATTGTTATTTCCTAATACATAAAGATGGAAAAACGAAGGTAATAATGTTTGATTTCATTAATAAATTGCTATCACGTAAACATCGCAACCAGCCTCAGCTAAGAATTTGACAGATAATTCATTGATTTTGTGAAACATCGCATCCATAATACATCCCGTAAAAAAGGCGATTGTGTATTTACGTTCTCCTTTTGCTTGTTACGAGAAAGGCAATAAAAACGTCCTTTTCAAATCGAACAGTGGTGTGTTCAGAAAAGGACGAGTTTTGGAACAAAATATTGGGTTTAAGAAATATTGACTGGTTGCTTTTTTGATAAAGAGTGCTTTTTTAATTTTGTTCCGCAATGGGGTCATTTAATGGAGGATGGCTTGTGAAAGTAGGTTAGTACATAAAAGGAAAATAAAGGCTTTGATAATCAATGGAGTAAATGAAGCTATTTGTTAAAGAGAAACAAACAGCTTCATTAATTGTATGTTTAATTTAATAGTGCTTTTAGGGATTTCCTTTTCCAGAAAAATTGATGATAAGCAGATTGTGCCAAGAAATTGACGATGAATGCAATAGGATAGGCGAGCCATATTCCATTGATCCCAAGTGAAGTGAAATGTGCCAAGGAGTATGCTACTGGAACTTCAATCAGCAAAATACTCGTGATTGTAAAAATTGTTGGCCATAATACAGTGCCTGTTGCTCTCATTGTTGCTGAGATTGCTTGAGTGTGACCCAAAATAATATAACTCCAAAATGAGATTATAATAAGGTCTTTTGCGAGATTAATGGTATCGGAGTTGTCTAAAAAGATTCTTAAAATCGGGTTTGGATTTAGGTAAAGAATGAAAATGAGAATACCGCCGAGGAGATAATTGAGTGTAATGGCTATTTTCGTTATGTGTTTGATGTTCGAAACGTTACCAGATCCCACGGCTTGTGCAACAAATACTGAAATGGCAATTGAAATGCTCATTGCTGGTATTTGGACGTAGCTTGCAATTTGATTTACGATTCCATATGCAGCCGTTGCATTGGAACCATAATCATTTACAAAAGTTATGACTGCGAATTCTGACAGCGCTATTGAAACCATACTAATACTAGTAGGAATGGCTAATTTCAGTAAGGTTTTCAATACGGAGCCTTTCAAGTGAAGGTGTTTCAAAATAATGGAGTCTAATTTGAGTACATGATTTCGTTTGTGTAAAAATACTAACAGAATCACAAATGTAATGAAATTGGCTAATACAGCAGCGTAAGCAGCACCATTTAATCCAAATTCCGGTAAACCCAGCCAACCGAAAATAAGAATTGGCAGCAAGGCAATATTTAAGATAATACTAATCAATAAAAAGTAAAAAGGTGTTTTTGAATCACCAACACCTCTCATAAAGGTTGTATAGCACATATATATATAGGTAATGGGTAATGTAACAAATAAAATACGTGCATACTCTGCACTTTCAATCAGAATATTCTCAGGTGTTCCCATCCATTTTAGAATATCTTCTGTAAAGAACCCTCCGACTAGGGCGACAGCAATGGAAATAATCATCGTAAACGCTAAAGTAACCCCTACGACTTCTTTCACTTTTTGGATATTTCCACTACCGTACGTCTGCCCAACTAGAATGGAACTTCCAGATCCAATTCCGATGACAAATGATATTAAGAAAAAAAATAGAGGGAAGAAGGCAGATATAGCTGCTAAAGAATCAACTCCAAGTGCTTGCCCAACGACGATTATTCCAAATACTTGACCTAATGATTGCAAAACACTTGCAAAAATGACAGGTATGAGAAAAGCAATCATCGGTTTTGCTAAAATAATAGTTCCATTTAAAGATTTATTCATTTCAAATAACTCCTAATAGGTTTCATTTCAAAAGAATCCCTCACTTTTTGGATCAAGATTATAAACAAAGTGAGGGAAAAATCATCAAGTATGAACATTTCAGTCCTAACTCGTATATGATCATTTATCTAACAAAATTATTATAAAAGCTGATAATATAAACCGAATTGAGTATCATACCATAACAGTTTGCCGTGTTTACGTTTAGGGATACGTGTTTGTAAACCCCATTCAGGATACTGTTTAATAATCTGAACCTGATCACCAGTAGCAACAGCAATAAATGATATATAATGATCTTTTGTCATAGGGTGGTCGCTTGAAATATACCATTCATGGTCAATTTCTGTAATGGATAGTTTTTCTTCGTCTGTTGCTTTCTTCGCCTTTAATCGTTCTAACTTTCTCCCACAACAAGATAGGGTTATATCTCCAGTTGCTAATACAATATTATTACATGACGAACAAACAAAATAATTTGATTTTTTCATATTTCCCCCTACAAATTCATTCGACGATAATTCGCCATCTAAAATATTTTCTATATTTACGCCCAATAGGGTAGATAAACTGGGTAATAGCGTGACATCTGGGCAGCCATACCCACGCTCCCATTTTGAAATCGTTCGATCAGAAATGTTCATTTGATCAGCTATTTGTTTCTGTGTCAGCCCTTTTTCTTTTCGTAAATTATAAATTAACTCTCCAACTTTACGATTATCCATCATTTGTCTCCTCCTGCTCCCTTTTTATCTTAGAGGTTTATAAAGTTTAGAACAACAAACGCTCCGTAGAGTTTACCTGTTTTCTTTTTTGATCATGTTTTTATGACTATAATCAATCGACTATTTATTGCTGCTATTGGTTTATGGATTCTTCCTTATATAGTTAACTATATGGAAAATAAAAATCAGGATTTTTCAAAAGTAAAATACAATTGTGAAGTTGTGTGCTTAAAAGTAACGAGGGCTTTAACACAATATCTGAGGAACTATTTTTTTGAATTTTTTTCAATCCTCTGAAATCGGGTGCGATTACTAAATAATAAGCAGTTACTTTTTACTAAAAGTATCAGAATAATTATATAAATGAATGGATGTAAATTATTAAGAAACC
>NZ_JANZMJ010000053.1:0-21270 GCF_025175645.1 Peribacillus aracenensis
TTAGCCTGATTAACGGTTTTGTGAAACAGAGAAAAATCCTTCCAAAAGGGTTTTGGAGGGTTATTTGGCATGGCCAAAAATAGTATATCATAAGGGAAATGAAAATATTAGAGAAAGATATTGACATCCTATTAGCTGGTTTAGTTCATTAACAGGGGTTGCTGCGGCAGCCTTTTTCTTATGGCACTAACGGGGCAGATTAGTTCATTAAGCGTAGTGTATTTGAACAGTTCGATAAAGTTTTGTTTGTCATGAATACCATTCAATTGTATAAGCCAGATTATTAATTTGATGAAAAATATAAAACGACTCCCTATCCTAATTATAGTTTTTTTAATTTATATATTTATATTTCTCTTTATTGTCGCTGGTAGTTTTCTCTTTAAAAAATATGGACTTTGAGTGGTGAATTTAATGTATGTTACATGGATGTATAGCCATTTCATCAATACAGGGTTCTTTCCGATTTTTTTGATTAGTGTAGCGATAATAATATCAGCCATCTTTATTCATTTCGTAACGTGGTCTTAAAGATTCTCTATAACCAAAAGAAAAAACAAAAACAAATCACCAAAATAGCAGTTTAATTATTCTTCTAATAACTGAATATAACCCAATGTTAGCCAAACGCGGGGTTTCGGTGAAAAATATCTTTAGCGTATAAAAACCTGCTTTTTCATGCAAATTGGCGCAGTGCTCACACTGCGCCTTGTTGACCTTCAATCAATGGTGATCTCCCATCACCATCTTCCTTTCCATATCGTATATATAGCCCAATTTCCTATGATTGATCATCTTCTTGGGGGTTATATCCCACGGAAACATAGGATCATTTAAGTTATGGCCGAATGGTCCACTTCTTCTCGGGAGATATTTCTCCTCCCGTTGCAGGATTTTCCACATTGCCCATATCCGATCGACATTGGCATGGTGTAAAAAGAAGACTGGATCGTTAGGTGAAACAGGTACAGAACCCATATGTCCCCCGACCCAGCCATGCACAAGATTATGAAGGGCCGGTCCATCGACAACGGATTGAAGATCGCGTTCGAACAGCCATAGGAAATAGCGATGCCAAGGTAAGAACGCCGGCCCGCTATGAGCTGCATTTCGCTGAACACCATGACTTCCATGGATATTGGCGTTGTCAGCCCCAGACCGCTCCCCATGACCATTATGACTGCGGGTTGATGCTAATGAAACGTTCCCTGCTTTCGGGGGCTTAACGGGAGGGGTTTGAAATCTCCCTGCAGCAGCATGCCATGCTACGTACCGATCATATATCCCTTTTTCTTTTAAGACCAAAACAGCATCGATATATTTCCTTTTTTCCTTTTCAGAAAGATGAAGATTCAGGTCCTTTTGCCGCTGGGGGCTGGGAAGTACTTGATGAGGAGGGGAAACCTTCAGGGGGATTGAAACGGAACTTCAGATCTAGTAAACAAGTCGCAAACCTGCCAACGAAACAAGACGTTCAAAACGTATTGAAAATCACTCCCCTGACGGTTCTTTTCTGCAATCCTCTCACGTTCTTTTCTTTTAGCCTCTTCCTTTGCTTTCTTTTCACCTCCGATTTTATTCTATTTAGTCTAATATCTGCAAATGTCCCGGAACGTTTGCAGCAGAGATGACTTAATATATACCAAGGTTTTTAGCAGCACAACAAAAATCCCAGAAGTCTCAACAATTCTTTCACGACATCTAATGATTCCTGAATTTAAAATTAAAGATAAAATTTTATTCTTTTTACATCTCAATTTAGTCACTCAAAAGGAATTAATAGATATGGATAAACAAGGGGAAATCGTTCAATTCACAAATGTCATTAAGGATCAAATTAATCCATTTATATTATCTGAAGAGTTAATGATGAGCGCGAGAAGAAATATTCAATTGGGTTTTTATAAAGAAACCATAATTAATGCACAAACCAGTATTGAAACTCTACTACGAACTTTATACATGGAATTATTAAAACTTTCTCTTTCGGCAAAAGACATCTCACTTTCTTTAATTTCTTCAATTTCCATTCTTTTTCTACTTTCATCACTAAAGCGTTCTTGAATTATTGTATGCCAGGTCTTTTGTTGCATCTTAGCTAGTTCTAAATAATCGTCGCTTTCTAAAAAGGCAATCCGTTTCCAAGTGGATTTATTTCCGTCAGGGTCAACCTTCAGTTTTTCAGCTTTTTCAAGCATCAATTTATTGTTTTCAATTGCATTATCTCTTTCACTAATCGATTTTTTCAAATTATCGCTAAAAAAGTTAAGTAAACTATTGACCAAAAACTCCGGCATAAAATTTTCCCTGTGAACCAGATCAATTAATCTAGATTCTAAAAATTTTATTGGATTATCTGAATACCCTATGGTTTTATAACTATCGTCACCTATTTGCACTAACATTGCAGCACAATTCCTGAGAGACTTATTACTCTTTCTCCCGCTAATTGATTATCCCATTCTGATAAAGCTTTTGAAAATGCTTCTATATAAACCATCTAATCATCTCCTTAAGTCTAGGATTTGACAAAGGGTGACTATCCTCCTGCTTTTTTGCATATTTTTTCCAAACGACTACCTAATTAACAAATAAATAAGGACTTAGGGTATAGTTTACAAAAAACATATAAGAGTGCTTTTACCCCCTTGCCCCTCCAGCAGCCACCGCAAACAAAGTGCATCAGCATAAACTTCATGCCTGTTTGACTACTCGAGTAATGCACTTTGATTTAGGCTTTGTGCGTCTCCCAGGAATTACTTCCTGAGATAATCTTATAAAAATGGCAAGAAAAAAAGGCCACTATTTTAGCAGCCTTTTTCTCCTGATTTTGTACCTATTTTTGTCCATGGTTTTTATTAAGAATCAGGAAAATACGGATTTACAAAGTTAAAATCATCCCATCTGAAATTGAAATAAAAAATAAAAAGCTGACCAATATTGAGGTCAGCTTATTATATTAGCAGCACGCACCATATCCATAGGCTTTATCCTCAGCAACCGCCACAAAAACTAGCTCCGATAATGACTAAGAGGATAAATAATACAATTAATAGTGCGAAACCACCTCCAAATCCAAATCCACCACAACCGCCATCTCTACAACCAGTCATACAATCACTCCTTATTTGGGTTAAGGAGGAACTC
This sequence comes from Peribacillus aracenensis, assembly GCF_025175645.1. Classification (NCBI taxonomy): domain Bacteria; kingdom Bacillati; phylum Bacillota; class Bacilli; order Caryophanales; family Bacillaceae; genus Peribacillus; species Peribacillus aracenensis. Next base: position 3,148 of record NZ_JANZMJ010000053.1, read on the forward strand.
ATTTGGGTTAATTCATTCTATGCTCTACATAGGTTAATGACACAATTAAAAGACAAAAAAGACCGAAATAAAAATCGGTCTTTTTGCTATTTAAATTATCCCTAAGGAGGATGCAAGTTGAAAAATTGCAACTTTCTTCTTTTCGTAATATGGAGTCTTTTGTAAACCAAGCTCCATATATATATTAATATCATTCTGCCTTTCCGGGCTGAGATACTTCATTTCAATTATTTGTCGTTCATTACTGTCGAGGCTATTTTCCAAAGCCCTTTCCATGTGTATGACCTTGAATTCTTTTTCAGTGTCATTTTCTAATAATTTCGGAAAGAAGGATAATTGGTTACTCATTCATTCTCCCCCTATGGTATAATATCTCATCCAAATACACACAATCGCCGGGAGAAATCCTGGCATTTTTTCTTTTCCAGTTTTGTTAATAATTAAAACGGAGATTCATCTTTAACTGATTCAAGTTGTCCTGTTGCCACACTAGCCGAACCACCTTTATCAATCGTGTACTCTACACCCTCATGCGGCAAAAAGAAGGATTTTTGTAACTATTCTTGTTCCAGGATAGTTATTTTTTGTTTCATAGTTTATTCGTACTATGAATTAATTTCGTTTTAATCACCCACAATAAGAATACCTGTAGTAAAAGGAGTGCTACCACTGGACATTCTAAAATCTATACTTTACATACTCTTAACTGTTTTATTTTTATCGTCCATAGGTTTTATCTTTTATAAGCTGTTTAAAACTAAAGGAAGTGGGCTCTCTTGGGTATTCGCTTTCTATGGAGTACTCCTTATTTTTACGTTTGCCGTTTGGTTGGTCCATTATTGGATTTCATAGTTTAGTCGAACTATACGTTTACAGCTGCGCTATCTAATATGTGTTTACCAACGTTTGGCTCAATCAAAGGATTGTAATAAGGGTTCACATTCTCGACCACCCATTTTCCTTTGAAGTTGTATTGCAGGAAAATAATCTCCTGATACAATTTCATATCTGGATAGACAGCTTCAACACCTCTAAATCTCACCCCGATATTTTGTTTAAAACTGCTATGTGTTTGACAAGGTGGACTTGTCCAGATGAAATCAAACTCATTTAAATGCTCTTTTAGATACTCCTATGCCTCTGCTACAGTCGCAAACTTAGCATAGTGATAGGCCCCGACTTTTAACCCTGCTGCCAAAGCTTTAGGAGCATTATCTTTAAAATAGGAAAGCTTGGAATAACTCGTTCCTTCCGCTCGTATCCTAAAAAAAGCAGAGCTTCCCTCTTTGCCTATTCACTCTACTCGACATACGCATGCAGTTTTACAGTTAGAGGCTGGCGCAAGCATGAAATACATTCAAGAGCGTTTAGGTCATGGCAGTATGCAAATCACAGCAGATGTATACTCACATATTAGTAAAAAAATTGAACATGACACAATGGATAAATTCGAGGAGCATATGAAAAATGTCCTTGAATAATTTTTTTGAATTTTTTTCGGGCAATTATCGGGCAGCTGATAACTTCACTAGATTTTATAAATGAATGCCCGAAATAGAAAAACCCCTGACACCAAAGGTGCCAAGGGTTTGAGATATTAATACATTGACATATATTGTTCGCGTTCCCATGGGTGAACTTGTGTGCGGAACATATCCCACTCGATTTCTTTTGCTTCGACGAAGTGTTCAAGTAAATGTTCACCTAATGCTTCTTTGATGACTTCATCGGCTTTTAATGTTTCCAATGCAGCATATAAAGTAGCTGGTAGATCAACGATACCTACTTCTTCACGCTCTTCTTTATTCATAACATAGATGTTGCGGTCAACTGGAGCTGGAGGAGTCAAGTCGTTCTTGATACCGTCAAGACCAGCTTTTAGTATAACTGCAAGTGCCAAGTATGGGTTTGCTGCTGGATCGACACTGCGTACCTCTACGCGAGTACTTACTCCGCGTGATGCTGGGATACGGATTAGTGGGCTACGGTTTTTAGCGGACCATGCAACATAACAAGGAGCTTCGTAACCAGGAACTAGACGTTTGTATGAGTTAACAGTTGGGTTTGTTACCGCAGTGAAGCTTGGAGCGTGCTTAATGATACCTGCAATAAATTGCTCAGCTGTTTTACTTAATTCCAATTTACCTTGTTTATCATAAAATGCGTTTTCTTTGCCTTTGAATAGAGAAACGTTACAGTGCATACCAGATCCGTTAACACCGAACAATGGTTTTGGCATGAATGTCGCGTGTAAACCATGTTTGCGGGCAATAGTTTTAACAACCAATTTAAATGTTTGGATGTTATCGCAAGCTGAAACTGCATCTGCATATTTAAAGTCAATTTCATGTTGTCCTGGAGCTACTTCATGGTGGGATGCTTCGATTTCAAATCCCATTTCTTCAAGCTCAAGAACGATATCGCGACGGCAGTTTTCTCCTAGGTCAGTAGGTGCAAGGTCAAAGTATCCGCCTTTATCGTTCAATTCTAGAGTCGGCTCGCCTGCTGCATCCAGTTTGAATAGGAAGAATTCAGGTTCAGGTCCAAGATTGAAATCTGTGAAGCCCATTTCCCTAGCTTCTGCAAGAACACGTTTTAGGTTTGCACGTGGATCTCCATCAAAAGGTGTTCCATCCGTATTGTAAATATCACAGATTAAACGTGCGACTTTACCTTTTTCGGAAGTCCAAGGGAAGATAACCCATGTATTTAAATCAGGATATAGGTACATATCAGACTCTTCAATACGTACGAAGCCTTCAATGGAAGATCCGTCAAACATCATTTTATTATCAAGTGCTTTTTCTAATTGACTGACTGGGATTTCAACGTTTTTAATTGTCCCTAAAATGTCAGTGAATTGTAAACGAATGTACTTAACATTTTCTTCTTTCGCTAAACGAGTGATGTCTTCACGTGTGAACTTTGTCAATTTCTATTCCCCCTAATAATCATTCATAAATCATATTTTTATTGGAAAAAACGGGACATATCCCCTTGTCGAAGAGATGTTCGATGCTTGCTTCCTTGTAAAAGCTCGGTACGCAGAAGCTTGCGAAGCTCCTCGTCACTAAGGTCCTGTCTTATCTTTTCCGCTTGTTCTAATTCTTGAGTTTTAGGTAAATTCTGTTCCTTTACAGTGAAAATCTTTTTGATGCCGGCCAGATTGACTCCTTGTTCGATTAAGTCTTTAATCTCAAGCAGTCGATCGATATCGTTTAATGAGAAAACCCGACGATTTCCATCTGTTCTCATAGGAGTAATAAGTTGATGCTCTTCGTAATATCGAATTTGGCGTGCAGACAACTCAGTTAGCTGCATGACGATTCCGATGGAAAAAAGAGGCATCGAACGCCGAATGTTGTTGCCGCTCATTCTTAGCATCCTCCTTTTGTTTATCTAAAATTATATTATATCATGTTATTAAACTTGTCAATATGATGTTACATTTTATAACATAATTCTTTCAGAAAAATTAAATGATTTGTTCTACTCAAATATTATGACTATTGCTTTTGCGGGAATCCAATTGTATTTGGATTCCCATAACATTCCTAACTTAATTTCGTTTACAATTGAATCAGCTTTTTGTCCATTAGCGCATTCACTGCAGTCAATACAGCTACTTTAACATGGGCGTATGTCAAGCCGCCTTGAACGTAGGCAACATATGGAGCCCTTGTCGGACCATCTGCTGTAAGTTCAATGCTGGCCCCTTGTATAAAGGTACCCGCAGCCATGATTACATCGTCTTCATATCCTGGCATATAGGCAGGATATGGGGTCACATGTGAATTGATTGGTGAGGCATATTGGATGGCCTGACAGAAGGCAACCATCTTATCCCGGTCATTAAATTGGACGGATTGAATCAAGTCAGTTCGCTTCGCATCCCATTTAGGAGATGTATTCATACCGAGTTTTTCTAAAAAGGCAGCTGTGAAAATGGCTCCTTTAACAGCTTGGCCCACGACATGTGGTGCAAGGAAGAATCCTTGGTACATTTCCTGCAGACTATAAAGCGACGCACCTGCTTCAGCCCCAATTCCTGGGGATGTTAACCGATAGGAGCAAGCTTCAACCAGGTCCTTTTTACCAACAATGTATCCTCCGGTCTTCACTATCCCTCCACCGGGGTTTTTAATGAGTGAACCTGCCATTAAATCCGCTCCGACGTGACATGGTTCTTGCGTCTCGACAAACTCTCCATAACAATTGTCCACGAATACGACGATTTCAGGGTTAATGTCTTTTACAAAAGAAATCATTTCCCTTATTTCATCAATCGTAAAGGATGGACGTGTAGCATACCCTTTTGACCGTTGTATACCGATCATCTTCGTATTTGGTTGGATGGCTTGTTTGACGGCTTCAAAATCAACGGTTCCAGTTTCCCCTAATGGAACGGCCTTATAGCTGATCTGAAAATCACGCAAAGATCCGATACCCGAACCCCGGATACCCACAATTTCTTCCAAAGTGTCATACGGCTTTCCAGTTATGTATAACAATTCATCCCCTGGGCGCAATATGCCGAAAAGAGCGGTGGAGATGGCGTGTGTGCCTGAAATAATTTGGGGACGCACCAATCCAGCTTCCGCTCCAAATACATCTGCATATATCAATTCCAGCGTATCGCGGCCCATATCGTCGTATCCATACCCTGTTGTCGGGATGAAATGGGAATCACTCACTCTATGTGCTTGATAACTTTGTAATACGCGGAATTGATTTTCTTCAATTCGTTCATCCACTTGCTTATGTAACGGAGAAATCATTGCTTCCACTTCCTCGGCAATGTTTTTCAACACTTCTCCATTAGTTAACTGCTGATACATCAAAATTCCCCTTTATAATGAATATTTCTCCAGCTGCCCGGTTATTGGATGATCAGCTAGACAAAAACCTTTGCATTCATACCTTTCCGATTCTTCATTAAAGGAGAGAGTGCGCAATATGGTTTCATTTTTCAGCTGTGATAATAATTTACCCTCACTCGACGGCAGGAAAACATGATACGGGACCATTTCTTCAATCACGTACTTTTCAATTTCTTCCATGATTTGATTCAAGTCCGATTGTTCATAGGCACTGATCATCAATGAAGCACGACTTGCTGACCTGACAAAATCAGTGTGAATCTTATCTTTCTTATTATACAACGTTAGCTGTGGAATGGAAGGGACATCTAAGTCATTTAGCAAATCCTGCACCGTTTTCTGATGATTAAAGTAATCTGTACTTGAGGAATCGACCACATGGAGCAACAGATCCGCTTCTTTCACTTCTTCAAGGGTAGAACGAAATGCGGCAATTAAAGATGTCGGCAAATCTTGTATGAATCCAACAGTATCCGTCAGCAGCACGGTAAATCCGCTAGGAAGAATCGCTTTTCGTGTCATGGGATCCAATGTAGCGAACAATTGGTTCTCTTCGTATGAATCCGCCTCTGTCAAACGGTTGAACAGCGTTGATTTACCTGCATTCGTGTATCCTACGAGTGCTATTTGAAAGGTCTTATTACGTTTCCTTCTATCACGATAGCGTTCACGATGCTTCACTATTCCACTTAATTGTTGCTTGATTTCATCTATTTTCCCACGGATGTGGCGTCGGTCGCTTTCCAGCTTTGTCTCCCCTGGTCCCCTGGTGCCGATACCGCCTCCTAGCCTGGACATCGCCGTCCCCTGTCCGACCAAACGCGGCAATAAATATTGGAGCTGGGCAAGTTCAACTTGCAGCTTGCCTTCTCTGGATCGCGCCCGCTGAGCAAAAATATCCAATATCAGCTGTGTCCGGTCAATGACCCTTGCCTCCAATTGTTTCGAAAGGTTCCGAATCTGGCTCGGGGATAGTTCATCATTAAAGATAAATAAATCCGGCTCCAGCTCCTCTTCCAGATTCCGAAGTTCCTCCACTTTTCCTTTTCCTATATATGTAGCAGGATCAACACTTTCCCTTTTCTGGGAGATGGTCATTAAAACTTCACCATTCGCCGTCTTCGCCAAAGAAGCCAATTCATCGAGTGAATATTCAAAACGTTCATTAGCCTCAGTTGTTTGACACCCAATCAACACGGCCGTTTCCTTTTTTGTTTCTTCCAAATCACAAGCACCACTTTCTGGTAGATTTCTGTTAATCATAACAAAAAAATTGAATATATAAAAATTCCCTCAAAACGAAGCTTTTAACCGTTTTAAAAATTCCGATAACATGCTAAAATCAAATTTGGCTTTACCATTAAAATCGAAAAGACATAGAGGGACATTCATATGACATGGGAAGTATTAAGCTTAATAGGTACGATTGCATTCGCTATTAGCGGAACCATCATCGCCATGGAAGAAGAGTATGATATTTTGGGAGTTTATATTTTGGGAATCATAACCGCCTTTGGCGGAGGGGCAATCCGCAACCTGTTGATCGGCGTCCCCGTTTCAGCGTTATGGGATCAAAGTTTCTATTTTGTCATCGCTTTAGTATCCATCACCATCGTTTTTGTTTTTCCTACAAACCTTTCAAAGCACTGGGACAGATGGGGAAACCTCAGTGATGCCATTGGCCTTTCAGCCTTTGCCATCCAAGGGGCGATGTATGCTGTGGAACTTAATCACCCAATAAGCGCCATCATTGTATCAGCTGCATTAACCGGATGCGGCGGCGGTATAATCCGTGACGTGTTAGCTGGAAGGAAGCCATTGGTCTTCAGAAAAGAAATCTACGTAGTATGGGCCATCATTGCAGGCTTGGCTCTAGGCAGTGGTGTATTATCCCAGTCATGGCAGCTTTATTCGCTCTTTGCCGTCATCACGATATTGCGAGTCCTATCTTACACCAACAATTGGCATCTTCCCAATAAGAAATGGGTGCCTAAAACATAAATTTGAAAAGCCCGCCATCTTGGTGGGCTTTTCCATGTCATTCTTTCTCATCATCCTCGAAAATCAAATCTTGGCTGGTCAGCGTCAGTAAATCGGATTTTTCAAATGAATCTTCCAGTAAAAGCCTCATTGCCTGCGCCCTGATAGACTTTTCAAGTACATTGCGGATATAACGTCCGTTGGAAAACGAAATAGGTCCCCGGAATGAACGCAATATGATTAAATGTTCTTTTAATTTTCTTTCGGCATCCCGATTCATTAGATACTCCTTTTCCTGCAGCATCCGATCGGCTATTTCCATTAACTGTTCAATCGTATAATCCGGAAAATCAATCACAAGCGGGAACCTGGAATGAAGACCAGGATTAAGGCTGAGGAAATAATCCATCTCCCTCGAATATCCAGCAAGGATCAAAATGAATTCGTGCTGCCGATCCTCCATATGCTTGACTAGGGTATCTATGGCTTCTTTTCCAAAATCCTTTTCGCCGCCTCTTCCCAAGGAATAGGCTTCATCAATAAATAGGATCCCGCCAATGGCCTTTTTAATTAGATCCCTAGTTTTTTGGGCAGTATGACCAATGTATTCCCCGACTAAATCTGCCCTCTCCGCCTCAATTAAATGCCCTTTCGAAAGGACATTCATTTTTTGAAACAACTTACCGATTAAACGTGCAACCGTTGTTTTCCCTGTTCCGGGATTTCCTTTAAACATCATATGCAGGGCTTGCCTGCCAGTTTTCAACCCCTTTGCCTCACGCTGTTTATTGATGTAAATCCAGGCATATATCTCTTTTATCATCCGTTTCATTTCTTCCATTCCGACCAGCGATTTCAGTTCATCTTCAATCTCTTTCAATGCCACATGCTGGTGGGGGATTTCCTGTACCAAAATTTCTTTTATCGGCAGATCCTTTTGTAGCGCTTTTCTGTTTTCCGCGTTAAACACAATATTGATTTGCCCGTTATTTTTCATACGGATCGGTTGTTCCAATGCATTCACCTCTCCATCTTGGACCCTAACTCTAACACCACAATTTTCAATTTATGATGGTCATAGGCATATATTGCCTAGCCAAAACTACCCCATCGGAAAATTCGTTTATTTCTTTTCGAGAATAAGCCCCATTCCTACCTGGTAAGCAGCTTACTCTGACAGGATTATTTCCTCGGAGGATATGTTCCGACAAACCCCATTTCCGTTCACCATTTTATTAGGGGTAATGTCATTTCCTGCGGTTTCCCGGAAAATAATCCGTTCCTTAATATATATTCAAATCAGGTACGTAAAATTATCGATTCTTTGAAAAAGAACAGAGAAGTGCATGCAAAAAAAACAGGTCGCTATAAGCTAAACCTGTTTTTTACATTCATATATATGATTATTCCTTCACTTCGTAATCAATCTGAACATTACGTTGTGGAGCAAATGTAGAGATCGCATGTTTATAGACTAATTGTTGTTTGCCCTCTGATTCAAATAAAACGGTAAAATTATCGAACCCTTTCACTTGTCCTCTAATCTGGAAACCGTTTAGTAAAAATACCGTCACATACGTACCATCTTTACGTAATTGATTAAGAAACTGATCTTGAATATTTACTGATTGTTTCATGTATTAGTCCTCCTCTTTTCTCTCTAAATTTATGTATTCGCCTTCACTGAAAAGCTTTCCTGCTACAAATCCAGATATTTCATGTATTTTTTTTGGAAAACCCTCGAGATCGGTCATATCAAACCAAATTACATCCATTTTATTCCGAAACCAGGTCAATTGCCTTTTTGCATATCGACGGGAGTTTTGCTTCAATGTCTCAACTGCTTCATCCAAAGAAGCCCTACCATCAAAAAAATCATAGATTTCTTTATATCCTATAGCCTGGATTGATTGGCAATCCCTCAAACCTTTTTCATAAAATGACTCTACCTCTTGAATCAGCCCTTCTTCCACCATTCCATCAACACGCTGATCGATGCGTTGATATAACCTTTCACGTTCCATAGTCAATCCAATGATGCACGTATCATATTTCAATTCTGTAGGCTGTTCATTCAACTGCTCACTCATTGTTTTACCAGTACAATGAAAAATCTCTAGTGCCCTGATCACCCTTCTTACATTATTAGGATGAATCCGATTCGCACTTTCCGGGTCAACGCTGCGTAATTGTTCAAAAATGGGATCAATCCCCAACTCCCTAACCTGTTTTTCAAGTCCCTCCCTATAAACAGGGTCGGATGGCGCCTCCGAAAATTGATAATCATAAATGACCGATTGTATGTATAATCCTGTTCCACCGACGATAATGGGAAGTTTACCCCTGCTTTGAATCTCCTTGATACAAGCATTAGCCCGATCCTGGAACTCCGCCGCACTAAATGGTTCATCAGGGTCTTTAATATCTAGTAAATAATGAGGAATTCCCTCTGTTTCTTCCCTTTTGATTTTTGCAGTCCCAATATCCATCCCCTTATAAACCTGCATGGAATCCCCGCTAATGATTTCACCATTAAATAACTTTGCCATCTCAATACTCATCTTCGTTTTCCCAACAGCAGTCGGTCCAATGATAACGAGAAGTTTTCCTTTTTGTTTTTTCACAATCTCACTGCCTTAAATGATTTTTCCCTATCTTATCATAATCTCGATGAAAGCAGCTAAACATCTACCCATTATGTCCAATTCAGGTACTTTTATTCAACTTTTCCCCCCCTAATAATTGTCATAGTTATATCTCTCAGATTGTCAGAGTGTAGAATTGCCGAAAATACATTTGAGGCTCACAGATCCATTGCCCCTTCCCCTGGCAGAAGGAGATATAATCCATTTAATGGAATCGCAAAAAAGGTATGATTCCTTCTGCATTTGAGGAATCATACCTTTTTTTCTATTGTCTTTAGATCAATTTAGCCGATTTTTCCATTTACGGGTATGATCATCGTAACGGTTGTTTCTTTTACTGAAGATTGTACATGAATCTCTCCATCATATCTGTTCACTAAGTCTTTAACGATGAACAATCCTTGTCCGCGAACTTTTCCCTTTTGTGCCTTTTTGGTTGAAAATCCGCTGGCGAATATATTCTCCAAATCTAATTCCGAAATCATTGGTCCGGTATTCGTGACCATAAACGTATACTTTTCACCATCAGCTTTGCAGGCAATATTCATTCGGCGTTCTTGCTCTGGCAATTCAATTGTTGCCTCAATAGCATTGTCGATAACATTTGATAATAATTTAATCAAATCGATTGTTTTTATTCGATTGAAGGATTCGAATGAAACATCAACCTCAATATCAATGTTATAATTCTGGGCCGAGAGCCTTTTTGTCTCTAACAGAACAGATAAGCCCGGGTGGGTCACATCCAATTGCATCGATTCAATTGAATGCACTTCTTTTGAAAGACCGGTTAAGTATTCGAGTGCTTTTGCATTCTCCTCTAATTTAAGCAGTCCATGTATCACCTGAATATGATTGGAAAAATCATGCCTCAATGAGCGGACTGAAGCAATGAGCGATTGAAATTCCGATTGATACGTATCTTCCGTATCCCCCACTTCACGTGTCAGTTCCTTTTGGTACCATTTTTGAATGACAAAAAAGGTAACCAGCAGCATGATAACAAATCCACCATTATAGACAAGAATGGCAATGCTGCTTTTCAATACCTTGCCGTTAATGGCATTAATATCTTCTGCGCTCACATCAATGCCCAAAAAACCAATTATGTCGCCATCTTTATTTTTCATTGGCACTCCCACAGTCAAATATTCACCATACTCCGGATCTTCTAGAATCCCGGTAATGAAGCTTTTGCCTTCATACCCCTGTTTGACCTGCTCCGGCGGAACAGTACATGCACCACCGATAGGAAAATTCCCTTTATGATCTTTAGAAAACCCAGTAATCATAGCCTTAGATACTTCCGGATTATCAATCATGATGGTATAAACATATAATGCTCCTATTTTTTCACGGGCATCCTCTAAGTAAGTTTTTATATCCTTATATTCCTGGCTCTTTACTTGGTTATTAAGAAATCGCTGATAGGCCTCTATATCCATTGAGTCGGCTATAGATCTAGCAGCTACCAAGTTTTGATTAGCAACGGATTTTTGGACAGAATTTTTAATGCTTAAATATGTTGAAAACATATTTAGAAAAATGAAAACAATCAATAAAAGAATGGTCAAATAAAGAAATGCCCTTAACTTTTTATTTTTCATAGGATTAAACTTACCTCATCTCTAGCAGCTAAAAGTTAACGAACCTATTCTGAGTTTACTATATAAAGGGACAAAGAAATAGAGAAAAATCTAATATTCTCTATAATTCCAGGTATATAATACTATAATTTATCAAGTAATTAACAGATTACCCACTAACTTTCGACCATATAACTTTTTCAAATCTTATCTGCATTGAATCAACTAAAAGTTTTTTCTAATAAATCATATAATTTCCAATAAATAATTATACTAATATAGTTTTATGTAAGGAAAAGGGGAATTTTGACGATGTTGGGTTTGGTACTTTCTCTTCAAATAAATAATTTTACCCTTTATATGAAAATATTACAAGAACCTAAAGGTTCCGTCTGTAAAGTTACACCATAATTCACATTTTTTATATCAAGTTTCGCGAAAAAAGGGAATCGCTTCCCTTTCAATAGTACATATTAACCAATTTATCATATAGGAAAACAAAAATGGAATCAGGGCCTGCCCCCTGATTCCATTTATAAATGACAGCTTTTATTTAATCGAATTGATGACTGCCCGCTCATACATCTTTTTTGTTACTTGATAATATAGCAGTTGAAAAAGAAAATACATTCCGATGACCATAGCAGAATAGACGAACAAGTTGGATCCCAATAAATTGCTTAATGCCACGTAGGCGATGATGGCATGAGTCATCCCTATCAGAAAAGGAGCGAAAAAGAGGGTGCGTATTTCCGCACTTAAAATATGCCGTATTTCTTTTTTTGTCAGTCCCAATCGATGAAGGGCATGAATTTGGATTTTTTTATCTTCTAAATTCGTAAAAACTCGGAGATACATCATGCTTCCTTGGACGATAAAGAATAATAAACTGACAAACAAGCCGATAAAAAGTATCAAAATGCTTCCTTGTTTCATTTCTTGATAAATCGGAGCTCTTGTTTGCAATTGATTATGGTCTGGATTGTTAGACATTTTTTCGATTTTACTGGATGTTTCCATTGATTCTTCCCAATCTTTAATTTCGTACCCGCGTACTCTTACCTTTTCTTTTATTGGCACATCAGCAGTTATTTCTTGAAATAGCCGATCATCGACCACCATCAGGGTCGTTGCTGACTTTAGGGGGGTGACTATGGATTGATTGCGCTGACCAATCATTGTTACCTGCATGGTTTGTTTACCATAGTGAAGTACCTTTTTTTCTCCCTTTTGGACGAAGTGATAATCCAGTCCTCCATAAGGAAAAATGTATAACGCTTCCTTTCCAGATAACTTTGCCGGATCAATCTTTCGCAATGCAGCCACATTGTTATAATCACTTTCCGAGATTAATAATGACCTATTTTCATTGGATTCTCCCGTTCTCATATGGGGTAACATGTGGGTAATGGGTACACCCGTCATATTTACTTCGTAAAGGATCTTGAATCCATCTTCCTTCAATGCTTCCTCTACTGCGGATGGTTCAATAATGGAATATATAGAAGCGTCATTTTCCACCCAGCCAATTGATTGCGGAATGTTATTCATCCCTTGCTTTTTTAAGTCTGCACTGAACATGAAAAGTGTGCCTGCAGCTGTCAAAATGACGGCTGTTATGATCGAGGTCAAAAAGAATAATCTCGAATAGTCTTTAATATTAAAGATCAGGTTTGTTTGAGTAATTAAATTCGTTCCGCCATATAAGCTTTTCTTCTTCCGGTAAAGCCTGCTGCAAAGAGCGACAATACTTTGGCTGAATAAAAAATAGGTGCCTATCAGTACGAAGAATAAAATGGGCATTACTCGAATATAAGAATTGTTCAACGACATAGTGCCTGCCAAATAATAAGAAACGCTTAAGCAAACTGCTGATAATGCAATTAACCACTTTGAAACGAAGGGCGTCTTTTTTGGTTTTTGTTTATCTTTTAGTAAATCGACGACCTCCGCTTTTCCAATGTGAAACAATGAAAGGAGTGATAGTAGCTGAAATAGCAAAACGAAACCAACAATCGTATAAACAAAGGCCTCAGGGACAAAGACAAACGATATTGGTTGCTCTACAGCTAATAACCAAGAAACTGCCATTAAGAATAACTTTGAGAACAAGAGACCCAAGCCTACCCCAATCAGGATGGATATGAGGGAAACCATCGTTTGCTCCAAGTAAATCAGTTTTCTTAGTTGGGATCTGGACATTCCAAGCAGTGTCAGCAGCCCAAACTCTTTTTTCCGCGGCTGTATAAATGCGGCATTTGAATAAGCGATAAAGAAAACCGAAAATATGATGATCACTATTTCTGCTGCTATGAGTCCCTTACTAATTAGCTGTCCCCCCGGGATATTCGCAGTGACCACATCAGGATGAAAGATAAATGATGCGTAAATAAAAAAGATTGAGACGGAAAGGACGATACTGAAAAAATAAGCTAGATAACGTTGTGCATTTCCTTGGATATTTCTCTTAGCGAGAAGTCGGATGTTCATGATAGACTCCTCCCAAAACGCTTAACGTATCTAAAATCCTTTGATGGAAACTCTGTCTTTCCCCTCCGCTGTGCACCTCCGAAAAGAACTTGCCATCCTTTATGAATAGAATCCGGTCACAGAAGCTGGCAGCAGTCGGGTCATGAGTGACCATGAGGATGGTCGCTCCCTTTTTCTCCTGAAGTGTCGTGAGGGTATCCATTACCTGCTTGGCGGATTTGGAATCCAAATTACCAGTAGGTTCATCCGCTAAAATAATGGAAGGCTCATGAATCATCGCTCTTGCACAAGCCGTTCGTTGCTGCTGACCTCCGGAAATTTCATAAGTCCGCTTTTCTAAAATCCCTTCTATACCAAGAAGGTTCGCCAACTGATTTACCCTATTTTCCATTTCCTTCAATTTATAATGATCTAACGCTAAAGGAAGGAGGATATTTTCGCGAACGGTAAGTGTATCAAGAAGGTTGAAGTCTTGAAAAACAAACCCAATCTCCCTCCTGCGAAACAAAGCCAGGTCCTGATTGTTTAATTCGTTAGGGTTTTGATCATTTAGAATGACTTTACCTGTGGTCGGCTTATCAATCGTGGCCATTAAGTTAAGCAGAGTGGTTTTCCCGCTGCCTGATGGACCCATCACCCCGACAAATTCCCCTTTCTGTACATTCATGGTGAAATTATGTAATGCTTTATGAAATAAATTCCCCTGCTTTTGAAAATAAGTTTTGGATAATTGCTCCGCTTTTAAAATCGACATCCTGAATACCTCCCTTTCTTACCGTAAGTATATTGAATAAAGCGGGAAGTTCCCATCGATGTTTATTACATAATCTTTTAACACCCTTACAATTCTGTCACCTTTCATGTAAGGTATTTGTCTTAAAGAGAAATTCCACAGTAGTCCCTTCCGATACAGTCGATTGAATGGTAATACCATGCCCAAGCCTGTTAACGATTTCCTTCACTAGATATAATCCCATCCCGGTTGACTCCTGTTGCGCTCGCCCGTTCTCTCCAGTAAAAAATGGATCAAACACCCGTTTTACATCATGTGGGACGATTCCAATTCCTTGATCTGTTATCCTAAGCATAATCTCCGACTCTTTTTCAACAAAGCTGAACGTTATGCTGTCATGCTCTTCCTGCCTTGAGTACTTCAGCGCATTAAAGACCACCTGACTAATGGCGAAGTGGAGCCACTTACGATCCGAATGCACATATAAATTCTCAAGCTCCGTGTCAAGCCTGGGATATATGAACCGTTTGATGAACTGTTTCTTTTCCTCGTTAATCACTTGCTTGACTAGATTAATTAAGTCAACCCGCTCCGATTTTACATCCTCTGAAAAACGCTGCAGCCTTGCTCCATGCAAAATAATTTCCAGTCCTCTGCGAAATCGATCATTTTCTTCCTCTATCTCTTTAAGATAATCCTTCATCGATTCACTCGAAATTGTTCTTTTGCCTTCTTGAAGCAGTAAGGAAATGACTGAAACGGGTGTCTTCATTTGATGAACCCATTGATGGATCAACAGCTCATATTGCTCCTTCTGTTTGATTTGTTCTTGTAATTGTCCAATTGTTACCTGGTTCATTTGTTGAAAAAGTTCCATCCACAACTTTTGTTCATTTGACAGGGGTTCCCTAAAAGCTTCGACATATTCAAACGACAAGCTCGGTTCTTGCTTCATCCTTGCTAATTGATTAAGAAAACGGTAATGCCTTATATAATCCGCCCCTAAAAATAGAAGCATCATAAACAACGCGAGAATAAATATATAGACAATATTCGAAATTGATATGTGATTCCCCGCTTCCAGAACGGCTAATGCATAAGCAATGATAAGCAGGCCTACCAATAGAACGGTATAAAAAATAAAATAAAGGCGATCTTTTATAAAGGATTTCAGCTTCACTTTTCTTCTCCTTGCACTATTTTAAGTCGATATCCTTTTCCCCTGCTAGTTGTTATGGCGTGCTTGACGCCAATATCCTCAAGTTTTCTCCGTACCCTTGTGACATTGACGGTCAATGTATTGTCATCAACAAATGAATCATCATTCCATAATGCTTCAAGTAAATCTTCACGCGAGACAATGTTGTCATACTGACGTAGTAAACAACTCAATAATTTCAACTCATTTTGAGTTAACGTTACCCGCATGCCCTGATATTCGATCATCGCTTTTTCCATATAAAGCGTTAACCCAGCCATTTCCTTTATTTTTTGGTGGGATGAGGATATTTCCGCATATTCACCATACACCCTGCGTAGGACACTCTTTATTTTCGCTAGTACCACTTCCAAATGAAACGGTTTTGTTAAATAATCATCCCCTCCATATTCAATGGCCATGACTTGGTTCATTTCATCTGTCCTTGCAGAGATGAATATGATGGGAACCTTTGAAACCGTCCTTATTAGGCGGCACCAATGAAAACCATCATAATAGGGAAGATTAATATCCAATAAAACCAGATCTGGCTTTACCTCTTGGAACTCCGCAAAGACTTGGTCCAGTTGCTTCACTTCAAATACCTCATACCCATACCTTTTTAAATAATTGACTAAGATTCCCGCTATTTTGAAATCGTCTTCAACCAATAATATTTTATACATCTTTATCTCCTCATTAACATGACAATCCTTCATATCATTCCATTTATTGAAATGAAAATAAAAAACCTTGAATGGTATGAGCCAATCAAGGGGATTCAAATAAAATTAGATTTCTTCCGGGATTTTTAATCCCTCAATGAAGGATTTAAAACTCGTTGCAACTTTATAAATATTTTCATCCTGACTTGATGGATCCGAATACCAACCCTGATCCCAGAAATAAACTCCCTTTTCCTCTTCGTTATCTATCAGCAAGATTTTACCTGCACATGTATCATTACCAATTATAATGCAATTCTTATGTAAGTTTTCCCTATTTTCTTCATGCCATTTCTGTAGATCCAGTTCTTTATCTTGAATCTCTAATCCATAAAGTACTTTTAAGCAAACGAGCGTGTCTAATCCATCTACATAAAACTTACTGTTTTGAACTGCAGTTGTGCCGCCATTATGTGTAAGGAGAAATTGTTTATAATCTGCAGGAATCTCAAAACCCACAAATTGCTGAAAATTATTCACTGCCTCTTCTGTCGCTTTTCCATATCCGGTAATATTAACCATTCTATCACTCCATTTCATTTTATTTTAGCAAAACCAATTGATAATCTTATTCTGTAAGCCTGCTAATTACTGTTTATAAAAAGGTAGGCCCTACACTCCATTTATGGAGATCGTTTAAAAAAAGTTATTATTACTTAGAAAATAATACTTTTTTTAAATATATTAACATAATTTTACTTTCCTTATCAGTATTTTCTGATATTTTTTTTGACAATTTTGTTGCAATTCAATAAGAAAATAGCTTTTTTAGAAAGAGTTTTGTCGAAAAATCGATAAAACGTATAATTCGTAGATAAATCGGTGTTTTCGGAGATATATTTCCATTTTCGAAGATATATAGGAGCCTGATGATGAAACTTAGCATTATTCCTCCTTCAATAAAAAAGGCGCCCAACCATCATCTTCTAGGTTATGCGCCTTTTTTCTATTTATGAATTATCCCTATACATCTCAGACAACTTTATAGTCATCATAAGTAATTAGTAACCTGCTCATAGAAACGGTCTCAGCACGAAGCCTATTCTTATCACGACAATAAGCAATGATAGAACTATTGGGAATTTTGGCTGTACAATTCCATTTACTATATTTTTCATTATACCTGGAGGATATTTCGATATTCTCACCACGGACCTTTAATATCCTGCGTTCTACCAAGGGCATCAACTCCAATTCAGATAATATTCTTTACCCTAAACCAGATAAAATATTCCTGGGTCACATTCAGGCATGGCATATTCAAAGATTATGGACATTATAGCAGACCAAACATATATTCAAAACAAAAGATGTCTACATATTCTGCCGGTAACCGAAAGATCATGCACCCTATATAATAGGAAATGCGGTGAACCCCCAATCGTAATCTTATAGAATGTCTCTTTATATAAGGTATTATAATTAGAATAATCTTAATGTTTTTTTGGAATATTAAGATAAATCACAAAATCCACCTAATAACTGTTAATAATAACTATAAAAATTATATTCGTATCACAAAAGAAATATTTGAAATTAAGAGGTTAGAGTCGTATGATTAGTAGTATCGGCGGAAAACACATTAATCAAAATAATGAAGTATAAAGGGGAATTAGATATGGTAGATGTAGTCTCAAAACCTGAACATGAAACACTTAATATTTCTGCAAACCAAGAACAATTGGATATCCTTGATCAGCTTTTAAAGCCCGAGGTTCAGGAATCATTGAACACTTTAGTTGAGCAGTTACCAAAACTGACTGAGTTAGTGAATATTTTAACAAAGTCTTATGATTTCGCTCAATCGGTTGCGACTGATGATGTTTTGAAAAACGATACGGTCAGCGCCATTTCGGAGATCGCGACACCTGTAGTCGATTCAGTGA
>NZ_JANZMJ010000054.1:0-15047 GCF_025175645.1 Peribacillus aracenensis
TGGAGTTTAATCCCTTTATAGAGCCTTAGTATCAGATTCCTGTTCGTCGAGCCAAGATTTTATTCCACGCTTCCTCCAGCCCTTACCTCACGATAAGTACCTTGCGCTTCCTTAGTGGTTGGTCGATGTGTACCCCCACAGTGGACTTTCACCACCTAGATAGTTGCCATGCCTGGCACACAAGAAAAATCTGCCTTAAAGACAGCTCCGATCTTCAGCTAACGCACCCGTAAGTTTAAGTGTACTCACTCACAAACTTTAAATTTTCATTCTAAATCTTCTGGATGAATTACTTAAAATACCATTTTAGTGCATTCGTATACATTATTTTTTCGGTAGCTTTTTCATCAAATAGACGCTGAATCAATTCAATGTCCGCATACCCAAAGTGCCTTTTCGCCCTTGTAGATGGCAAATCCGTTCCGAACATAAGAGCGTCTGGATTAATATCATAAATTGAGTTTAAGGCATTCTCAATATTCAATTCCACACGACCAAAACCAGTGGCTTTAACTCGAATGCCTTTATCCACAAGCTTTAATAAATGAGGTAATCCTTCTTCAGATAATCCTAAATGGTCAATTGATATCGCAGGTAATTTTTCAATAGTTGATGCAATTTCGGGTAACGCTTTTGAATCAATATAAAGCTCGCTATGCCACCCTACTAAATCATAAACTCTCCTAGCAAAGTAATCGAGCTTCGATAAATCTTCTGAACCGCCTCTTTTTATATTAAAACGTAATGCTTTTACCCCATTTTTATTTAAACTTATAATCTCTTCGTCCTTCACCGTAAAAGGTAATTGTGTGACGCCACAAAATGTTGATCCCATTTGTTTAAGTGCCTTCAATAAATATTCTTGGTCAAAGCCTTGGAATGACCCAGATACAATCGCACCACCTAATACATTCAAATCAGCAGTTTCATTTTGATAATCTTCTACAACATAGCTGGGTGGCAAATATCCTTGGTTTTCGATGATTGGGAAATCAAAATCAATAATATGAAAATGTGCATCAAAAATTCTCATTTCAAATCCCCTTTCTTTTCTTTAACATATCAAATATGATACATAAATAAAATCGTGGGTTATTTATACATATTCATAAGTTTAACTTATTCAACTATCCTGCCCTGTTAGCGCCATAAGAAAAAAGGCTGTGGCAGCAACCCCTGTCCGTTAGTTTATACCCACCCCCAAAAGGAAAACGTTACGAGAATGGACATATTTTCGAAGAAAAAATGTCCATTCTTTTTGGTAATATAGAGGCAGCTGTTTATAATGAGGCATTTATAACATACGGAGATGATGAAAAAATGACAGGACCCGTTTTGATTTTGACCATTATTTTATCGATATTTAAACTAGTTGTTACCTGCCTTCCAACCGATGTCGTCAATTGGCTTTTGAATAAATTTAAGATGCATCCAACACTTAGTGACGGGGATACCGTGATTACGATGGACGGAAAACGATTGGAAGGGGAAGAGAAGGACCAAGTGATTCAGGATGTTAACCAAGCGATGGTTTTGAAGAAGAATCATATATTTCCAGGAAACGAGTCCTTGTTTTTACTCCCAAAGAGCGGTGTGAAGCCATTGGTCATCGATACGAAAAAAGGCAAAAGGGAGATTCGGTTATTGGTGTTCGTGTACGGCGACCATGTGGATGTCGTAAAACAGGTCAAGAAGAAGCTTGTGGCATATAGCATTCGTTCCGAAAGCCTCCAAGACCGTTCGATGATGAAGGGAATGGATGTAAAAGGAGCATAAAAGGAAGAAAAATGAAAAACCACACCGTGATGTGTGGTTTTTTGATAGGGAATTATTTATTTTCTGACAATACTTCTGCTTCTCTTATGAGGATTCCTTCATTATTTGCTCGCTCATATTGATCGCGGTCTTGATAATCAGTGACCATTTTCTAGTACGACGCACACTTTAGCTGAACAAGGGAATTTTTTCCACTCGATTTGAACAGCCAAATGGCTGGCTTCTTATGACGCTAACGCACCCGTTAGTTACATAGCACACTATAATATTTTCACATTACTCCATATTTCCTCTAAAGGCTTTCCATCCAATATTGCCTGTTGTAGTAGCTCCTCCGTTGTACAAAACGATTGTAAATCGAATTCATAATCTGAGAGATGCCATTGGTTAGAATGTTCATTAATGTGATAAATTTGGTCTTGAAAAGAAAAACTGACTCTTTTATCAAAACCCAAATCCCTTTAAAAATCTTCATCTGTATAGTTGAGTTCTTCGATAATCATCTCAGCAAATATTCGTACATCAATATCTGTATTATTTTTTAATCCGCCTTCCAATTTATAATGGAAGCTCAAATTGTCCCTTTTGCTTCTTCTCCAAACTAGCGATATAGGAACGCATCAGCTTCATGGAAAACTGAAAGATCGGGCTTTGAATAAAGGTGTATGCAAACGTCATAATAAACACTGGACCTCCAAGGACGAACCCGAATATCAAGATGAGGCTCTCGACAACGATTCTTGCCCGGCTGACCGATAACCCGGTTTTTTCCGAAACGGTTAGCATGAAGCCATCTCGAGGACCTGCCCCGATTCCAGCAGCCACATAAATTCCTCCGCCAATGCCGGATATGATGATACCCATCAACAAGATGAGTAAATTCAACCATAATTGCTCCGTTTCATGAGGAAGAATGTTGAGATGTAAGAAAAAATCCATGATTGGTCCTATTGATAAGGCATTTAGAAAGGTACCAATACTAATATACTTCCTATCAACTACAAAGGCGATCAGCACAAGTACTAAACCACACATGACACTCCACGTCCCAATCGTGAACCCGAACCGCTGGAACAGAGCGACGTTTAAAACTTCCCATGGGTGTAGACCCAAGGATTGAACATTTACCGCAATCGCATTCCCTAATCCAAAGAAAGTTAAACCAAGAAAAAAAATAAAATACCGTAATAGCCTAAATGCCATCTCTTCACCTCTATATCATATATGCATCTACTCTAGATGAAGATGTCTAAAAGAACAAGATGATTAATGAAATTCAGATGTTGTTACCCGGTATTTCAAAAGCAATACTGACACGCCAGGTGAGAGAATTTGAAGAAGATCAGATAATCACAGTGAAGTATATTTAAAAAGTTCTTCGAAAATAGTTGGACTTAAATTCACAATTTTCAGGAAGATAAGTGATCCAGTCGACTTGTTCCCCCTTTTTCGAATTATTACTGATTGTAATCTAAAGCTCAACATGCATTTGTAGCATATCTTCAACTTTATATTCTGCTTGAATGCTAGATGAAATTCGAACCTTTTTATAAAGCCTTTATGTTCTCCTGGATGATTCTTGCAATAGCTTTAAAATCATATTTATGATTGACGACATCTACAACAAAATCCTGTTCTTCCTCTATTCCCATTAGCCATTGATAATGATTGATCTTTAGAAACATAATTAGGGAAGCGAGTGCTGTCCTCTATCAATATGGGGCTACTTGGTATTGAAATAGGTGTTCATATTCTAAACTTGCTAAAATAACTCCTCCGAAAAGAGTCATCCCAGATACTTGTTCTTGTAATAACAGAATACCTAGTACAACGGTCCCCACAGGAAGCAGGTTTGTATTTTGCGGTAGGGTTCAAAATTACTTACACGTTAAGGGCTATTTTATAATATCAAAACGACCATTAAGGGATTACTCATTAAATAAAATGGATTCTTCATTATTTGCATTCCGATCACATTTAAGTTTTAGATGTGAGGGATATTGAGTATTGAAGTTAAGTGAAGTTTCTTAATCCTCGAATTCGAAAGAAATGAATAGTTCAAGGAATCTTTTTACACTGGAACCGTGTTTTCTTAATATTCCATATAAGTGTATCAACACCTTTAGAGAAATGAAAAAGCGGTTTGACTTCAGTAAGGTCAAAATTAAAGGGAGTAAAAAGTGTATTCGTACATATTTCTGCCTCTACTTTTTGTAGCGGCCAAGGACGGTGGTGTATTTCTCCGCAATAGATATTGACTCCATTATCCGTACTATACAAGCAATATCTCTCTGTGAGCCAATGTTCTAAATTTCCTTTTTCAGGAAAATAGACTTCTGGCATTGGAGCGTACTTTGCATCAAATCTAATTGGAGTATTTGTTTTTCCTTTACGAATACTTTGACAATGAAAGGTTTGTCCTTTTTTTTCTAAAGAAATTTGTGCAGAATAATAGGGCAAACGAAACCATTTCTTGGCTATTGTATAGGAGGCCCAGTCCTCAACGTCAAGAGACATAAAAAAGATACCGGGTTTACCATCACATTGAACATATGTCCTTACATTGATTTCTGAAAATTTAGGGGTTAGTGATACAGATGACAATCCACGAGGATAAATTCCCTCCATAACGAAGAGAATAACTCCCAACCAGGCATATCCATCAAAGGTGTCAATTTCTAAATGAGGAGGAATATGCGGTCTTAGTATTTCAGCAGGAATAGGCCAATGGATAAACAAGAGATTTCTCCAAGATTGTTGCATAATCCACTTTTTTGAAGGTATTGGCCAAGGACGGTGAGCGTTATCATCTAGTAAGTTCATGAAAAGTAACTCCTTTATATCTACTTAGTTAAGGGCTGAAAAAAGCTCAGAAAATCATTTGATGTGACTTGTATTTTCAATTGCTCTCTGCAATGACTTTCACCCTATAACAGAACTTTCCTTTTTTTGGAAACAACAATGATATTGAGCTGTTAAATTATTTTGATTATGTGGAGAAGTGAATATGTCGAACATTCTATCTTATTTATCTTTTGTAATGGTTGCAATAATATTTGTCCTATTTTTATTCATGCTTATTGGTTGGCGTTGGATTATGAAACGTTTAGTTAAGAAAATGGGGAAAATCATTTTAACCGACAGCTATCAAGAAAATATTATGGAGTTGATGCCAGGACTAAGGCATATGGGAGTTCAAAATATGCTTGAAAATAGCTTACGTGCAGAAACAGGCGACGTCCTGCATCGACCACTTGGCTCTTCAAAAAAATGGCCGCATTTGGATCCAATTACCTTTATCCCTGCACAAACGACACCATTTCCTATTGATGGTGAAGAAGACGTTGATGTTAAGGTGACCATTGGACCAAAAGCAAAGAAACCAATGAAAATAAAAATTCCTCTTATGATTACAGGGATGGCCTATGGTATTGCACTTAGTGAACAAACAAGGCTATCTTTGGCAGAAGCAGCAAAAAACGTAGGAACCGCGATTAATTCCGGAGAAGGCGGAGTAATACCTGAAGAATTAGATAAAGCAGGAAAATATATTTTACAGTTTTCAAAAACAGAATGGTCAAAGGAAGAAGAGCTTATTAAGCGTGCCGACATGATTGAAATTAAGTTAGGACAAGGCGCACTAGTTGGGATGGGTGGAAAAATTTCACCCGAAAATTTAACAGGTCGGGCTCGTGAAGTGATGGGGCTTAAAGAAAATGAGGATGGAGTCATTTTTGAACATTTTTTTGAAAATCAAACATTGAAAGATATTAAAAATCTTGTTAATGAACTTCGGAGCATAACTGGTGGTGTTCCCATTGGTGTAAAAATGGGGGCAGGTGGAAAAATCGAAGATGATATAGATCATTTAATTGAACTCGGTGTTGATTTCATTACGATTGACGGCGGCCAAGCAGCCACACACGGTGCACCCCCCATTTTATCCGATGACATGGGAATACCAACATTGCATGCAGTTGTCCGGGCTGTTAATCATTTAGAAAAGAGAAAGATGAAGGGACAAATTAGTTTAATTGTCTCAGGAGGGCTATTAGTGCCTGGGCACTTTTTAAAAGTACTTGCACTCGGTGCTGATGCTGTTTATGTAGGATCTGCCATATTATTTGCTGTCTCACATAGTCAAGCATTGAATGCTCTTCCCTTTGAACCACCTACACAAGTTGTTTGGAATCAAGGTAAATTCAAGGATCAATTTAAGATAGATGATGGAGTAAAAGCAGCAGAGAAATTCTTGACAGCAAGTATAGAAGAAATGAAAATGGCATTAAGAGCGATGGGGAAACGTTCCTTAAAGGAGTTGTCAAAAAAAGATTTAGTTTCCTATGATGAATTGACTGCTAAAATGATTGGAATTCCCTTTTCATTTGAACCTTGGGAAGACATACAAAAAGAGAAATAATTGAATGTACAGATAGCAAATTCAAAATATCCAGATTGGTAAACGATCACATGTTATATTTTCGTAAGGTAAGTTTGACCTTTGATATTAAAAGGACCACACATTTTTGATATGTCTAATATGTGTAGTCCTTTTACCTATTCGTTAATGTTTGCTTTAATAAAAATTGAACTAAAAAAAACAATATCCAGAAGTATTATTTTAGGCTTAATTTTTATGATGAAAAAATCGAAAAAAAAGAAATTTAAAAACACTTGGATTGGTTAGTGTTGGACTTGGTGCTGCAGCCATTATAAGTGGCTTGTTACAGATGTAACTCTAGACTTTCAAGACACTCAATCAAAGAAAGAAGTTCAATTTCTTCTGCGAATATTCTCACTGTTTACCCTCACCTTTCGATACTCCTTATGGAACTAACCTGCCCCGTTAGTGCCATAAGAAAAAGAGCTGCCAAAGCAACTCTCTTATTGAAGTAAAGCACCACTTAATTGAAGAAAGGTCATCAGTATCATCTAAGACTTAAACACCAAATATCACTGTTCCTAAAATCATATATACTAAAGGAAATATTAATAAGACCGAATTTAAAATGATAGCACCAAGTGTCAAAAAATTCTTTTGTATTTTACGTGCTTTTGAAGCGAAGAAAAGACCAATAGGACAAAATACTAAAGGAAAAAATATAGGCAATCCTTGTATCTTTTCGAGTGTAACAATATCAAACAGAAAATTCACAATGAACATTAGAGGAACAAGGAATAATAAATAAGAAACAATAATAAATGTCTTTCGCACAATAAGCCCCTTTGAAAAGTTATGTTTCTTAGATTCTAACATAAAAAAGGTATATTTCGGTAAATTCTCCATTCACTTATGCAACTATCCTGCCCCAATAGTTGCATAAAGAAAAAGCTGCCTTAAAGACAGGCTCCGATCTTCAGCTAACGCACCCGTTAGTTTAAGTGTACCACTTCACAAAGTTACATCGATTTTAACATATATACATTAAAACTTTTCTTACACACATTTCATTTTATATCATAAAGAGTACCTCCAAGAACAGAAGGTACTCTTTACACGCGAATCATCTCATTTAACGCTGTGTTGAACTCCTTGTTATTCTTTTGCACTATACTCTAAAATATTTAAACCTTCGGATGCTTCTGGTGCTTCAAAAAATTTACTAACATGAATAAACACCGCTTCCGTGTCAAAAGCTGCTCTTTCGGGTTGTTCGTTACGCCTCTGTGCAATTTGACGTAAGCATTGCTCGTTATTTAGATTAAGGAAAATTAGTTGATGGTTTGCATTGGCCTCTGACGCCATATCCAAAAACCACTTTCGCAGTTTTTGAGTGTTAGCTGGAAAATCCATCACTACATCTGTACCGACACTTAATATGTTTTGTACATGCTTTTTCACCAATGGCTTGAGCTGTGCTGAGAATTTTAGATAGTCCTCAAATGATGAGATCTTATCGGGATAAAGAGATGAAAGCCATTCATCCTCAGACAACAGTACCGCATGTTTATCTATCGCCAATTGTTTTGATTTAGTTGATTTTCCTGCGCCCATTTTTCCACAGAAAAAGTATAGCGTCCCCAATTGTTTCATATTTTTTAACCCCCCGGGTTTATTTTAGTGGTTGTTATCCCACCTTGAAAAATATGAGAAATTTTTGGTTTAGATTCTTCATTAAAATCTTCCTCCTCTTTTAAAAATACTACCATAAAAATCAAAACCCTTGTTTAACTAACCTGCCCCGTTAGTGCCATAAGAAAAAGGCTGCCGCAGCAACCCCTGTTAATGAACTAAAGCACTCGTTAGTTTAAGTACACTATTTAACAATTTCCTTGTTACTCAGCAAACTATCTATCATTGGCTTTTGCGGGAGCTAAAAGAAATATACCAAATATTATTTTTATTAAACCATCAATATATCCAAAATAATCAAAGCTTATATTCGAATTAAATATGCCTATAAACACATTTAATATCAATAAAATAGAAAGAATTATTAACTGTTTTCCGTAGACAAATGCAGAAGTTATAAAATGAATTGCCGTTGCTAACAACGCTCCAAACCAAGTCATTCTTAAATCATCCATCATAATATATTTACCAGAAAATAAAAATATAAGTACAAACATCATTAGGATAGATATCGTGTTTATATTTGATTGGAATTTTGAATTTGGTCCATAGGATAGATGTTTTTTAATAAATGCCATACGGAAAATAACTATTTTTCCCACGATAAAACCTAATGTAAATATTATTGGGTTTATCATAAACTTTCCACCGAAAATAGTGCCTATTATAACTATTAGTCCAATCCAAATAAGCCATATTCCAAATACACGTTTATTAGGATATTTTATATTTTTCTCCTTCAACATAATCCATTCCCCCCTATACACTAAAATTAATATGTTTAATATACTTATTATGAATTCGATTAAGAAATTAATGTTCGTTCTTATTTTCCCACTAGCTATAATACTTACGTTTGTTGTCCGAAATATGTTTCAAAATTTTGGGTGATTCTTCAACAATCCTGCCCCGTTAGTTCAACAAGATAAGTTCATTCTATAACTCTAAGGTGGCTTTTAAGTTCCTTAAATGGAGTAGTATTGGAGTCTTCATATTTCTTAATATGTTTCTTTAACACAGACCAATTCCTTTCGAGGAATGGATGTATCTGCGTGGTATCAGCAAGACTATACAGTTCAATTAAGAAATAAAGGGTTTCCCATACCAAAAAGTCATCGTCTAACTTAAATAACAACTCAATGACATTTGGAATGTAGTTAAACGCTTCTTCAGGGGACATATCCTTAGTAATTGATTCAAAAGAATTACTAAAATACCACTCGTCATCATCTAATTTGTCTTCCCATTCCTTATATATGTCCAATAACCTTTTATCCGTTTTAATCACGTCCCAAAGTCCAATTTAGCTATACATATTTTATCATTTCTTATGCAACTAAACTGCCCCGTTAGTGCCATAAGAAAAGGCAGCCTCAGCAACCTGCCTTATTATAGAGTTGACACAAACTGTGCAATAAAAAAGTACAAACCTTATGGTCTGTACCCGTATACAAACTTAAACATTATAAAGAAAAATAGGACAATAGCGATTGTGGGAATAGACATAGCTACAACGAAACCGTTAGCTTGCAGATCTTTCCGGCTTGAATACCATTTGTAAAAGATAAAAAGAAGTATAAATGACAACGGAAGAAATATAAGACCTGCAATGGTATCTGCCCAACCTGTAACTTTATCCCAATAGGCATCTGGTAGAGGAGTTTCATATTCTTCATTTATTTTGGCTTCAACTTTAAAAAAGATATAAGAAATTATACAATAGTAAGCTACTATTGTGAGCTTAACCCACCAAAATAAAAACTTATTCGAAATTACAACTATAAATATAAGTCCCAACATTAATATAAAACCAGGGTCCATATTAAATGCCTCCACTTTGTACATTTAGTTATTAATCTAAATTAGATGGGTTTTCCAAATTAGAACTAAGTATGTAGCCGCAATCTGAACAATAGTAAGAGATAATCTTTGAAGGTTTATTCTTTGAATTATCATAGGAAAACATTAGAACAGATTTGAACCCGGTTCCAAGAGCTCCTTTCTTAATATTGTTTGAATTACATTTAGGGCATTGATCGTCGTTCATTCTCTTTTGCACACTCCTCACTTGGATAATATTACTAATTGTTAGGGTATCACATTAATTTATTTTTTTGAAGATTACAGCTCCTGAGGAGTATTATTGTTTACCGCACAGTTCGAATACACTGTGCTTGTGGACCTATCCTGCCCCTTTAGTTCCATAAGAAAAGAGCTGTCTTAAAGACAGCTCTTTTCTTCAGCTAACGCACCCGTTAGTTCAGCAAGGTTTACATTATCCCTGACGTAATATCTTTTGAAACATTCTCGGTTGATGTTTTTCAAAACCTTTTATCAATTCTTTTCCAAAAATAGTGATGGTTTCTTCCCAAGGATGTCCTAATAATCCCCATTCTAAATTCTTATGAATAAAAAAGTAATAATCACCGTTTGGAAAAATAGGTACTGTCCATTCATCAAATTCACTTTTCGGAAACTCCATACGGGGGTTTATCCAATAACCTGGATGTTGCCAATCTAACGCATACATATATTCATTTTTCTGTGTGAGTTCTTGAAAAACAAGCAATGACTTATCCTCTAGATCATTGTAAATCTCATCATAAGTATCTGAATCTCCGGACCAATTTAAATAAGGGGATACATCATATGTGATAAATGGATTTGGCACTTTAAAAGATGGGAAGTTTGAAATGCTTGGTTCAAAAGTAAATTCACCATATATCCTATCCCATACCTCGTTATATTCTATTGTAGATAATTCAATCCAATTTTCCATTTGAATAGCCACCTTTACGATGCTTTTAATGAGGGTTATTAAATCACTTCTTATGCAACTATCCTGCCTCGTTAGTGCCATAAGAAAAAGGCTGCCGCAGCAACCCTCCATCTTTATCTCTTGCACCCGTTAGTGAAAGAGCATAAAGCCATTAATCCTTAGCAAAACTTCAATGCTTTATTCTTTCTTTTTCCAAGACATTAAATCAGAAAATGCCAATCCAAATGATACACCCAAAGGAATACCTAAATCCCAAACATCCATTTCCGAACGTCTAAAAAAATAAGAAAGAAGATAGTGCAAAGCACTTAAAGAAATAAACCAAATAATAAACGTAAAAAACCTTTTTCTTATTTGAATCCAATTTAACTTCCTTGTATTCGCAATAACTAAAAAGATGGAGAACAAACCATATAGAAGAAGATAAATTACATATCCTATAATAAATTTAAGAGATAGCGAAGTATCAATATCCTTATATATTATAAATATCGTAAGTATGGTTCCTGCCAAAAAAACAATAAACAAAATTAAGTTTAACGAAATATATCTCTTCACCTTTTACTCCTTACCTTCAAAGTCTACTTACCTTTTGATTATCTCAAAAAATATCAGAATTTAAGTATTGGTAACTAATTCCTTATTCAACTAACCTGCCCCTTTAGTTGAATAAATCTATTTGAATATAAAGTATAGAACAATTGCCCCAACTACAATAACCCCTCCAATTGTTGGGCTTCCATAAAACGTTCTATTCCATCCATCATCAGTATCAATTTTTCTTTTTTACGTTTACCTTCATCATTTCTAAAGGATTTCACCTCTGATTATTCCCTTCGCCTTTGACATTTATCTATATTACGATTTAACCGATTTAAAGTTTCAAATGCCTAAGTTCTTCAACTAACCTGCCCCTTTAGTTCCATAAAAAAAGCTAGTAGTATTTTTTATATACTCGATGGAGTCTTTCCTTGGATGTTTAGCTACATAATCCGGCTCCTGAAAAATAAACATATACTGAATGATACTTTTGACCAGATTGGAAAGGAGAAATCAGCTTTGACAAAATATCGAATCATGACCTTTGATGGAGGCGGCACCTTAGGTGCTTTAAGTTTACAACTTTTAAACAGACTGGCTCGGCAAAACCCAAAATTAATTAGTCGAACCAATGTTTTTTCAGGAAATTCAATCGGTTCATTCACTGCCCTTGCGTTAGCAAGTGGAAGATCGCCGAAGGAGACATTCCACTTTTTTAAGGATAAAATCGTGCCGGCATTCAGCGTTTCCCGACCAGGCGGACCTGTTTATAACCAACAATTACCTTATTCTGGTTTCATTAAAGCGGTACAAACATTTTTTCCACCAAATCTTCTCCTCAAAGACTTAAAAAGACGAATTGTTGTCCCTGCATTTCATTTATTTTCACCGGAGCTGAATCGTTGGACTCCTGTGTTATTCCACAACTTTCCTGGCTCTCCCTATTTAAATGAGAAAGCGAGTGATGTAATACTACGGAGCAGTGGCGCTCCCGCGACGCAACGAGCCTATCAAAACTACGTGGATGGGTATACAGTAACAACTAACCCCAGTACAGCCAGTATCGCGTTTGCAGTGGGGAAAGCCAAACAGCCGTTGGATCAAATTGCGGTATTATCCATCGGAACAGGTGAAGAGCCGACTCAACTAAGAAGAGATACGAAGGGGTGGGGGATGGTAAGTGCAGATAACATACGCCCCGAAAATATGAAGAACCTTCCACCGAATTGGGGAGTTCTTTTGGACCGATCGCCCAATGAACCCTTACTGCCATTTCTTCAGATAGTCGCTAGTGGATCCGGTTACTATGAATCCATGGTCAGTTCTCAGCTTCTAGGAAATCGTTTTTTTCGGTTAAATCCACGGATCCCTAATTTATCCAAAACGGACCCTTCTGTGGTTCCCACTGTCATTTCAATTGCTAACAAAACAAATTTACAACCTGCCTTTCAATTTATAGAGAAAAACTGGAATTAATAAAATTATCCCATAAATCTGATTGAATCTTTGTTTTTATTGTAAGCATTTGCATTTTTTATAAAAAGGCAGCCAGAACCTGGCTGTTTTTATTTATTTATTCAGTTCTTCTTCAACTATCCTGCCCCTTTAGTTCCATAAGGACCGCCTTAAAGCTTAAAGAATCGCGCCCTACTGTGGAACAAGAACCAGTTGACAAAAAACTAATTTTAGGAAGTTTCAACTATATTCTTTTCCATTTTTTACTGGTATAATATGGATGATTTTGTTAATGAGAGGGGAGAAAACGATGAATCAACTTGTATTTAAGCAATTTGAGATGACAAGAGAATATTTCATCAAGAATGTAGAGTCTGTTTCTAAGGAACAATCTGATGTGCAGCCAGATGGTTTTAATAACACAATTCATTGGCAGACAGGTCACGTTTTGACAATTACTGAACAAACTATGTTTAATTTCCCGCATGTAACAACTCACCTTCCCACGAATTATATAGAATTGTTTGGGAATGGCACAAAACCAGCTGATTGGACAGGGAATGTACCTGCTATGGATGAGCTGGTTGTACAGTTGAAAGATCAATTAACTCGTTTAAAGCAAATTCCTCCTGAACAGCTAGATCGAGATTTGGATACACCATTCCTAGGTTGTAAGACTGTTATAGAACTTGCAGGTTTAACATTAATGCATGAAGCGACTCATATGGGGCAAATTCAGGCAATGAAGCGTATGATTGAACATGTAAGTGTTAAAAACTGAATTAACAAAGTGTTATATTAAGATGAAAAAATCAGTCTAACAAAACTGGTTTTTTCTTTTTTCATTTACTTCACTAACTATTCATTCTTGAACAACCTAAAACTACGTAGATTATAAAGGTGAACTGAAAAGTTCGCCTTTTTTATTTAATCGTAACAACGGTTATATCGCCTTAAAATAAAATATTAGATTTATTTAGTCTTGTTCTCGCTGCTGCTGGATTCCCATATATTTATAGTGTTTTCTAATTATTTTCTGTGGTTATTTTCTTCTTTAATTTTCTGCTAACTGTTTTTACGATTTTCACAATAATAAATACCACTACAACAAGAACAATGATATCAATTATTCCATTTACTATGTTAATATTCTTCAAATGTCTTCTCCCCCTTAAAATCCGTATTTATTAAATGTACCAGTTTTAGTAGCAACTTGCACATAAGCATCAGTCTAAGTTTAAACGACAGCTACTCCAGGTATATTTAACTGTTTTTATCCATATTCCATGTAGTTTTTGTTTTCGTAGTACTAGTAGTTCCATTTCCTTTAATGGACTATCCTGCCCCTTTAGTTCTAATAGAAAAAGCCGCCTTAAAGACAGCTCCGGTCCTCAGCTATCGCACCCGTTACTTTAAGTACAATTCTTCATAGACTCACAAATCTTTGAATAAGAAAATGGCATTATCCGTTGTTGAGGTAATGCACCTGTTAGTAACATTGATTTTATTCGAAAGCTTTCAATAAAAAGGTTCTTATATCATTCGTTTCAAAATACTTATCTACATTGTTGTTTGTCCTTCTATTTTCCACTTTTCCAGCATTGAATTAAATAATTCAACATTATAAGCTGTTTTATCTATAAAAAAGTTTTTATTTCTATATTTTAGGATTATAAAAAATTGAGTTGAACGCACATTTTGAATATCTGAATATCGTATTTGAATTGTTCTCCAAAAGAATGTTCTATATATGAAAAAGCCATTATTAATATTGACATTAATCTTCCAAGCTATTGAAGCATTTGCAAGAGATCCTCCCAATGATACAAATCCAAAGAAACAAGCACCTACCCAGAAATCTCCTGTATCATCTGGATAGAGAATCATACCAATGAAAAGTGTTAGAAAAAGGATCAAACATATTAACCCAATCCAACCATATAATTTTGGTAAACGTACAATAAACTCATCCTTATTTTGATTATTCAATAACTCCTTTTCTTTATTCCTCTTCACAAAATAAGTCATCATCATAACTATAATTCCAATTAATACAAACTCCACAATTACACCTTACCTTCACCTAACTTTTTACTGTTTTATTATTTCTTCGATTTCACCATTCTTGTAAATATCTCAAATTTATTAATTGTATCATTTCTAATTGAACTAACCTCCCTCTATGAACATTGATGTATCAACGGTTTGCACCACTCGGTGTATTAGGGGAATTATTTTTTTATCCTACTTTTAAACAGAGTATTGAAATTCTGGTTTTTATTACTAAATTGAGGGTACGCTTCGCTAAAACTAATGGAAATCATTAGCTATTTTCTCCACTATGTGATGCACAATAGATCTCTGCGAAACTTATGATGACGTACCCTCCCATGTCTCTTAGCGTCATTTGCGCTTACATTCCTT
>NZ_JANZMJ010000055.1:0-13468 GCF_025175645.1 Peribacillus aracenensis
CTACGTGCGGACGGGATAAGTGCTGAAAGCATCTAAGCATGAAGCCCCCCTCAAGATGAGATTTCCCATGGCGCAAGCTAGTAAGATCCCTGAAAGATGATCAGGTTGATAGGTCAGAGGTGGAAGCGTGGCGACATGTGGAGCTGACTGATACTAATAGATCGAGGACTTAACCAACGCTTTTTAAAAAATGAAATACCTTCTTATTATCTAGTTTTGAAGGAACAACGTTCCTTTTATGTTTGGTGGCGATAGCGAAGAGGTCACACCCGTTCCCATTCCGAACACGGCAGTTAAGCTCTTCAGCGCCGATGGTAGTTGGGGGTTTCCCCCTGTGAGAGTAGGACGCCGCCAAGCCATTTAAAAAGATCAGCCATCCAGCTGGTCTTTTTTCGTCATTCGGGGCAGATCAATCGACCAATTGGATGTTGGGAGGATCAAAAGTGGAACCTCTCCGACTTAATCCATTCAAAAATTAAAAATGGCACCTTAGCTTGGCTTATTTTAAGGAATTGCACAATGCAAGGGTAATCATCATTGGGCATGGTTTTCATCAGTTCTGCCCACCATTCTGTTTCATAACGAGCTATTATGCTAAGGTTATAAGAAATCAAATAATGGATCAAAAGTTCAGGTAATGAAAAAGCCGACGAATCTTTATTGAGTGATAGCATGAACTGTCTTTCCGCCAAATTATACCGTATTGGGGAAGGAGCATTATGAATAGGAATGCCATCAGTTTTTAAATGCAGTGTCCCAGGCGCTTCTGAAATATTGTAAACTTGATTCGTTTTAGCTTTCAAAAATTCTTCCATTCGACTGCTGGTCATTTGATAGCTATCCAATGTCGCTGAGGGCAGTTGAAAACCATTTGAAAAGGGTAACATCGTGACGAAATTTTTCTTGGAAATGGACCATGTAAAGTGCTGCATATCCGGTATTTCCTTTATCAGCGTCCCCATGGAAAATTTTTCACCCTCCAAATGCTTGATATGAAATAACTTCTCGGCAATGCAGGTGAAAAGTCCGTTCTTTTGCGT
Organism: Peribacillus aracenensis; assembly: GCF_025175645.1. Classification (NCBI taxonomy): domain Bacteria; kingdom Bacillati; phylum Bacillota; class Bacilli; order Caryophanales; family Bacillaceae; genus Peribacillus; species Peribacillus aracenensis. The sequence continues at coordinate 1,041 of NZ_JANZMJ010000055.1, forward strand.
TTTAACTTCGTCCTTTAAAAATTCATATTGTTGTTTTTTCTTCTTTCTCGTAGTAACCCCATGGGCAAGCATCGAGGTTGATTCCGGATAGTTGGGATCGATCGTGAGCAGACAAGCCTTTAACAATTGGGCGAATCCATAAAATGTTAGGATCGGTTGTATGGAAAGTGGTGCAATGGCAGCCTGATTATAATAAGTTTTAGCATGTTCAAGATGGTAAATAAATGGATAACAATTATCATAACTTTTTATTTCCGCTTCTGCTATTTTTTCATGCTTGTAACACTTTTGTAAAAAAAGTTGTGAGGAAGATGCGGAAAAAAAAGGTGTATATTTATCGAAATTATCATTGTTTTCAGGCATTGCAGCGATCCTCCGAATTAATAGAATAATCAAACTTTTATTTCTCTTCTTGACAGTAGTATGTCCTATTGATAACCTACAAATAATATTTTTAAGCAGGAGGGGAAAATAATGTGGGAAAATAAATTTGCAAAAGAAGGTTTAACCTTTGATGATGTCCTATTAATTCCAGCGAAATCAGAGGTTTTGCCGAAAGATGTTAACCTTCAAGTCAACTTAGCTGAAAACTTAAAGCTCAACCTTCCTATCATCAGTGCAGGAATGGATACCGTGACAGAAGCTGAAATGGCAATTGCCATGGCTCGTCAAGGCGGATTAGGTATCATTCATAAAAATATGTCTATTGAAGCACAAGCTGAACTGGTGGATAAAGTAAAACGTTCAGAAAGCGGTGTAATTACCGATCCATTTTTCTTAACGCCGGATCACCAGGTATTTGATGCAGAGCATTTAATGGGTAAATATCGCATTTCGGGTGTTCCTGTAGTCAACAATATAGAGGACCAAAAACTTGTGGGTATCATTACAAACCGTGATTTGCGATTTATTTCCGATTTTTCCTTGAAGATTTCCAGTGTCATGACTGTAGAGAATCTGGTCACAGCGCCAGTGGGAACTAACTTGGAACAAGCAGAGAAGATTCTTCAAAAGTACAAAATTGAAAAGCTTCCCCTTGTAGACGATAATGGAGTCCTTAAAGGACTTATTACGATCAAGGATATCGAGAAAGTCATTGAGTTCCCGAATTCGGCGAAAGATAAGCAAGGAAGATTACTTGCAGGTGCTGCAGTCGGAGTGACTAAGGATACAATGAAGCGTGTTGAAATGCTAGTAAAGTCCCATGTCGATGCAATTGTACTTGATACTGCTCACGGTCATTCAGAAGGCGTTCTTGAAATGGTGAAGGAAATCCGCGGGACATATCCTGAATTGACGATCATTGCCGGTAATGTGGCAACGGCTGAAGGGACTAAAGCACTGATTGAAGCGGGTGCCGATGTAGTCAAAGTTGGAATCGGACCAGGGTCAATCTGTACGACAAGGGTTGTAGCTGGTGTAGGTGTTCCGCAAATCACGGCAGTTTTCGATTGTGCGACAGAAGCAAGAAAACATGGTAAAACGATCATCGCTGATGGCGGAATTAAATACTCTGGTGATATCGTTAAAGCCCTGGCTGCAGGCGGACATGCAGTAATGCTTGGCAGCATGCTTGCAGGTGTAACTGAAAGCCCAGGCGAAACGGAAATTTTCCAAGGCCGCCGTTTTAAAGTGTATCGGGGTATGGGCTCTGTTGCTGCAATGGAAAAGGGATCTAAAGATCGTTACTTCCAAGAAGATAACAAGAAATTCGTACCGGAAGGCATCGAAGGGCGCCTGCCATATAAAGGACCTCTTTCAGATACCATTTTCCAACTGATTGGCGGCATTCGCTCAGGTATGGGATATTGCGGCACAGCCACATTGGAAGAGTTGAGGGAAAACTCTCAATTTGTCAAAATGACCGGTGCCGGGTTAAGGGAGAGCCATCCTCATGATGTCCAAATTACCAAAGAAGCACCGAACTACTCAATGTAATGAATTTAACATATAATCGTCATTAAAATTTATTATTAAAATAGACAGAGTCTGCGATTACTCTGTCTATTTTTTTTATTTTTTCTGTGATAAACTAGACAAGGTGTCAAGGGAATTACATAAAGTTTCTTCTTTGTAATAGAGATTAGCTTAAAAGTTGGAGGTATTGGAAATTGAAAAAAATCAGCAAGATGACCCTCATTTTCACTTTTGTTTTAGTTCTTGTTATGTCGCAATTTGCCTATCAACCGGGGGAAGCTGTTGCTGAATCTGATAATTTAGGTTTAAAAGCAGAGGCAGCCATCGTCATTGATGGTGAAACAGGACAAATCGTGTATGAAAAAAATGCCGATAAAGTATTAGGGATTGCATCCATGTCTAAAATGATGACCGAGTACATCATAATGGAGTCAATCAAAAATGGGAAAATCAGTTGGGATCAAAAAGTTAAAATAAATAAATACGTACATGACCTTTCAAAAGCACCTAATTTGTCGAATGTTGGGTTAACGGAAGGTGAAGATTATACAGTTAAGGAACTATATCAAGCTATGGCCGTCTATTCCGGAAATGCGGCAACAGTGGCTTTAGCACAGTTGGTTTCCGGAAGTGAAAAGAGCTTCGTTAAGTTAATGAACGAAAAAGCAAAGGAATTAGGCTTGAAACACCATAAATTCGTTAATGCCAGCGGTTTGAACAACTCCGATTTATTAGGACAATATCCTTCTGGTAATGAAGATAGTGAAAATATCATGACAGCAAAAGATACTGCCCTTCTTGCTTATCGTTTAATAAACGATTATCCTGAAGTGTTAAAGATCGCCAGCATTCCTAAATTGAAGTTCCGTGATGGAAAAGAATATCCGAACTTCAACTGGATGCTGCCAGGTCTGATATTTGAATATAAAGGCGTAGATGGACTGAAAACGGGTTCTACCGACTTTGCCGGTTATGGACATACAGGGACGGTTATCCGGGACGGTCAGCGCTATATCACGGTGGTTATGAAGTCCACTAATAAAAACGAACGTTTTGCAGATAGCACTAAGCTTATGAACTATGCTTATGCAACCTTTAAAAAGGAAAAAGTCCTTCCGGCCAATTACCAGGTGAAAGGGAAAGAAACACTTTCAGTAGTAAAAGGTAAGGAAAAAAACGTTAAGATCCAATCTGAAAAGGCAATCGAGCTACTTGTTGAAAATGGTGAGAAAGATAACTATAAAACAGATTTAGTGATCGATAAAAACAAATTGAATGATGATGGTAAGCTTACTGCGCCAATCAAAAAAGGTGAAAAGCTAGGTTACATCACAGTCACTCCTAAAAAAGGAGAAGATTACGGGTACATTAACGGCGATCCGGTTAAGGTGAACGTCGTAGCTGCTGAATCTGTTGAAAAGGCAAACTGGTTCGTATTATCAATGCGAGCGGTTGGCGGATTCTTTGGTGACGTATGGAGCAGTGTAGCTTCTACTGTTAAAGGCTGGTTTTAAGTTTCGTGTATAAAACGGTTGCGTAATGTATAAAATTATAGTACATTATGGAAAACAATCTGATTATATAAGAAAGCAATGACAGGATATAGTAACAAGTATTTCTTTCTATAGAGAGCCGATGGCTGGTGGAAATCGGTGTGAGAGTTTTGTGAATCCCTCCTGGAGCAGAGTATGGAAAGCCCTTTGGGTCAGTAAATACTTTCGGTTAAAAGCCGTTATCGAGATAAGTGGTAGGCGTTTTTCATACGCCTTCAACTAGGGTGGCAACGCGGGTTAACTCTCGTCCCTTCTTCAGGGGACGGGAGTTTTTTGCGTTCTTTGATAAATCATCAAACTATTAAGGAGGAACTGAAAATGTTGGATTTGAAATATGTAAGGAATAATTTTGAAGAAGTGAAGCGTGTATTGCAATTTAGAGGAGAAGATTTGACCGATTTAGGTAAATTCGAGGAACTGGATGTAAAGCGTCGGACTTTGATTGCTGATACGGAAAAGCTGAAAAGCGAAAGAAACGAAGTTTCACAGCAAGTGGCCGTATTGAAACGGGAAAAAAAGGACGCAGATCAGTTGATTGCCGAAATGCGTGAAGTTGGTGACCGTATCAAAGGGTTCGATGATGAACTTCGTGAAGTGGAAGCCCAGTTAGAAACATTACTTCTTTCCATTCCGAATATTCCACATGAAAGTGTGCCTGTTGGTGAGACGGAAGACGATAATGTCGAAATCCGTAAATGGGGAGAGTTACCGGAATTCAAGTTTGAACCGAAACCGCACTGGGATGTAGCTGGAGATCTAGGCATCCTGGATTTTGAACGGGCAGCAAAAGTGACCGGAAGCCGATTTGTATTTTATAGGGGTCTTGGTGCACGATTAGAGCGTGCTTTAATTAGCTTTATGTTGGACCTTCATGTTGAGGAACACGGATATGAAGAAATGCTGCCGCCATATATGGTGAACCGTGCAAGCATGACGGGAACAGGTCAATTGCCAAAATTCGAAGAGGATGCTTTCCGTATCGAAAGTGATGATTACTTCTTGATTCCTACAGCCGAAGTCCCGGTGACAAACTTCCATCGTGATGAAATCATGAGCACGGACGATCTGCCGATAAGCTATGCGGCATACAGCGCTTCATTCCGTTCAGAGGCAGGATCTGCTGGTCGTGATACCCGCGGGTTAATTCGTCAGCACCAATTCAATAAAGTTGAATTAGTGAAGTTCGTGAAGCCGGAAGATTCTTATGCAGAATTGGAAAATCTCACAGGTCATGCCGAAAAGGTCCTTCAATTGCTAGGCCTTCCATACCGAGTGCTGAGCATGTGTACGGGAGATCTTGGATTCACTGCTGCTAAAAAGTATGATATCGAGGTTTGGATCCCGAGTTATGGGACGTACCGAGAAATTTCTTCTTGCAGTAACTTTGAAGCATTCCAGGCTAGACGGGCCAATATCCGCTTCAGACGTGATGCAAAAGGCAAACCGGAACATGTCCATACTCTAAATGGATCAGGTCTGGCAATCGGCCGTACAGTGGCTGCCCTTTTGGAAAATTATCAGCAGGAAGATGGCAGTGTTATCATTCCTGAAGTATTACGTCCATATATGCGCGGTGTGGAAGTCATTAAACCGTAAGTTAAAGGGAATCAGCTTCTGATTAAAGAGGCTGATTCTTCTTTTTATAAAGGTTTGAAATTATTTTAAAAAAACTTTATAGAGGGCTTGACTTTAATTTTAATTCCATGTAATATAATAAATGTTGATACGGAGGTATACCCAAGTCCGGCTGAAGGGATCGGTCTTGAAAACCGACAGGGGAGTCAAATCCCGCGGGGGTTCGAATCCCTCTACCTCCTCCATAACTTATTAATAACCACAGCGCATAAATTGGATATCGATAAATTCCGTTACAGATATGTAACGGAATTTTTGTTTTCTAATATATTAAAAAACCACCGGATAACCGGTGGTTTTTCTGTTTTACACATTTCGCAATAACTTGGTTTGCTCCATATATTCAGCAATCCGTTTTATAAGAGGTTCGATGCTTGCTTGATCCTGCATAAGGTCATATTCGTTTATATTTAATCGAAGGACAGGGCAGGCGTTGAATTGATCGATCCATTCTTCGTAACGGCCGTGCATTTCCTGCCAATATTCAATTGGGGTATGCTGTTCCATTGGACGGCCTCGCTCTTGGATCCGGTCGAGGATATCGTCCAGCGAACCTTCGAGATAGATAAGTAAATCAGGGTGCGGGAAGTATGGCGTCATTACCATGGCGTTGAAAAGGCTTGTATAAGTTTCGTAGTCCACATCATTCATCGTGCCTTTTTCATAATGCATTTTTGCAAATATCCCGGTGTCTTCATAAATGGAACGGTCTTGGATAAAACCGCCGCCATATTCGAAGATCTTTTTTTGCTCTTTAAAACGTTCAGCGAGGAAATAGATTTGCAGGTGGAAACTCCAACGATTAAAATCATCGTAAAACTTATCCAGATAGGGGTTCGTATCAACCTTTTCAAAGGATGTCCTGAATTGAAGGGCATCGGCTAAAGCATTGGTCATGGTCGATTTTCCTACGCCAACCGTCCCTGCTATCGTAATGACAGCGTTGTTTGGAATATTATATTTCTTTCGTAAGTTCATTTGACTTTACTCCTTTGTGCAGGGCATTCTCTATTTGGCTGATTATCGTTTTCAAATCATCCTTGTTCCCGACAAAATCCAGCTCATCTCCGTTGAATGTAAGAACAGGTATGTCAGGATGCTGTTTCTCAAATGCTTCCATGAACGTTCGATAATCCGCGGATAACTGCTCTAAATAAATGGAGGATATATTTTTTTCGAAATCACGACCTCTTTTGCCGATTCGGGAGATAAGAGTATCAAGACTTGCATTTAAATAAATCACCATATTAGGTTTAGGCATGTCACGTGTTAAAATATTGAATATTTCAAGGTACTTATTGTATTGTCCGTTCTTTAACGTTCGTTCAGCAAATATCAAGTTCTTGAATATATGGTAATCAGCCACCACGGCTTGGTTATTAGTAAGATACTTTTTTTCGATATCTTCCAATTGTTTATACCGGTTACACAGAAAAAACATTTCTGTTTGAAAGCTCCACTCATCAATATCTTTATAGAATTTCCCGAGAAATGGATTTTCATCTACAATTTCCTTCAATAATGAAATTTGAAAATGATCTGCGATAACTTTTGCAAGTGATGTTTTTCCCACGCCGATTGGACCTTCGACGGTGATAAATGGGGTGGATTTCATCCAATCTGTCCTCCTTCATGAGGTATCAAGCTGAAATTCCCGGTTATTAGGTTTTTCGCCAAGAGATATTGTATCACAGACTTGGGACTTTAGTGATATTTTTGTCAGGTTGATAAAGAAAGAGAATGAAAGATTGTTTATTGGAGGTGGTATGAGGTTAGTGCCTTATTCGATTGGTGCTTAAAAGTCTTCACCATCTTTTATGGATGCCTTGAGAACATGGTTCATCATCTTTAATGCGTAATGATTATCTTCCTTTGATGCAGAAGCGATGCAATCCTTCGGAATCCATAATTTATATTCCCGCATATAGGCGTCATTGGCCGTGAATAGCACGCAGATGTTGCCAGCTATTCCGGTAATGATCAGTGTTTCCGCGTTTAAACGTTTAAGTAGTGTATGGAGTGCCGTCCCATAAAATGCGGAATGTTTCGGCTTGATGAGAAAGAATTCGTCCTGTTGAGGTTTGATCCTTTCGATTAATGAGGCATTTCCTTCATTTTTACATTTATCAATAATTTTATCGAAGTCAGCCTGCCATAAATCATAATGGTCGTTGATATAAATGATTGGAAAACCTTTTTCTTTCATTTGCTTTTTTAATTTCAAAATCGGATCGACGATAAGTTTCGTATGTTCAAGGAGCATATTCCCGTATTTGAAATCAAAATCATTGATCATATCAATGATAAGCAATGCAAAAGAAGGTGATTCAGGTCGATTCATGGTATATCCTCCTATATTGTGAGAATTTACTTGCAGCACGTAGGCCGCATGCGTTACTATTCATTAGAACAAGTAGTATGACCTTTATTTTTGTCTTATATTTGTCTGTTTACTCCTACTTTATATGAGGGGGTTTTTTTATGAAGGATGATGTTTATTACATGAATTTAGCCTTAAAGGAAGCAGAAAAGGCGCAGATGTTGAAAGAAGTGCCGATTGGCGCTTTAATCGTAATAGATGATCAAGTTATTTCGACAGGGCATAACCTGAGGGAAACGGAACAGAATGCGACGGCACATGCGGAGCTGCTTGCGATCAATGAGGCTTGCAAGGAACTTGGCAGTTGGCGCCTGGAAGATGCGACATTATATGTGACGCTGGAACCCTGTCCCATGTGTGCTGGGGCCATCTTGCAATCTAGGGTGAAAAGGGTTGTTTTTGGAGCGCATGATCCAAAGGCTGGCTGTGCGGGAACATTCATGGATCTACTTCAAGATGAACGCTTTAACCATCAATGTGATGTAACAAGCGGTGTATTAGGCGAAGAGTGCGGCTGGATATTGACTTCTTTTTTTAAAGAGCTTAGGGATAGAAAGAAAACTTTGAAAAGAGAGCAAGCACTCAAGATTGCCGAAGAAAATAAATAGGGGAAAAACGAATGTTGAAAAAAAGGTTTGCTTCGTTTGATAAATTTGGAATCAAACTGTTCATGAACAACACTTGCGTTTTTTTTGTTACCTTAGTATAATGAATTATGCGTCGTCATGACGCTGTGAAATTGGTATTACTTTTGCCGTGCTAGACGGGGAGGTAGCGGTGCCCTGTACTCGCAATCCGCTCTAGCGAGGTTGAATCCCTTCTCGAGGTTAGCATTCTGTAGGGCCTGCCTTAAGTAAGTGGTGTTGACGCCCGGGTCCTGCGCAATGGGACTCCATGAACCATGTCAGGTCCGGAAGGAAGCAGCATTAAGTGGAAGTTCTCATGTGCCGCAGGGTTGCCTGGGTCGAGCTAACTGCTTAAGTAACGCTTATGGTTGCTAATCGACAGAAGGTGCACGGCAGTTATTTTACATAAACAAAAAACTCATTCGTATCGGGTGGGTTTTTTTTTATGCCAAGAAGGTAAAGTGCTTGGTACTCTTGAAAAAAATGAAGCAATGATGAAATTTCTTTTTAGACTTTGAAATTAAGGAAATCAGTAATGTATAATAAACAAGATGGAGAAAAGAAGGAGGGATTTCCGTGGGGTATCAAGCATTATACCGGGTGTGGCGGCCACAACAATTCATTGATGTAGTCGGGCAGGAACATGTAACGAAAACGTTGCAGAATGCCTTGGTCGGGCAGAAAGTTTCGCATGCCTATTTATTTTCCGGTCCACGTGGAACAGGGAAAACAAGTGCTGCCAAAATTCTAGCAAAAGCAGTGAATTGTGAGCATGCCCCGATAAGTGAGCCCTGTAACGAATGTGCTACCTGCCGCGGAATCACCGATGGTTCCATATCAGATGTTATAGAAATTGATGCAGCATCCAATAATGGTGTCGAGGAAATCCGTGACATTCGTGATAAGGTTAAATATGCTCCTAACGCGGTTACATATAAAGTTTATATCATCGATGAGGTACATATGCTTTCACAAGGGGCTTTCAATGCGCTTTTAAAGACATTGGAAGAACCTCCGAAGCACGTGATTTTTATATTGGCGACGACTGAACCTCATAAGATTCCACTAACGATCATTTCCCGTTGCCAAAGGTTTGATTTTAAAAGGATCCAGCCTCAAGATATAGTTGGCAGGATGTCACAAATCATTGAAGAAACAGGTGTTTCATGTGATGAACAAGCCCTGCATATCATTGCGAGGGCAGCCGAAGGCGGGATGCGAGATGCACTAAGCCTTCTTGATCAAGCGATATCCTTCAGCTCAGAGACGGTTTCTGTGGAAGATGCATTGACTGTCACCGGCTCTGTGTCACAGGCATTTTTAAGCCGGCTGGCAAAAGCCATATATGATAAAGAAGTAGCGGTGGCACTTGAAGTCCTTGAAGAATTGCTGGCCATGGGAAAAGACCCGGCCAGGTTCATAGAAGACATGATTTATTATTTCCGTGACATGCTTTTGTATCAAACGGCACCGGCACTGGCAGAATCCTTCGAGCGTGTTTTAATAGATCCCCAATTTAAGGAATTGGCAGAAGTCATCTCTTCTGAATCGATTTACTCCATTATTGAAAGCTTCAATCAAACACAGCAGGATATGAAATGGACAAATCATCCAAGGATTTTCCTTGAAGTGGCACTTGTGAAGTTATGTAATGAGCAAAGGCCAAATCAAAGTGATAACGGGCAGCTTCAACAGCTGCTGCAGAAAATAGAAGATTTAGAGAAGAAATTACTTGAAGTGCAGAAAAACGGAATCCCGGCAGCCATGACGGAAAAACCTGCAGAGCAGGCTAAGGCGCAAAGGGCCGTTAAAAAAGCGTATAAAGCACCTGCAGGAAAGATCAATCAAGTTTTGAAACAAGCTACGAAGCCGGATCTTAATGCTGTGAAAAGTAAGTGGGGGGAATTGCTTGAACAGTTAGGTCAGCAAAACCAAAAATCATTGGCAGCTTTATTAACGGAGGCAGAACCTGTTGCTGCGTCTACTGAAGCTTTTGTGGTAAAATTCAAATATGATATTCATTGTCAAATGGCAATGGAAAATAACCGTTTCGTGGAAGTGATAGCCTCGATCATGCAGCAATTGACCGGACACCGAATGGAGATAGCTGGAGTTCCGGAGAGCCAGTGGCAAAGGTTGCGGGAGGATTTCATATCGACACAGCAGTTCGACGGTCCAGAAGAAACGGAATCAAAAGAGGAAGACCCCTTTATAGCAGAGGCTAGAAAATTAGTCGGCGATGATTTACTTGAAATTAAAGAATAATTGGAGGTAAGAAGAATGGGTATGCGCGGCGGTAATATGCAGAACATGATGAAACAAATGCAAAAGATGCAAAAGAAGATGGCAGAGGCACAGGAAGAATTAGGTGAAAAAAAGGTTGAAGGAACTGCTGGCGGCGGAATGGTGACGGTCATCGTGACTGGACATAAAGAAATAGTCGATGTAGTCATCAAACCGGAAGTTGTCGATCCGGATGATATCGATATGCTTCAGGATTTAGTGCTGGCTGCGACTAACGATGCTTTGAAAAAGGCGGAAGAACTGACAAACCAAACGATGGGACAATTCACTAAGGGAATGAACCTTCCGGGTATGTTTTAAGCAAGTTCAAAAGAAACTTCCATTCAGGGGGTTTCTTTTGAAATTTTTAGGAGGAATTCGATGCATTATCCAGAACCAATTTCCAAGCTTATTGACAGTTTTATGAAATTGCCGGGGATTGGTCCTAAAACGGCTGCTCGATTAGCCTTTCATGTATTAAGCATGAAGGAAGATACTGTTTTGGATTTTGCAAAAGCACTTGTTAATGCTAAGCGGAATCTTATGTATTGCTCAGTCTGTGGTCATATTACAGATCAAGATCCCTGTTATATCTGCGAAGATCAAAAGAGGGACAGAAGTTTGATTTGTGTGGTTCAGGACCCTAAAGATGTAATAGCTATGGAAAAGATGAGAGAGTTCAATGGTTTATACCATGTACTGCATGGCAGTATTTCCCCGATGGACGGAATCGGTCCGGAAGATATAAATATTCCTGATTTATTAAAGCGCCTGCAAGATGAAACAGTGCTGGAGGTAATTTTGGCTACTAATCCTAACATTGAAGGTGAAGCGACAGCCATGTATATTTCGCGGTTGCTTAGACCATCAGGCATCAAAGTGACCCGAATTGCCCACGGACTTCCTGTTGGCGGAGATTTGGAGTATGCGGATGAAGTGACGCTATCAAAAGCAATAGAAGGAAGAAGAGAAATATAAGATAGCTGGGAGGACTTCACTTGTTCTTTCGTAAAAAAAAGAAACTTCGGAATGAATTCAATGATTCATTAATCGAAGAGCTTGAACATTTGAAATGGAATTGGCATAATCAAAAATCATTACTCGAAAAAAGCGTTGATCCATCTGAGGAAGTAATCGCCCAAGCGAGACTGGCGGAAGTGAAATATTTCTACTTATTCAGGGAAGTTAAAAGAAGGAATGTCCGCTTAAAAAGATGATAAGGAAATGGCTGTGAAGGATTACTGATCCTCATGGCCATTTTTTTCGGTTCTTAATCCATCGATTTCTTCATATAAGTGTAGTACAAGCTTGCGGGGAGGAATGAGTTTGGAACCAGTTGTCTTTGTTGCCGTAATTGGTGGCCTGATTGTAATGCTCCTCATTATCGGGGCGCCATTAAGACCTGTCCGGTTTATAGGGCAGGGGATTATAAAGGTCATTATCGGTGCAGCGTTTTTGTTCTTTTTGAATACACTTGGGAATCAAGCTGGCATTCATGTACCCATCAACCCTGTTACCTCGGCAGTCGCCGGCCTGCTTGGAATACCGGGAGTTGCCGCCTTGGCGGCCATTGGTTATTGGATCATTTAAAGGATATTGCGTCGAAGTCACTCTGATGAAGACCCCAAGGAATATCTCCTTGGGTTTTTCATCATGTTATAGTTTTTTTTAAAAAAAACCAATTAAACCATTGACGATAACTCTTTAACCTGATAATATATTAGGAGTCGTCAATAACGACATCGTCAATTGCTCAATCGAAAAAACAATTTGAAATAATCGTTGACAATAGGTTGAGTGAGTGATAAGATAATAAAGTCGCTTACGAAGTAACGACAATAAATCGCTCTTTGAAAACTGAACAAAACAAAGCGCCAACGTTAAATTTTAAGTGAGCACACACTATCAAAAAAGCAAATGAGCAAGTCAAACATTTCTTCGGAGAGTTTGATCCTGGCTCAGGACGAACGCTGGCGGCGTGCCTAATACATGCAAGTCGAGCGAATCGACGGGAGCTTGCTCCCTGAGATTAGC